>NYXO01000057.1 GCA_002685415.1 Methanobacteriota archaeon
ATCATGAATCACTTAATAATAGTAGAGGCGCAAGAAAACAAGGTGCAAATAGATTTGATAGAGGAACCAGCTATTTTAAAAATATAGTTAGTTTTAGTGAAAAAAATAAGATTCCNTTTAGATGGCGCTATAAAGTCATNTCNAATTTAGANCANAACACANCAATTATNTCTCAAAATGCNATACCATTCTTGCTTGANGNTCTTGATTATTANNNNTANANNGTATTTTCTTTAATAAATATCTCTGCTTTTTTAAATATATNTTTNTTTCTTTCTTTATTCATTTTNTCTAAGGANCTAGTCATAACTGCTAANCTNGGATTGGNTTTAAANAAGTTAATATTTTTTTCAACAAATCTCCAATATAAGCCATCTACCGTATCGCACCATTCNTCNTTTTTNTANTTAGACATTTTAAGCATATAACTTGATCCACAAATGTANGGTTTGGTNGAAAATATTCCNCCATCAGCATATGAACCCATACCATATACATTNGGAACCATAACCCAATCNTATGAATCGATATACATTTCCATAAACCATCTATACATTTCNTTAGGATTAATGCCNGTAAGNTTCATAAGATTTGCAATGATCATTAATCTATTTATGTGNTGAGAATAAGCAAATTTGCTTGATTCATTTATTGCATCATCTAGGGGAGGGATGCCAGTAGTTCCTTCATACCAATTAGAATTTAACTTACCTTTATGAGACCAAAAGTTAAGATTTTTATACTTGGGCATATTTTCCCAATACACACCCTTAATAAACTCTCTCCATCCTAATACTTGTCTTATAAAACCCTCGANAGAATTTATTGGAATTTCTCCATTCGATTNGTAATATTTTTTTTCTGCTTTTTCAATACAAATTTTTGGATCAAGNAGGCCACAATTAAGATANGGNGATAATAAAGAGTGAAACATAAAAGTNTTTTCTTTATTTATCGCATCTTGAAATGATCCATAATTTAAAAGATATCTTTCAATGAAGTCATCTAACAAATTTTCAGCTTCCTCATGAGTAGTAGCCCAATTAAAGTTTTCCAAGGTACCAATTGATTTTGGAAAACACTCCTCTACATCAACCATGGCATCAAAAGTTATTTGATCNGGTGCTAATTTTTTTCTTTCAGGAATATCTGACTGTAGTTGCTTAATTCCCTTTCTATTGTCTTTATCGAAATTCCATTTATCTCCAATAGGCTTACCTTCCTCACTCATAAATACATCGTATTTTTTTCTTAACCAACGATAGTAATATTCTTGTATTCTTGTTTTTTTATCTGATGCCCAATCAGTAAAATCTTCAACATTTGAGATAAATTTTTTATCTTCTAAAATTTCTATTTCAATATTATTTGATTGTGAAAAAAATAAGAGATCTTTATAAATTTTAAAATCTGAAGGCTTGGCAATGATGATTTTATTCACATTATCGTCAGAAATTATTTTTTTTAATAATTTTACCAAATCACATTTCTTATTTTTTTCAATCTTTTGATGTATTACATTTTTATGATTTATTCTCTCAATAAGGTGTCTCAAAGCCGACACTAATAATGTAATTTTTTGTTTGTGATGTTTAATTTCATAAAAAGTTTCTATTGGTTCATAAAACAATAAAATATCATTTGAATTTATTCTTTCTAAGGTTGGATTATTAGAAGACAGTTGATCAACAAAAATAATTCTTAAACTTTTCATCTTATTAACTATAATCTTAAATATGCAAAAATCTTATACAATTATTCTCATTATAGCTTTTCTTGTTTCATGTTCATCAGAAAATACTAAACAAATAGAAGCAAATTTATTAATTGAACCTAATTATGAATTTTCTGCAGAATTTTTTGAATGTAAATTTAATGAAGGGTATACCTTACTAAATCTTGAGTCCTTCCTATCAACATTATTAAGATCAGAATTGCAGCAAAATGATATCAAATACGATATTAATGTTTATTTTCCAAAACCTAATTATGTAAACCAATTTATTATCAATTTTAAGAATTATTCAGATCAAGACATATATAACTATATTCTTGATAGATTAAGNAGAGGGGGATTTGATGAAATTGCTAGCTGTAAATTTGATATAGAAGAACTATATGGTCAAAAATTATTAGTGAATGAGAGTGAAAGTTTTANCCCTGACTATGTCTCNGAAATTTTACGTTGTGAATATAATGAGGGATATAACTTTGGAACATTTAGAATTGCAATAGAAAGATTTTCTTTGGAAATAAAATCATTAAACATATCATATGAGGCTTTNTATCTTCATAACAAGGATTATCCAAACTCTTTTATATGGATAAATAATATTTATAAAGATAACTTTTCAAGTGAGATTAGCGCAAACTGGATTAATAATCCCATTGCAGAAAATGTAAAAAAAGAGTTCCAAGAAAATGCCAAATGTATTGATTCTAAGATTTATGACGCTTTCCTTATAACTTGAGTATTTTAAAAATAGGGAGCATATTGCTCCCTTTTTTATTATAATTTCCCGACAAAGCGGGTGTGGTGTTAATGGCTAGCACAATAGCCTTCCAAGCTATTGGTACGGGTTCGAATCCCGTCACCCGCTCCATTATCTTCTAATTGCTACTCCAGAAAAATCAACATTGTTACATGTGAATGCTGCACCTGTTGTTGAAGGAAGATCACTATTATTATATTTGTTTTGTGCAATTTCTTTTTCAGTACTATTGGCCCATAAATTTAACCAAACAAAGTCTGGTGCTGGATCCGCTGGTTCAAATTTTGGGTCTAAAAGGCCATACCAATATGAATCACTCCAATTTGTTGCAGCTATATCATCTCTAAAGGTATCAAGATCAGCCTCGGAGTAGCCTTCATTATAGTTACAAAAGTTAAAGCTATTAACAAATGACCCAGTATCATTTTCAACTTTTGGATACTGTCCTATTGTCCAACCAAAAAGATAAACATTATCTAAATCATATTGCATAATGCCATCTATCATAGTGTCCCAATTTGACTGTAAATTTGTAGTCCAATCATTCCAACATGCATCTCGGCTGCTTTGAGAATCCCACAGCAAAACCCAAATAAAATCATATCCTTCATTCGCAACCTCGGGAGTTAAGATGTTTGCACCCGTCATTCCGCTACACATAGCATCATCTATCATGCCATTCCAGGATCTAATTAACATAGCAAGATTATCTGCTGAAAAGTCTGATCCAGCTTTATGCCATACATATTCTACGAGAGATGTTGGTGCTTCAGTTGTTTCACTCTGATTTTGATTATCACTTTGTGAACAAGCAGCAATTATAAATATTGAAGTAAGCAGTAAAGTAAATTTTTTCATATTTGTTTATTTAAATTAATTTCTCTATTTATAACACATTTCTGATAATAAAAATAAAAATATAAAAAAAAGCAGGCATTTTTTGCCTGCTTTTAAGACCTAGGGGATATGAACTGTGAGGATATTCAAAGGCCTTTATCAATATGACTAATTAATAAATGAAAAGTTCATTAAATTTAATACAAAATAGATCAAAGAACTAAGTATCAAAAAAGACCCGAATGGCAACTCGCCATTAACTGCCTTCTTAGAAAATATAAAATAAAGACACCCCAAAAAAGATCCTATAAACAATATTACTGGTAATGCGATTGGACCATGGATTGAACCAATTCCTCCAAATAAGATAAAGTCTCCTCCACCAATACCATCCTTTTTCTTTATAACTTTAAATATAAGATTTATTAACCAAAGTGAGGAGTAACCAAAAAAAAGGCCGTAAAGTGCAAAAAAAATTGGCCTGATGCCTAAGATCAAAAAAGTTTCATCTATGAATAATTGATATTGAGCATTAAAAGTTATTCCTAAAAGTACTATTAATAAATTTATGTATACAGGTAGATATAAATATTTGTAATCAAGAAAAAATAGTATGTAGAAACAAAAAATAATTACTGTATAGACAATAGTTGATAGACCAATTCCATAGTTAGTTGTAAGTAAAACACCTATTAATAAAAAAAATATTTCTGTAAACGGATAAAATTTTGAAATATTTGAATTACAAAACTTACATTTACCACTTTGAATCATAAATCCAAACAAAGGTATCAAATTAATAGCATCAATTTTTTTTGAACATGAAGGACAACAAGATCTTATTTTAGATAAAGGAAATGGGCTGTTAGGAGCAAGCCTAAAAATTATTGACGAACAGAAACTGCCAATCGATAAAAAAAATATTGAAATTATTATTAAATCAATAATTGAAAAAGAACTTAGACTTATAAAAACTGGATTATAGATATTAATCAATTTCTACTTTTTTGTAATATAAAAACAAAATGTTAAAAGGAATAAAACAGGCAATGCATAAGCACCAATTATCAACAATTTATCAATCACTTATATTCCCTGAAGCTAATGCATCCACTCGTCTAAAATCTCCATATCCATAATAAATACCATTTTTAAACATTATAGTTTGAAGACAAGTCAATGGTAGCTTTGATTCTGTTTTATACCCCATTTTTTTTAGGTTTTTCTCAATTGAACTATCTAATGTAAATTCGTATTCAAGAATATCTGGATACCACTGATGATGTATTCTTTTTGCTGCAGTTGTATCTTCTAAGTCCATATCAAAATCTATAATGTTCAAAATTGATTGCAATACTGCTGATATTATCCTTGCTCCTCCTGGACTTCCAGTCGTAAAAAATAATTCCTTATCTTTTAGAACTATTGTTGGAGTCATTGAACTCAAAGGTCTCTTAAATGGAATTATTTCATTAGCTTCTGCTCCTAGTAAATTAAATTGATTTGGTATTCCTGGGGCTGCAGAAAAATCATCCATTTCGTTATTCATTAATATTCCAGTTCCTTCAATAACAACCTTTGAACCAAATGTAGAATTTAAAGTGTATGTCATAGAAATCACATTACCTGTTTTATCTACTACAGAAAAATGAGTTGTTTCATGACTCTCACCATCCATATATTTTCCAGGATTGATTTCATTAACAGGTGTCAATTTTCCAATTTGAATATTTTTATTGATGTCATTAGCATATTTTTTACTTGTTATTTTTTTAATAGGAACATCATAAAANTCCGGGTCACCTAAATATTTTGATCTGTCCGCNTATGCAAATTTCATTACTTCAGTCAATAAATTTATATACTCTAGTGAGTTATGACCAATTTTTTTTATGTCATAATTTTCAAGTATGTTTAGCATTTGTATNACGTGAAGACCTCCTGAGGAGGGTGGNCCCATAGTAATAATCTCAGTATCTCTATAATTTGAGATTAACGGCTCTCTCCAAACTGGAGAGTAATTTTTTAGATCTGATTTTGAAATAAGACCATTATTTTTTTTAATTTCACTAGATATCTTCTNAGCAATTTCACCTTCGTAAAATCCTTTCCTTCCCTTAGATGCAATTATTTTAAGAGTATTTGCTAAATCCTTTTGAACAAGNGTTTTATTTTTGAAATTAGGGTAATGTAATTGAAATATTTCTTTAGTTTCTGCAAATAAAGACAGTGATTCACTATATCTTAATAATATATCTGCTAGAAATGGAGTTATTTCAAANCCGTTTTCTGCATANTAAATTGCATCTTCAATTAATTCATTCCATGGNAATGAACCAAATTTTTGATGAACCTCCCACAAACCTGCTACTGTTCCTGGAACGCCAATTGCTAAATAACCAACTGTAGATAGGTTTTTATCATTAAAAGAACCATCTTTATTTAAATACATATCTTTTGTTGATAGTTCAGGAGCTTTTTCTCTAAAGTCTATGGTGTAAGGCTGTTCTGTTTCTTTATCATAAATCACCATAAATCCGCCTCCACCAATATTGCCTGCTCTTGGCAAAACTACTGCAAGTGTGAAAGCAACCGCAATAGATGCATCATATGCATTACCCCCTCGATTTAGAATTTTCTCTCCAACTTGAGTAGCCAAGAAATGCTGAGTTGTTATCATTCCGTTTTTACTAGAAGCTATCTCTTTTTGAGCAGGCTCGTAACCTAAGGAATTAAGGTAAGCTATAGGCTCTATTGCATAAAGGTGTGTTGATGCAATCACAGCAACAACAAGCGAAATATTTTTATTATTTAAAACTTTCATTAGCAATATTTTTGGCCCATTTATAATTTGCCTTGCCATTTGGAGCACGCTCAACTTGTTCCACAAATATTACTTTCTTAGGTAGTTTATAACCAGCAATATATGATCTGGTTGCNTCTACTAGCGAATCTTCATTAATATCTTTATTNTTTTCAAGAGANACAACAGCTACCACTTTTTGNCCAAACTTTTCGTCATCAACNCCAACAACAAGACAATCAAAGACTTCGTCATTTCTTTTAATAGCTTCTTCTACTTCTTCGGGATATATTTTNTCTCCNGCAGAATTTATACAATTACTTCCTCGTCCTAGAAGAGTTATTGTTCCATCTTCTTCAAGTTTGGCATAATCACCAGGAAANCTATATCTAACTCCNTTTACTTCTCTAAATGTTTCTGCAGATTTTTTTTCATCTTTATAATAACCAACTGGAACAAGACCACTTGTTCCAATTANACCAATTTTTTCNGANCCTGGNTNTAGAATTTCACCATCATCAGCAATTATTATTACACCTGGGTTNATTGAAAATTTTGCAGTNTTTGGNGGGTTGTCTCTTGTAGATACCGAACTACCCATNCCTCCTTCTGTTGATCCCATNGTATCCATCANCATCATATCNTGATGCCTTAAAAGACCATTCTTAATTTCTTCGCTCCACATAACACCACTAGAAATAATGACTTTAACACTNCTTAAATCATATGGNTTTCCGCTTTCTTCTGCTCTATCNAAAGCNTCTAACATTGGTTTTGCAAATGCATCACCAACAATAACAATATTTGTAGTTCCTGTATCTTCAACTTGTGTCCACATTTGATCNGGATCAAATCCTAANTTACGNGATGTAACTGCTGTACCNCCAAGAAGAAGAGGTAAAAAAGCGCCAAGCCACATTCCTGTTCCATGCATAAGCGGACATCCAATTAAACTTTTTATGAATGTATTATCTTTTTTAAAGTTATGTATTTGNTCCTCTAGATTATTTATATCTTCTGGAACGTCATANCCCATTGCTTTCAANGTTCTAAANAGAAAAACCANGAATTCNCCTTGTTTATACATTACTCCTTTTGGCATTCCAGTTGTTCCGCCTGTGTAGAGCATATAAATAGTATTTGGATCTCTATGAATTCTTTCCATAGGATCACAGCTATCAAGGAGTTCTTCAAACTTTAGTGAGTCTTCAAATTCTGATTTAGTGCCATCAGCAATTTCAATCCAGGCTTTAATATTTGGAAGTGAGCCTGAAATCTCTTTAATTCTGCTGCTGTAACATGCATGATAAAAAACAGCCTCTGAGTCAGAGTTATCTAGAAGATAAATTAACTCTTCAGCGACATATCTATAGTTAACATTAATAGGAACACCACCAATCTTAAAGATTGCATTTTGACCGATAAGATATTCATTTGAATTATTTAAATAAAGTCCTGCCTTTGAGTTTGGACCTAATCCAGCATTTTTTAATGCTGTTGCAATCTTACTTGATTGCAAATCATAATCCTTCCACGAAATAATTTCGTCACCACATATCAAGGCGTCATTTTCAGGAACGATATCTGAAATCATCTCCCAGACTGATGCAAAGTCTAAATTCATTTCATTCTCCTCTATTAAGCTAATATTTTAATATGCTATATATTAAATATAGTATCGTTATAATAATATTTATAAAAGGAAAATAAAATTAATCACACAAAATGACTGATTCAAACCAACTATTCAATGAAATCGTATCTGAATTAACCAAACCTGGCGAAATTTTTGAAACACGAGAAATTATGGATGAAAACGGTAATTCTTTCAGCGAATATGTAACTTTTCCTGATAATTTGAAAGGGTATTTTGACTTCGGTTTACTTCATGCAGATAAAGATTTTTTAGTTTATGAGTCGGAGAGATATACTTTTAAAGAAACAATCTCAAAGGCAGCTCAAGTTGGAAACGCTCTTATCGAAGAGGGGATTCAAAAAGGGGACAGAGTTGCAATATGTATGCAAAACAATCCAGAGTTTATTTTTGCATATATGGGCATTGTTGGAATAGGCGCAGTTTGTGTTCCATTAAATTCTTGGTGGGTTCCTGATGAAATAATTTACGCAATGGAGCATTGCGATGCAAAAGTTTTATTTGGAGATCAAAAAAGATTAAAAGGACTTGAATCTTTAACGAATGTAAAAAAAATCATAACCACCTACACGCCTGATGATAGTTTCGAATCATTTGATGATTTCACAAAAAATCACTCTGAAGAATGGCCCGATATTGATATTAATAGAGATGACCATGCAACAATTTACTATACTTCTGGATCAACCGGGAAGCCAAAAGGAGTCTTATCGTCACAACGTGGAGTCATATCTTCAATGTTTAGTTGGGCATTTATTTCAACTGTTTTAAGTCAAAGAGAAGCAAGACTTGGNAAAGACGCTACTCCNTTGGCAAGTTCAGAATCTTCAATTCTANTATGCGTTCCTTTATTTCATGCNACTGGAAGTCATGTTGCATTTCTAATGTCTATTTTGGTTGGGAGAAAGGTTGTTATGATGAAAAAATGGGACGCTGGTGATGCAATTAAACTAATTAGTGAAGAAAAAGTATCGGATATAACTGGAGTTCCCACGCAAACTTGGGAGTTATTGAATCATCCTGATAGAGATAAATATGATCTTTCCTCTTTGAAAGTATTAGGTGGAGGAGGTGGTCCAAGGCCAGCAGAGCATGTAAAACTTTTAGATGAGAATTTTAAAGGAAGGCCNGGNATTGGATATGGATTAACNGAAACAAATGCATTAGGAACTCTTGCAAGCGGNGATGAATATATTCAAAATCCATCTTCTGCTGGCAGAGTTGTTCCACCATTAACAGAAATAAAAATAATTGANTCCAANTGGAATGAATTACCTGAAGGTGAAATCGGTGAAGTTGCAATTAAATCTCANTCAAATATGTTGGGATATTGGAAAAATGAGGATGCGACAAAAGAATGCATGAATGCTCAGGGTTGGTTTAAATCAGGAGATATGGGTAAATTTGAGGGACCTTTTTTGTTTATTGTAGACAGAATTAAAGACATGGTAATAAGAGGAGGAGAGAACATNGCTTGTCCTGAAGTTGAAAATGCAATTTATGATCATCCAGACGTTCTTGAAGCATCAGTATTTGGAATCCCAGATGAAAGATTAGGTGAGATACTTTGTTCAGCAATTTTCTTAAGAGATGGTTCAGATTTAGANAAAGATTCACTTACAGAATTCTTATCTAATAAACTTGCTGCCTTTAAAATACCTGTAGTTGTAAAATTTCTAGATTCCAATTTACCTTTAGTAGCATCAGGAAAATTTGATAAACCTGCCTTACGAAAAATGTTTATAGAGAATTAATTATTTATATTTTACTTTTCAAATTAAAAAAAAAGAGTAAAAATGACATTCCAGATATTATTTTATGAATGTGAATATATTAGTTATTGAGGACGAGCCAGATATTCGAAGGAATTTGGAATACAACCTCGGCAGAGAAGGCTTTAAAGCTTCTTCAGTAGGATCGTTAGATGAAGCAAACGAGAAACTAAAATCAAAAAAATTTGATCTTATTCTTTTGGATTTAATGTTACCAGATGGCTCTGGCTTAGACCTTTGTAAAAAAATAAAATCTAANTCNGAAACAGAANCAACTCCAATTATTATTTTAACNGCAAAGGATGATGAGGTTGATAAGGTAGTTGGTTTNGAACTAGGCGCGGATGATTATGTTACAAAGCCTTTTAGTGTTAGAGAGTTAATACTAAGAGTCAAAGCAATTCTTAAAAGATCTGATACAAAAACAAAAGAAGTTGTAGAAGTTGAAAGACAATTTGGTGATTTAAAAATTGATGTCGACTCGCATGAGGTTCATGTTGATTCGCAGTTAATAGAATTAACTGCATTAGAGTTTCGTTTGCTTAAAGAGCTTGTTGATAAAAGAGGCAGGGTCCAATCAAGGGATCAATTACTGTCTGAGGTATGGGGATACAATGCTGAGGTGACTACAAGAACAGTTGATACACATATAAAAAGATTGAGAGAAAAACTCGGTTCAATGGGTAAGTATGTTCAAACCATTAGAGGTGTTGGCTATAAGTTCTCAAGAACACCGGATTAAAAATGGGATTTAGATTCCGAATATTCATAATTGTATTAATATCAATGGGCGCTGGCGTTCTTTTGTCACTTGTTTTGACTTCAAATAATGACGTTTCATTAGCATTAATTATATTTTCACTACTCATTGTGGCTACTTTGGCATCAATGATTTTTGCAAACTTNTCATATATGAGCATTTATAATTTAGAAGCCTTAGCATCAAAAATTGCAAAAGGAAGAACAAAAAAAAGATATATAAAAGCTTTAAAAAATGAACCAGGAGAATTNCGTAAAGTTGCCAAAAGTATNTCAGAAATATCAGAAAATTTAAAAGATAAGATAAATCTAATTGCAAAACAAAGAGATCAGTTCGGATCAGTNCTTGATGATTTGGGGGAAGGAGTAGTTGTAACAGATAAAGANGGAAATATCACATTTGAAAATGATCAATTTTCTCAAATTCTAAATCTTAAAACTGTTGAGGGTCAAAATATTAAAGATTTAGGAATTAAGTCTCTAGGATATTTATATAGAAGATCAAAAAAGAGGAAAAGAGCTGACATTGAATTTGAGATTGAGGTTAATGATAGATCTGTCAGATGGGTGCTTGCTACTATCAATCAAAGTAAAACTACAAAAGAATATATTTTGGTTGTTCATGATATAACTCAACTTCGAAGCTTAGACTCGATGCGAAGAGATTTTATATCAAATTTATCTCATGAATTAAGAACTCCTGTTAGTGTCATAAGAGCAAATTCTGAAACT
Organism: Methanobacteriota archaeon; assembly: GCA_002685415.1. Lineage (GTDB taxonomy): Archaea > Thermoplasmatota > Poseidoniia > Poseidoniales > Thalassarchaeaceae > MGIIb-O1. The sequence continues at coordinate 11,050 of NYXO01000057.1, forward strand.
CTTATTGATAGCGCACTAGAAGATAAGAAACAGGCAAAAATATTTGCAAAAGCAATACTTCATAATGCTGAAAGATTGACCGACATGGTCTCATCTTTGCTGGATTTATCGAGAATTGAGTATGGTGAGCTTAAACTTAATTTTGAGGAAATTGATTTGAATAGATTTTTTAANAAATTTANTCAATCAATTATNAGTTTATCAAAGAAAAAANATATAGATATTAAGTATTNACCAAATCATAAAGGTTCTGTAAGTGCAGATTTTCANGCAATTGAAAGAATTATGAATAATTTAGTTGATAATGCTATCAAATATTCTGAAAAAGGATCTGAAATAACAATATCAACATCAAATGAGGGTAAAGATTATATTAAAGTTGCTGTTGAAGATAATGGAGAGGGGATATCACCAGAAGATCAAGATCAGATTTTTAGTAGATTTTTTAGAACAGCTTCTGCAAGAGCTACTGATAACCANGGTAGCGGACTTGGNCTTGCNATAGTAAAACATCTTGTAAATAACCTTAATGGTGAAGTTGGACTAGAATCTAAACCAGAAAAAGGCTCTATTTTTTGGTTTACAGTCCCTATTTCTCAATAAAAACCTTTACTTTATTACCTANATTATCTAGAATGTCACACAAATGTCACATTTATGTTTCATAAATGCAACAGTGGAGAGNAAAGTGATTACAACNATTTGGAAAAAATTTCACATATTTATGAAGTCTGGAAGACTTANTAAAGTTATNAAGGCATCTGGAATTANTCAATAAATGTTTTGAGTCCAAAAATGAGCTAAAATAAAAGCTCTTTTTTACTTATGGACTTTATCAAAATTAAAAAGATTATTATCTTTGTTCTGGCTCTGCCTGCGCTGTATCTTATTGCGTCAAATATGAGCTTAATATTCAACCGACCTGATATTAAAAATTTAAATGTTCCAAATATGGCTGATATTTCTTTTAATTCTAATTCTAAAGAGCTTATTAGTAATACAGAGGCTATCAATAATATTCCCTCTTTTGATTATCAGCTTATCGGGTATAGATCTGGTAAAAATGATTCATCTGTAATATTAAAGAAAGGCAATAAAGAGTATGTTGTTGCAAAAGGTGAAAAATTAGAAGGAACTTATGAATTAATAGAAGTAACAAAAGATGAAGTAATATTTCGTAATAAAGAAAAATTATATAGAATTGAGAATCGTGTTGGTAATAATTTATGAGAAGTCTTTTAAAATTTAAATTAATTTGTGTTCTATTAATTTCATTTGGAAATATTAATGCTCAGGACTCATTTATATTAAATTATGAAGATGTAGATATAAAAAAAGTTACACAAGATATAGCTCAATTTTCAAAAAAAACAATTATTTTAGATCCAAGAGTAAAAGGAAAAATTACTATTTACTCAAATGCAAACTTAAATAGGGATCAGGTTTGGGATGTGTATTTAAGAACAATCCAGGTCAATGGTTTCGGTGCAATTTCTGAGGATGGATTTCTTAGAGTTGTGCCTGAAAATGAAGCGACTCGAGATATGACAAGCGATTCTTCTTTAGGAGGTTTTGAAACAGCCGTAATACCATTGATAAATAGATCATCTGAAGAAATTTTGCCAATGATAAAACCAATTACTGGCAGACAGTCTCATCTTTCTAACATTACATCAATAAATTCTATCTTGCTTGTTGATCGAGCTAGCAATGTGGATCGTATTAGGAATCTATTAAATGATTTAGATAAAAACAATACTGCAAAGATAAGCATTCTGAAGCTTAATAATTTATCATCAATCGAAGCTGTTCGAATTTTGGACAGACTTAAAACACAAAACAATCCGACAATTAATCAATTTATCGCTATCCCGTTCACTCCATCAAATTCTGTGATTTTATCAGCCAATGATCTAATAACTAATAACATTACCAATACTCTAAATTCTTTAGATAAAGACATAATGAGTGATGATTCTATGGATGTGATTTATTTAAAATATGCTCAAGCTAAAGATATATCAGCCATACTAAACTCAATTTCTGGAAGCTTTATAAGTGATGCGGAAGGAAAAAAGACAGTAATTACTCATCATGAAAAAACAAATTCTTTAGTTATATCTTCAGCCGAAGATAATTTAAATTCTATCAGGAATATTGTTTCTAAATTAGATATCAGAAGGGCACAAGTTCTTGTTGAAGCAATTGTGGTTGATTTGTCAGAAAAAGCTGCAACAAGACTTGGAGTTGAAGCCATCTATTCAGGCAATGATGAGGACAGCATTCCAATAGGCATTACTAGATTTTCAGGTTCTGGAGCAGACCTTCTTGCAATCGCAGGAGCCGCAGATGATGAAAGTGACGTTACACTAACTAATACGGCCGTATCATCTTTATTAAATACCCAAGGTTTAGTTGCAGGCTTTGGTGATTTAACGAAAGGAAAAGATAACTTTGTTGGAATTCTAAATGCAATTGCAGAAGATACTGATTCTAATATTTTATCAACTCCATCTATATTAGCTATGGATAATGAACCAGCAAGNCTTTTTATTGGACAAGAAATTCCTATAACAACTGGAGAGAGTCTTGGAACCAATAATTCAAATCCGTTTAGAACAACTTCCAGACAAGAAGTTGGAATAGAATTGGAAATTACGCCTCAAATTAATGAGGGAGCATCAGTTATTCTTAATATAAANCANGGTGTTTNAGGAGTTGCTGGNATATCTCAAAGTGGGTTAGATCTAATAACAAATAAAAGAGANATAGAAACNACTGTTTTAGTTGATAATAATCAAATTATTGTTTTGGGTGGACTCATAGATGANGATACTCAAGAAGTTGTNTCAAAAGTACCACTTCTAGGATCAATACCTCTTCTTGGAAGGATTTTTCAATCCTCGTCCACTAGCACAAGCACCAAAAATCTTATGGTTTTTTTAAAACCAACTATTCTAACTAATTCAGATATTGCAAATGAGATTTCACTTGAAAAATATAATTATTTCAAAGCTGAGCAACAATTAAAGAATAATACTATTATTGATCTTACTAATCCTAAAGACTAATAATGAGTGATTCTATTAAAGAAAACATTCAGACAAACATTTTTCCTTATGATTTTGTAAAAGAGAATGAAGTTATTGCTGTTCAAAATGGAAAGGGAATCATAGTTTCATCGCCTAAACCAATATCGCTAAATATATACCAGGAAATTCAAAGATTTTTAGACTCAGAATTTACATTTAAATTATGTGATCCAGATGAATTTAACGAAATTCTTACTAATTCATTTACAACAAGTGATCATCAAGAAAATATATCGGAGGAATTAACAGATGACTTTGATTTNCAAGATTTTGCAGGAAGTATAAATGCCACAGAGGATCTTTTAAGTGGAAATAATGACGCACCAATAATTAAGTTAATTAACGGNGTAATCAGTCAAGCTATAAAAAGTAGGGCTTCCGATATTCATTTTGAACCCTATGAGGATTTTGTAATTATACGTTTCAGGATTGATGGTATTCTTAAAGAAATTCTTAAACAAGATAGTAAGATTGCCTCTATTCTAATTTCAAGAATTAAAATAATATCTGGCCTTGATATATCTGAAAGAAGATTACCTCAAGANGGCAGAGTNTCCTTATCTCTTGGAGATAAAAATGTTGATGTAAGAGTATCAACACTTCCATCATCTTATGGTGAAAGAATTGTACTTAGAATTTTAGANAAACAATCNGCTCAAATTAATATTGATGACTTAGGATTACCAAAAAAAATACTTTCAAACTATAAAAGTTCATTAAAAAATCCTGAAGGCATTATTCTATTTACAGGACCTACCGGATCAGGAAAAACTACAACACTTTATGCTGGCTTGAGGTATTTAAGTGATTCCTCTCAAAATATTCTCACCGTTGAGGATCCGATTGAATATACACTTAATGGTATAGGNCAGACACAGGTCAATACTAAAACAGGCTATACATTTGCAAAAGGATTGCGAGCAATCTTAAGACAAGATCCAGATGTGGTTATGGTTGGCGAGATGAGAGACACTGAAACTGCTCAAATTGGAATTCAATCAAGTTTAACTGGCCATCTTGTTTTATCTACTGTTCATACCAATAATGCAGTTGCTGCAATNACTAGGCTTAGAGATATGGGAATTGAGTCCTTTTTGTTAGCATCAAGTTTAAGAACAATAATTTCACAAAGGTTGGTAAGAAGGCTTTGCCCACATTGTAAGACTGAAAATAAACCAAGCACTGAGTCTATAGATATTTTTGGATTAGATAAAAATAAATCTGTTTTTTCTGCAAATGGATGTGATGAATGCAATCAAACTGGTTATCAGGGAAGAATCGCTATTGCTGAATGTATTCAGATAGATAAGACATTAAAAGATTTAATTCATAACGATGCCTCAGAAAATGAAATCTCAGACTATGTATTTAAAGACAATCAGTCTATAGATAAAGCTTCCATTGACTTAATNGTTAGTGGGGTAACGTCATGCGAAGAAATAATAAGAGTAAATAATATTAAAGAAGATGCCATCATATAGTTATACAGCTATNAATGATGCTGGTATTAAGAAAAAAGGNATTCTCAGCGCTGATTCAGAAAGAGAAGCTAGAAAACTTGTAAAAGACCTCAAATTAACACCATTAAAAATATCAGAGTCTAAAAACTTAGATAAGACTCTTAGAATAAAAAATAAAGATATTGTCTTGATGACNAGACAACTTGCAACATTGCTTGAAGCAAGCACTCCTATTGTCGATTCAATCGATATAACAGCTAGACAGACTAAAAATAAAAACTTAATTCAAATTTTATACAATCTCAAAGAAGACCTTGTTCAAGGTAAAAGACTAGGAAATTCAATGAAAAAATTTCCAGGTATTTTTTCAGACACTTATGTATCGATGGTATCAGCAGGAGACTCATCAGGAAATTTAGATACTGTTTTTTCCAAACTTGCAGATTACCTAGAAGAAAGCGCATCTATAAGGCANAAAGTTATATCAGCCTTAACGTATCCACTCATATTAATTGGATTTTCATTTATTGTAGTTATATCTTTGCTAGCATTTGTTTTGCCTCAAGTTATTGATCAATTTATTAAAGCAGGAGCTGAATTACCATTTATAACAAAGTTTTTAATTGGAATTTCAAATAACATTATTCCCATACTATTGGTAATTACTTTTTTATCTGTGGGTTTTTATTACGTTTATAAAAAATATACTAAAAAAGAAAAAAATAAATTATTAGTNGATAAAAAGATTCTTGCTATTCCTTTCTTGGGTAATTTTATTTTAAATTCAGAGTTAGAGAGATTTTCAAGCACTATGGAATTACTTTTAGCCTCTGGAACAAATCTTGATATTGCTTTGGAAGAATGCTCAAAAATCTTTAATAATCAATATTTATCAAACATAATCATGAATGCTAGAAATGATGTAGTAGAAGGAAAAGACTTTATTATTACTATGAAACAAAATGAAATTTTCCCNGATATTTTTATCCAATTAATTGCAAGTGGATACAGATCTGGCAATCTTGAGAAAATGTTCAATAAGGTTTCTAATTTTATGAAATCTGAAATTGAAACTAAAAGATCCGTATTTTTATCACTTCTTGAACCAATAGTAATAATTTTTATGGGTGGATTTATTATGATGATAGTTCTAGCTATACTAATACCAATTATGCAAATGAATACTCTAGCAATATGAAAACCAAAGACAACGAAAAAGGTTTTACACTAATAGAATTAATGGCTGTTTTGGTTATTTTAGGTATTTTAGCAACCATTGTAGTTGTTAGTGTGGACCCGGTTTTTCAAAGAGCAAATCTCGAAAAAATNAGGGCTGACATGGCTAATACAAATAAAGCACTGGAACTATATAGATTTAATGAATTGTCATATCCCTCAACGTCGCAAGGCTTAGATGCTCTTGTAACTCCTCACTCTGAATTAAAGAATCCTTTTCTTTATCCTCAAGGTGGCTACATTTCTGCAATTCCAAAAGATCCATGGGGAAGAGAATATATCTATGAATATCCCTCTAGACGCTCTCAAAAATATGACTTATATACCNTAGGTGCTGATGGAGTTGAAGGAGGATCTGGTGAGGACGCAGATTTTGGAAACTGGATGCAACAATAAACAATATCGATCAGGATTTACTTTAATTGAGCTACTTGTTGTATTAATTATTATTGGAATAACGGCAACATTAATTACTGTAAACTTTAATTCGTTAAATTCAATTGAAAAACAATCTAATTCATTTCAAANAACTGTAAATTTTTTAACAGAGGAGAGTATTATTACTGGTAATACTATTGGCCTATACCTAAGTTCNGATAAACAATTCGCAGAATATCTTACAGACGATAAAAAAAATAAAATAGATTCTAATTATAAAAATACATTTTGGTCAGACACATCCTCGCTAAGGAAAACATTTAAATTTGAAGATGGATCAATTATAGAATTGAATGANCAGATGCTTGAATTGCCAATGATGATTTTTTATCCATCTGGAGAAAACTCTGGTGGTCAAATAGATATTTATCACTCAAATTATATTCAAAGGCTTATTATTTTTAGCAATGGACAAATAACAGATGAAATTATCAGTTATTAACAAAGGCTTTAGTTTAGTTGAGGTTGTAGTCGCCTTATTTATTTTAAGTGTATCTGTAATTACTATATACAACCTTATCTTATCAACTGCAGTATCAAGCTATGACTTAGAGCAAAGATATCTAGCTAAAGAAGTCGCAAATAATAGAATTTCGTTAATAAATACAATTGAAAAATCATTAAAACCAATTGATAGAACTGGCCAGATGATAATGGGTGGACAAAAATGGATATGGGATGAAACTATCATTAATAGCCAAGACGACAATTTTTTTGAGTATAAAATTTCTGTAAAACTTGATGGTTCGGAAACATATATTTATTCCATTAATGGTTATTACACAAAATGAAAAAAGGTTTTACGCTAATTGAAGTTTTAGTATCTTTAATCATTCTTTCAATGATTGCCGTTATTTCATCAAATATACTGCAATCATCTTTGGAAACAGAGCGCCTTTCATCAGACAGACTCCAATCAGCAAGAAAACTAAATTTTTCTTCAATCACACTTAAACGAGACATAAGACAGATTATTAATGTTCCACTGCGAGATTTTTATGGTAATCAAATAAATGGAACATTTATTGGAAATAATACAGATAACATAATGACTTTTAATACAAAAATTAAATCTATATCAAATGATATATCACCAATAAAAAGAGTCGAATATCAACTTGATGGAAATAAATTCTTCAGAAAACAATTTTATTCTTCTAATCCATATGATGTGGATGAAAATATTAAAACTGTTTTGATTGAAGATATATCAGATTTAGATCTTAGATTTATGTATCAAGGTACATGGTATGAAAGATGGCCATCGGCACCAATCACTGAAAGAAAAATACCTACATTAATAAAACTAGAATTTACAAAAAATAATAAAGATTATGTATGGATAATCGAACCTAATATTGATTATGAATTCAAGAACTAAAGGCATAGTTTTAATTTCTATCTTATTGATAGTACTCTTGCTTTCATCGGTTGCAGTTTTATTTGGTAACAAATATTTTTTATCTCTTAAAAGAGCAGAGTACATTGAGTTTCAAACGCTATCTTTGAATATTTTTAGAAATATTGAAGCACTATCAAAAGAAAAAATTGAAAAAGAACTTAAATTTAATCGAAGCAAAATTTCAAAAAATAATCCAATTCTAAAAGATAATTTTTATTTTAATCTNAATGGAGCNGATATNATTGGNAAAATATCAGATGCTAGCAATTGTCTNAATATAAATTCTATCGTGATTATTAATGAAGGTGAATTTGTTGAAAATGAGAATTCTATTGCATCAATCAGAAAAATACTTTCGTTAAATGAAGTTGATAATAATNTTATTGAGGAAATTATAGATCAGACCATTGATTGGATTGATTATGATTCAAATCCTAGNGCTTATGGCCTTGAAGATTATTATTACTCTGGACCTCTTCATAATCCAAAAGAATATACTGGAATGAGATTGATGGTATCAATAGANGAATTAAAAAGTATTCCAGCGGTAAAACAAATTGATTGGNCAATAATTAAAAAAAATTTTTGTGCTNTTCCTGAAGCTAGNCAAATATCTCTTAACATTAATACTCTTAATTTAAAGGATACTTATGTATTAAGCTCTTTATTTCCAAATATATCCTTACAAGAGGCTGAATATATTTTGGACAATATTCCAGAGTCAGGCTTCGATGATTTAATTAACTTTAAAAATAATTTTCCTGATATGAATTTTGAGGATGCATACGGAGAAATCAAATTTAATTCAAATATTTACGAAATTAATACAGAAATAATTTTTGAAGATTTTGTATCATCTTCTACAAGTAAAATAATTTATGAAGGTAATAACAATGGTTTTATTATCTCAAGAATTTATAATGGAATTTGATGAATACGATTGTTGCATATCCCGATAATTTAAGTTTTAGTAATGGTAAATATCATCACAGTTCTGATAATTACAAACAAACAAACACTTTTTCAAATTTAAATGAATTTGATTCTTTGAGTCAAAAAGATACTNTTATTTATCTTGTTCCATCTTCAATAATAAGCAGCTATGTTTTTGAGAATAATCAGAANCTTTCAAAACAAAATAATCTAGCTAATTTCATATCAGATATTGATTCATTTATCGTTGACGATATCTCAAAGAACGAATTTTTTATTTTTAATGAGAATAGTTTTGTTATTAATAAAACATTGTATGAAGAACTAAATACCATGTTAAATACATTAAATTGCAAAATTCTAGTTTTACCAGATTATTTTTTAAATAGACAATTCGGAAAAGATACTATTACGGAATTTAATAATAAGTTCTTATTTTCCTTCAAAAACGGTACTGGAAGTTCAATAGAACATGATTCATTAAATCAATATATTGAAACTGTGAAAATTAATTATCCTGATTTTGATCCAATTATTTATTGTGATAGTGATGTGAAGGACTTAAAAACATTTAAGATCAGAAAAAAATTTAATATCTCTGATTTCGTTAAGNATAAAAACGATAAAGAACCAAATTTATTTAAGTTTGAAGTCTCTATTAAAAATATTTTTAATAAACTTAATTTCACNAGAATGGAGTTATATTTATGTACATTCCTAATATTTTGTTCTTTGTCTCTTCCTTANTTATTTGTATCTCAAAATAATAAGCAAATAAGCATCTACGAATCAGAAACCTTTAATATTTTTAAAGCAATAGATAAAAATACTAATAGAGTAGTGACTCCAAAGATTCAAATAGATCAACTTATTAATCAAATATCTCTTACTCCANTAGCAGAAATAGATAATCCTATTTCAAATTTTACTAACTTAAACTTTTTGGTTTCTCTAGGTGAAAATTATCTTAAAAGTGTAGATATAGATTTTAATTCAAATGAGGCAGTATTATCTTTAGAAGGCCTACCAGAGATTCAATATCGATTGATTAAAAATACTGTTGGAAGTTTAAATGTCGAAATTATAAGTGAGAATGTAGCTTCAAATGAAAATTTGATTTCTGGTGAGATTAAGATTGGATTTTACAATGAATAATTTTTTGAATAACTTAAATAATAGAGAAAGAAATTTAATAATGGCTGCTTTATTAATGGTTGTTACTTTAATATTATTTTTTATTGTCAGTAATACAATTCAGTCCTTGAATTTTTCATCAAAAAAACTTGATAAAGCTAAATCTGATTATGAATATGTAGCTCTAAAAGCTCAACAACTGAGTAATTTATTGATTAATCAGTCAAATGATCCAGCAGAGATCGAATCATTTATAGAGAACTCGATAGATTCAGATATAAAAAATCTTGAAGTAGCTAATATTGATCAGTATCTAAAAATTTCTTTTGAAACAAAAAATTTACAGGAATCTTTCTCTGTTTCAGACAAAATAGCTTTTATGTTAGAAAAAGATTTTAGTAAAGTAACTTATTCAAAAAACGAGAAGGGATCTTTTACAGAGCTTTTTATTATCAATCCTTAAAGAAAAATTTATAAACTATAAACGCTATAACTGATCCGACAATCTGTGCCAAACAAAAAACTCAGAAATATATTTATTTAACTTCATTTTTCGTTATATATTGATATTTTTTTTGAATAAATTTCATGGAAAATTTTAACTGCAATTGAATCAGACACCCCCCACTTAGTTGATTGTATAGTTTTAATGTCTAATTTTTTAATAATCTTTTCATAGATTTTTAATGCAAAATCAATGACGTCAGCTCTGTCATTCGCAAACCCAAACTCATTAATTTTTTCCTCTATTTTAAGATTTCTTAGATGCTTATATTTTTTTAAAAAATCATCAGTTTTCATTTTTTTTGATTTATTTGCATTTAAAAAGGCTCTGATGTTACCTCCAACTCCTATAATTTCTTTTATATCACTAAATTGGCTTAACCATTTATCCATTCTTTCCCATTCTTTTTTATCATCTTTTTTAAGCATTAATCTAACACCACCTAATTGAAATGATTGAAATGAATGATTTGAGTTTTTATAAATATATATCTCAGTACTTCCTCCACCAACATCAACATACATTTTGTTTTTTTCCTGTTGGGCTTTTGGATGAAAACTTATTAATTGAGCCTCTTCAAGGCCTGAAATTATTCTAATAGGATGTTCAATTTTATTTTCTATATATCTTCTTGCTTCTTCAGAGTTTGAGGTATTTCTTAGAGCACTTGTTGCGACTATCTCATATTGATCAACCCCATCTTTAATAAATTTGACTTGATATTTTTTTAGGGTATGTATTAATTCTTTAAGTTTTTTTTCAGATAATTCTCCTTTTTTAAATACTTCTGCGCCAAGTCGAATTGGTGATCGTATTCCATCAATATACTTAATCGAGGCAGGTGTTGTTTTAAAAATCTTAGA
>NYXO01000005.1 GCA_002685415.1 Methanobacteriota archaeon
GATGTGGTAGAATGTGGCTCATTTCGAAATGAGCAAGTGTATATTCAGGCGGGAACTGTAATTCATTCCAACCATCGGGGTCTGGAGGGACATCGAATAGTGATGGTTTGAATTTCGACCATGAGTTCGGACTTGTTCCGCCAACCGTTCCTACCGAGCCAGTCAGGACGTTGAGGAAATGCAAGGTTCGACTGACCTGCCAGCCGCCTAGGTTTCCAATCGCTGCACTGCGCCATACATGTGTGCAAAGTTGACTTCCTGCATTGGCAACAACCTCTCCGGCTTCGATTACTTGCTCAACTGGAATCTTACATTCTGCTGCTGCAAATTCGGGGGTGTATTCTTCATATTCTTTGAGTAATAATTGGATAAATCTGTCAAAATCATTCGGCTCATTAGGGTGAACTGCAGACATCCACATTTCCCAATTTACCTGAGTTTCCATAAATTCTCTATCGTACAACTCTCTTTCGAGAATCATCTTGGCCCAAGCGAGGAAAAGAGCGGGTTCACTACCTGGCCATGTTGGTAACCAGTGATCAGCCATAGCCGCGGTGTTGGACAGTCGTGGGTCGATGACAATTAGTTTCGCTCCATCCATCATGCCCTCGAGAATTCTTTGAGCGTGAGGATTGAAGTAATGTCCAGTTTCAAGATGAGAAGAAGTTAGTAAAATCACCTTGGCATTTGTATGGTCTGGACTTGGTCTATCGTGTTGATGCCATAGAGCATAACCAGTTCTCGCGCCAGCTGAACAAATGTTAGTGTGTGAATTATGACCATCAACGCCCCATGCTTTCAAAACTCGATTAGCATAACCTTCGTGACCTGGTCTTCCTACGTGGTAGACGACTTTGTCTACACCTCCGGCTTTCAGAGATGTGCGAATTTTCTCAGCAATCTCGTCTAGAGCCTGTTCCCAGCTGATCTGTTCCCAACCACCTTCACCTCTAGCGCCAACCCTGCGAAGAGGGTGGAGTATCCGCTCAGTGTCCTGAATTTGATTAATTGTCGCAGGTCCTTTGGCACAATTTCTGCCTCTACTCCCTGGGTGGTGTGGATTCCCCTCAAATTTTGTCACTTGACCTGTGTTTTTATCAACATAAGCCAACATGCCACAAGCGGATTCACAGTTGAAACAAGTCGTTGGAACTAGGGAGTAATTCTTCTCAATTCTAACTGGCCATGCATTTGCATCTAGTTCCTTGAAATCATGCCATTCTTCAGGGGATGGAAATTTCCTCAATTCTTCTGAATTACCATCTGAATGTTCTCTATCGAGGTTTGGAATAATTCGCAATTTCTGAGCGAACTTTTCTATGAATGACTCAGCCATTGTATCGCCTCAGTGTAAGGTCTCCAGTTGTGGCTGAATCACTGTATTGTGAGCATGTCTACAAACTAGTATAATCGACACACAGGCTACAGCCCAGTAAATTAATTCTGAAGAAATCAAAAATATCAAAGCGGCGACACCAAGTATGACCATCTCGATTAGCATCTTTAGAGGAAGATAGCGGTCTTTTGACCAATTTCTACCGCTGGCTTGACCAAATAACCAAGCAGTATAGATTCCCGTTAATGTAGCTAAAGGAATGCCAGCAATTGCTAGATAATCGAGATATGTTCTGTCTAGATCAAAGAAAATTACTGCGCCGCTACAAGCCAATATTGCTCCAAAGGCACCCAAGATATAGGCTCCTTTTACTAACCAAGAATCCCAATTTGGCCTCAGTAATACATAGAGGAATCTCTCAGGCCTGTCAAGATCCTTAATCAAAAGAATCCCTGTTATTCCAAGGAAAATCGTACTGCCAATAATCAACTGCCACCATAATTCATCGGTCATTTCGATTAAACCAGCAAACATTGCGAGCATGGCAACCAAATATGCTCCTGATGCTATTGCTTTGGTTACTATGTAAGCCGAAACTTCCCATCCCCAAAGTATGCCTTTCGAAGGCTGGTCATAACTTCTCTTCGGCCGCTCGGCCTGTTCGTCTAGGCGTTCCATGACATCTCGGATAATTGCTCGATCTCGTGGGTTTGCGGCTCGAGCCTTCTTTTCGAGTGCCAATTGGACAATCATAGAATTTGTATCCGATGCGCCCAATCTCGAGTCGGCATACTTTGCAAAATGACCAACGCCCGCCGCTTGATCAGTCCAGAGATATTCCCCAGAGCGTTCTGTCGCGTGAGGGTCAAGGATATCTTCACTTGTTTCGACATAGAATACGTTGGGTTTTGCTCCAGACTCCGGCTTTCGAACGGTCACCTCATGTTCGTTCAAGTAATTAGAAATTGACGAGTTAGGGTCATCTAGATCGCCCGAAACAATCGCTTCAACAGGACAAACAACTACACAAGAGGGCTCGTAGGAATTTTCTATTCTGTGGGCGCAATAATTGCACTTTGCCGCTGTGCCCTTGTTCGGATCGATGTACAATGCGTCGTAGGGGCAGGCTTGCATACAAGATTTACAACCGATGCATCGATCATCATCGAAATCTACAATCCCATCTTCTCTGGTGAAAAGGGCAGTCGTTGGGCAGATAGTTGTACAAGGTGAATCCTCACAATGATTACAACGATGAACGCTAAATTCTCGGGTCACATCAGGATAGGTCCCTTTCTCAATATACTTGACATGGGTTCTGTTTACTCCAATCGGAACGTCGTGTTCTGACTTACATGCGACAGTACAGGCATGGCATCCTATGCACTTACGATTATCAATAACGAAGCCGAAATTAACCACGTCATCACATCTTTGGGCTACGCCCAATATTACGTTGGTTGACCATTCACCCAATAATCATGCCCACGATTGCACCGCCCGCAAACCATGCACCTAAGGCTGAGCCCATGTTTCCGAGTGCGGTTACAAGCAGTACTTTCCCCACACGATTTCGATAGAATAAACTGTAATTTTGTAGAGCCAGAAACTCCGTTGCATCTCCTCCAGTTGGGGCGGCAATCTTTAGTTGGGTGTATCCAGCGAACCAACCAGCAGCTAAAGTGGGATTCAGACTAGTAATCGGGCTAGCCAATGCTCCAACTAATATCGAGAGAGGATGCCCTCGGGCTAATGCGACACCTATTCCTGCTAGTATCGCATTTGCTGCTGTCCAATACCATAATGTGTCTCTCAAGGCTTCAGTATCTCCATTCCAAAACAGATAACCAATCACTGATAGTAGCAGGATTGGAATGGCCCAAGTAACTACCTTCGGCCAAACTGATTTGGGAGGTTCAGTCGATAATTCACTTAGTTTTGATGTGGTTTCCATAGGGGGTTTCTGTAGGTGTTCGATTATTCCATTTATGTGTCCAGCACCTACAACAGCGAGAACTTTCCCTTTCCCTCTGATCTGTTGTATTCTACCAGCCAAGAAAGCGTCTCTTTCATCTATCAATACTTCTCCAGCACGCGGAGCCGCATCTCTTGCTTCTTCCATCATAGTTGTCAATAAATCCGAATCTTCGATTAATTCATCGAGATCAAATTCTTCATCATCGTCTTCCCAAAGCAGTGCATTCAATACACGCCATTTCTCTCTTAGGCCCATTTTTCTCCAAGCCCTTCTCAATGTGACTACTACATCTCTGTCGATTAGAGCATGATCAATATTATTCTCCTCAGCGATTTCGATAGCAGCAAGTAATTCGGCTCCAGGTTTTTCACCTGTTTCCATCCCCATCCGCCGTTGTTGAGCAGCCAAAGCAGATTGTAGCAAGATCATTGCAGACTTTCCTTCCTTGATTATTTTCAATAGGTCGTCATTATCCAAATCATCGGGTTGTTGCAAAGATCTCAACCTTGAATCACAGAGTTCAACAGCAACCAAGTTTGGTTTCCATTGCTCTATTTGTTCTCTGACTAATTCCACGGATGCGCTACTAACATGTGCGGTTCCGATAATTCGTAAATTATCATCGATGTCAACTATGTTCTGGACCATCAAATCACCTCAATCAATAGCTCGCATAGCCGCATACAGGTCTGCGTGCTCGCGCACATCGTGTACCCTGATGATATCAACTCCTTTGGATGGGGCCATTGCCGCGATTCCTAAACTTCCGGCTAACCTCTCTTCAGTTTCGGTTCGACCTAACAGATCAGCAAACATGCGTTTACGACTAACTCCCCACATAAGAGGCATATTTTGCATGGGGGCAATTTCTTTTCCTGCTGCCAATAATGATAGATTGTGCTCAAGTAATTTACCAAATCCAATCCCTGGATCAGTGACAATTATGTCGGAATTTAATCCAGAATCGACTAACTTTCTGGCTGTTATGCTGAGTTTTTCACGAACTTCGGATACTACCTCGCCGTATCTTGGATTATTTTGCATATTTTCAGGTAATCCTTGCATATGCATAATACAAACTGGACATTTGTTTTCTATGATTACGTCAACCATATCAGAGTCGGATAAGGAACTTACATCATTCACCATATCTGCTCCTAAATCTAGCGCAGCCTTTGCCACAGCAGCACGTCTTGTATCTACTGAAATGCCAACGTCAGGGAAAGCGTTTCTAACCGCCTCAATTACAGGTAACACACGATTCATTTCTTCATCCTTGTCTACAGGTTCTGCACCTGGTCGTGTAGACTCGCCGCCAATGTCTAGCCAATCCGCCCCATCCTCTATCATTTGTTTGGCACGAGATAAAGCATCATCAACCGAATTAATTCTAGAGTCAGCATGAAATGAATCGGGAGTTATATTCAGAATCCCCATAATTCTTGGAAAACCATCGCTTCGGCGATTTAGAATAGGTCTCCAGTCGGCCATTTCATACCTGCCATTAGACGCACCCTTTATGATGTGACGGAGCGGCAATCCGTCAATGGTTATGGGCGAGGAGCCTAATGATAGGGGGGAAATCCCCTCGCAACAGGGCATTGCGGCTGCCGCAAAAGAGGAATTGCCCTCCAATGATGCACTCGAGTTAATGGAGTCAATTCTTCAGCGTTTAAAACCAAAAGATAGGCATGAAATCCGAGATATGATTACCAATCGCGGTTGGCTATCTGGTGTTTTATTGATGATGTCTGGATTATTCTGGTGGATTGCTGTGCAAAAAGGCTCAGATGCCCTAAATAACGGCGATATCCCTGACTCACTATTGGGAGACTTTGACTTCTCGATGCTAGCAAAGATGGTCCCTATAGTTGTCTTCTTTGCAACTGTAGTATGGAGTGTTGGAAGAGAAAGAGGGCATGCTTCGATGTCAAATTTAGGAGGTTTACTCGTTGTACCTGCTGTATACTACATCTTAGAACCACTCGGCTTCGCCTTGCTTACTAACGACGTAGATACTCAGACTGCATTATTCGCCAGCCTCCGACTTTTTGCTTTGGCAACAATGATTCATTACTCCGCTAAATTATTCATTGACGCCTGGCTACTTCAATGGGTCAGATTACAAATGATGAATATGCCAGTTGATCTAATTCCCGAATTCAATCAGTCAACCGACATGGGTCAGGCTGATGAAGTCGGTCCTTCCGCGTAATTTCATGACTGCTTCAGGCCAAAGGGTCTCAGTTCTGAGATTAGGGCATCGAAGAGAGCGTGACAAGCGCATCACCAGTCATCTCGGATTAACCGCCAGAGCATTTGGCGCAGATGAGGTTATTCTGGCCGGAGAAGAAGACGAATCTGCTATGGAAACCTGGAGATCGGTAACTGAGAGATTCGGAGGGGATTTTGAATGTCGATACGAACCCAATCCCATGTCTTTCCTTCGACGTTTTTCCAAAGATGCGGGGGATGGAAAACCCGGGCAAATAGTACATCTTACTATGTACGGGGGGTCCTGGAGAGATTCCATTTCGTTAATCGAAAAAACCCGCCCAATGGTGATAGTTGTCGGAGGAACTAAAGTTCCTGGTGAAGTATTCCGGTTGGCAAATTACAACATT
Source organism: Methanobacteriota archaeon (assembly GCA_002685415.1). Taxonomy (GTDB): domain Archaea; phylum Thermoplasmatota; class Poseidoniia; order Poseidoniales; family Thalassarchaeaceae; genus MGIIb-O1. The sequence continues at coordinate 5,939 of NYXO01000005.1, forward strand.
TCAATCGGGAACCAACCCCATTCAGAGGTAGCAGCATTGGGCGTATTCCTAGAATCAATGATTGGTCAAATCGATGAACTAACGCACTTCCAAGGCGGAGAGATACAAGTTGTGCCAAGTTTGGATAGAAAGAAGGTCATGACTATGGAAGAAGAGTAAAATCATTCTCAATGATTAATAGGCTCTTTCTTCGAGTATCGCTGATGTCGGAGAACTCTCTCGGCAGAGGATTCATTCCTGGTGCCGGCGTTTCAGGAGTTGACGACCCTCCAAGTTTCCCAGATGCAGCAGACGCTTTGTTGGATTCTAACGCACCAGAGCCACTTTCAGGAGCTGATGGATTATTGCTATTAGCTGACGGTACACGCTATCGAGGGCGACTATTTGGTGCATCGAAAATTGCAGAAGGTGAATTGGTCTTTACCACAGGAATGGCAGGTTATCAGGAGAGTTTGACCGACCCCTCTTTCGCAGGACAGGTTCTAACATTTACATGGCCATTGCTTGGAAATTATGGAGTACATGCAGGGACTTCCGAATCTGCCGGAGTTTGGCCAAGAGGTGTTGTTTGCAGACAAATGATGGAAGTTCCCGATCACCGAGATGCTATAGGAAGTGTACATGATCTTCTATTTGCCCATGGAGTTCCTGGGATTCAGGATATAGATACTAGGGAACTTACTCGTCGGGTTAGGGAGCATGGGACGGTTCTGTGTATCTTTGGTCCGGCAGAAGCAGAAAGGGAAATGTTAGTTCGACTCGACGAGATGACTCCTCCCGATGTAGAGGATTTAGTTGCAGAAGTAACATGTGATGAGCCGGTTATAATCAATCCAGGGGCAGTCGATGAGGACGGTAAATCACTCCCAAGGCTAGCCGCTATAGATTGTGGTGTAAAATACAATATTTTGCGAGAATTATCCCAGAGATTTGAGGTGGTCTGGCTTCCCGCTTCTACGAGTTTCGATGAGATTCTAAAGTGGGAGCCAGATGCATTCTTCGCTTCAAATGGCCCTGGTGACCCCGCTCATTCAGGAGCGGCAACAACGGCTAGGGAGAGTTTAGCTTCTGCTGTTAGAGCCGGTTTACCGGTGATGGGAATCTGCCTTGGACATCAGTTAATGGGATTAGCAGCGGGTCTACGAACTTACAAGTTGAGATATGGCCATAGAGGTTCAAATCAACCCGTGGTTGACCTTGAATCCGGCAGGGTGTATATTACAAGTCAAAATCATGGATTTGCTGTTGAAGACCCAGAAAAAGGGATGCTTGCGCCTCATCCATCCGGTGCCTGTTCAGTTCGTGGGAGTAACGAACTTGAAGCCCCTTTCAAGGTAAGGTACGTGAATGCTAATGATAGAACTGTAGAAGGGCTAGATTTGATTGGAAAGAGAGCATTCACAATACAATATCATCCAGAGGCCTGTCCTGGTCCACACGATGCCTCTCCTCTATTCGATAGATTTGCCAGTATGGTTGCGGACCATTTAGCAGGCATTCCAATCCCTAACTCTGGAGTGGATAACTGATGCCCCGCAGAGACGATCTGAAGCGAATTGTAATTTTGGGAAGCGGCCCTATACGTATCGGACAAGCAGCCGAATTCGATTTTTCGGGTAGTCAGGCTTGTAGAGCACTTAGAGCGGACGGGTACGAAGTTATTCTGATAAATTCCAATCCGGCAACGATTCAAAATGATCCTGAAATGGCAGACAGAATTTACATCGAACCTTTATTGCCCGAGGTTGTAAAGAGAATTTTAGAGATCGAGAAACCCGATGCTCTACTCGCAGGAATGGGAGGACAAACTGCTCTCAATATCGCATCTGCTCTTGCTCATGATGGAAGTTTAGATGAATTAGAAGTAGAATTAATCGGTTGCGACTTAGTTTCCATTGATGAGGCAGAAGATAGAGATTTATTCAAACAGGTTTGCGAGGAAATAGGCCTGCCTGTTTGCAAGGCGATTGCTTGTGATTCGATCGAGGCAGTAATGCAGGCCGCCGATAGTCTGGGAGGCTTCCCGCTTCTGATTCGGCCGGCTTTTACTCTTGGTGGCCTTGGTGGAGGGACTGCTCACAATATGGGGGAATTAGTCGAGATAGCCAGTCAAGGTATACTTCATTCTGCGATAGGACAGGTGCTTATCGAAGAAAGTATACTTGGGTGGCAAGAACATGAATACGAGGTTATGAGAGATGGGGCAGACAATGCAATCATTGTCTGTACAATGGAGAATATCGACCCTATGGGTGTACACACCGGAGAGTCGGTTGTTGTTGCACCTCAACAGACACTTTCAGATAGAGATCATCAGATGTTACGAGATGCTGCCCTCCGCCTGATTAGAAGACTGAATATCAAAGGTGGGTGTAATGTTCAATTCGCAGTCGAACAATCGACCGGAGAATATCGAGTAATCGAGGTTAATCCTAGAGTTTCAAGATCTTCAGCATTAGCAAGCAAAGCAACGGGATATCCAATTGCTAGAATGGCAGCATTAATTGCCGTAGGATATACACTGGACGAACTACCTAACCCAATTACCGGTGAAGGTACCACTGCCGCTTTCGAACCAACATTGGATTATTGTGTGGTTAAGATTCCTAGATGGCCCTTCGATAAATTCCGAACCGCAGATCGAACTATTGGCACCTCAATGAAATCAACAGGAGAGGTTATGGCCATAGGCCGTTGTTTTGAGGAAGCTTTCCTGAAGGCATGGGCCAGTCTTGAGTATGGCCAACCGCATCCTAGGCCACTTACCATGGCAGATGCATCTGGAGGGGAGACCATGGATGAAAGGGCAAGTGAACCGTTGCCTGAAGCTCTTCTAATCGATTGGTTGAGAGTGCCTACAGATAGAAGAATGGGGGCTTTATTTGAGGCATTTAGACGAGGCTATTCAATTGAAGATGTAAGAGATGTATCAGGCGGAATTACTCGATGGTTCCTTCATAGATTTGAGAAGATGGCCGCACTTGAAACCGAGATACGTGCGGCAGGAGAATTAGGTATGGGTGCTTCGGACATACCTGTCCTAGAGATGCGCAGATGGAAGGGCGCTGGGTTCACAGATTTACACATTGCAGACGCACTTTCCGGCTTCCCAGCTAGTGGCTTCAAGTCATTACCTGAGGGTTCAAACGAAGATTCGGTAATGGCCAGACGGCATGAATTAGGGATACATCCAAGATTCCGAATGGTCGATTCCTGTGCAGCAGAATTCGCTGCTGTAACACCGTACTACTATGCAACCTACGAAGGCGGCTCTGCTCCAACTGGAATTGATCACGTACCAGGTATCGAGGAATTTACCAAGCAAAGGATTGTTGTTGTGGGTAGTGGACCAATTAGAATTGGGCAGGGAATAGAATTCGATTACGGGTGTGTCCATGCAGTGGGGGCAATTCGTGAACTAGGGCATGAAGCGATTATCATAAACAATAATCCAGAAACGGTCTCTACTGATTTCGATACCAGCGATCGTCTATACTTCGACCCACTAACATTGGAACACTCTGCCGAGGTATTGTTACGGGAGAAAGCACATGGAATTTTACTACAGTTTGGTGGTCAAACTGCAATTAATCTCGCTCTTCCATTGGCTGGTAGGCTTCCTCACTTAGAGGGTATGGGGCTCAACTTAGCCATGCAAGGTACAACTCCGGATGCAGTTGATGAAGCAAGTGACAGGGAGCGTTTCGAAGCATTCGCTGAAAGAGTCGGGCTGAGGATGCCCAATGGGACAACTGCAACTACATCTGACGGGGTACGGGAAGCGGTCCAAGAGATTGGTTACCCAGTCCTTATTCGTCCATCCTACGTTTTAGGTGGCCGAGGCATGGAGATACTTTCCAACAATCGACAATTGGAAGCATACATGGAAGAAGCATTCCTTTCACCAGATAGGCCTTTATTGGTTGACGAGTATCTTGGCAATGCTATCGAATTAGATGTTGACGCGGTATGTGACGGAAGAGAAGTACTAATTGGAGCGATTATGGAACACCTTGAGGAAGCAGGAATTCACTCTGGAGATTCAACTTGTTTTATACCTCCACAAAATGTCTCAAAGAAAGTATTAGCACAGGTAGAAGATTGGACAAAAAAGATAGGGATTCAACTAGGAGTAAAGGGTTGTTTCAACATTCAATATGCTATTCGTGGAGAAACCTTGTATGTTTTGGAAGTTAATCCTCGAGGCTCGAGAACATTCCCCTTCGTAGCCAAGGCTACCGGTGTCCCCTTGGCTCGTATCGCAGCACGACTTACGATGGGTGAGAAATTAGCAGACCTTGATTTCCCAGAACCACAGACTGAGGCGGTTTGTGTCAAAGCTCCAGTCTTCCCCTTCATCAAATTACGAGGCCTTGACCCCGCTCCAGGTCCGGAGATGAAAAGTACCGGTGAAGTGATGGGTAGCCACAAACGCGCAGCAGCAGCATATCTGAAAGCGCGCTTGGCAACTGAAATCCCAGTTCCTACAAATGGTGGTGTCTACATCACCGTAAAGAACGCGGACAAACATGACGTTATCCCGCTGGCCCAAGAGTTGGAAGAGATGGGATTCACGATATACGCTACACGAGGAACCGCTCATGTCCTCCGTGATTCTGGAGGTATAGATGTTCAGACTTGTTATCGAATTACTGAGGGTTTGACCCCGGATGCATTAGATCTGATGCGTCAAGGTAAAATTCAGCTAATCATTAACACACCCCGCAGTACCGGTGGGGCGGTTTTAGATGGAAATATGATGCGAAGACTTGCCGTCGAACTAAATATACCGTTTGTAACAACCATGGCAGGAGCACGGATGGAAGTACAAGCTATTGCCGAGGCAAAAGAAGGGATGCCAGAGCCAAGGTTACTAGATATCGCGATTCTAAATTAGGAGGGTTAAAAATCGAGTTAGTTACAAATTATGGCGTAAAGGGAATTGTTGGATTTTTTTTGGGAGCCACTGCAGCATTCTTAGCTAGTATTTCCTTGAAAGCCATCAGAATAATTGCATTGGCTCAAGTGTCATTCTTGGGTTTCTTGGCTGTTTCAGGCATAGTCACTATCAACTTCGGACGGATTTTTGAAATCGTCACCGATATCATTGGGTGGATTGCAGATTCATTAGAATCAATATTTTCTTCTATTTTGGAATTAGGTTTGTTCGGAGCAGGTTTCGCTGGCGGCTTCATCGGCACTACTGTCCTTCTTGAGAGACTAAATGGCGATTCTTGAACTACGAACTAAATAATTCAACTGCAGCAGTTTTTCCTATTTCAAAAATTAATGCTGAAGCCTTTGGTCCATGACTCCTACCTAACATAGCCCAATACAGGGCGACGTAGGCTTCTCTTCCACTGATTTCGGAAGCAGAAGTCATTTCTCGAATTGTGTTTCCAATTGCTTCGTCAGACCATTCAGAATCCCTAAGTACGGAGGCTAGGTTTCCTAAGAAAATTAATTGCTTTTGATTCAACTGTTCACGTGTATTATCATCAATTTGCTTTTGGATATTGATTCTTGCATCTTCCGGGAAATGTATGCTTCCAATCCAATATCGCATTCTATCCAATCTGTTTTGTAATGCTAAATTGGGCTCTCCACTAAGGTGGCCGCTTTTTCTGAGTGAATTCCATACATCATCATCAGAAGTTTTGATTTGTGCTAGCATTGATAAATGTCGAAATGTGACTCCTGCCAAAGAATCGACAGGATCGCTTCCCCTGTTTATCTGGCTTAGCCTCATTGCCCCACTTTGAGTTATTGCGGCAACTAGTTGTCTCTTGCTCAAATCTTCTGCATCAGTGTTCGGTGGATTAGCGACTAATCTTTCGTACTCATCCGCCATTTGAAATAATGCTGAACCTGTGTTGAAATCGATGTGTCGATTCATCTTTGAACCAGCGATAAGATATCGAAGAATTTCCGGGGGCACCAATCTTAGTGCTTCTATTGGACCGACGGTATTACCAGAAGAGGAAGACATTGGCCCGGCGCCTTTAACCTGAATCCATTCGTAAACCATCTTTGAGGGTGGCTCGGACCCCAGTAATTTGCAGATTGGTATTCCGGTGTCAAACGACCCACCAGCGGCCCCGTGATCTTTTCCCGCTGGCTCACAGGTTATTCCATGAATTCCCCAGCGAGCCGCCCAATCAATCCTCCAGGGCAACTTTCCTTCTGCTTTCCTGATATCAGCAGAACCAGACTTTCCGTGTCTATCTGTCCAATGAACAAATGGTTTCTCATAGCCAGTAACTGTCACTCCATCCATACTTCCATCTGACCCAAGCGGTTTGTATGGGAACCAATCATCATCCAATTCTCTACCAGATATAGTCTCGATAATTTCTTTTATTTCATCAGATTGCTCAATCGCAGAATGTATTTTTTCTGCAAATTGACCACTTGAATAAGTCTCATGATTCATTATCACCTCTGGGGAAACACCAATTTCTGAAAGTGCGTCCAAAAATGGTCCAAGGAAATGTTCAGCGTATGACACCCCATTGGGGTCTGGATTTCCATCTGAATCTGGTGCAGGAATGAATGCAAGAGGGCAACCGATGTATTTCTCATATTCTTCCGAAAGGAAAGGGTATACGCGCCGAAGTGGATCCATCGAGTCGACAATGAATATGTATCGAGAATCTAATCCGGCGTCAAGACATGCTCTGTGTATCATTTCAGCCGATAGAATCTCTCTAATATGGCCAATATGGAATTCCCCAGAGGGTGTAATTCCAGAGCAGGCAACTTGTCTATTGCCTCTTACTTTGCTGAGTTTTTCAGCGGTAAAGTCCGCCCAGTGCATCGATTAGACCTCAGACAGTGACCACTCTAACTAAGCCTCGCAATGGGACTCCATCAATCTCGTTCATTTCAGTTTTATTTGCTAGAACTAGACAGAGTTTCACTTCAGCACCAGATTCACGGAGGTGCTGTACGGTTTTCCTCATTGTAGTTCCTGAAGAGACAACATCGTCGATGACGACAACTCTCTTGCCGTCAACATGAGCGAATACTTCCGACAGATGGCCTGCATCAGATTCACTGATGCTTCTACTTACAGCTAACTCAAGATCCATCTGTCCGGCGATAGCCTGGGCAAATGGTATACCATTTATTGAAATACCAACCATTGTATCTACTTCTTCTCCAATTTCTTCATCGATTATATCGCAGAATACGTATGATACCGCTTCAACTCTCGCGGCCTTAACTGCAACAGAGCGCCATCCGACCCTAATGTCGGAAGGTGTTTCTTCATCGAGCGGTACATTTGAGGAGGAAAGCCATTGGATAGTGGTTTGAGAAAGTGACAACTCATCTGCGATTTGCTGGCCGTTCAGGCCCTTGTTGTGATATTCCTCGACCTTTCTGCGAAGTTCGTCTATGCTCAGTGGCATCAATTGTCCCGCTCCATCCGACCCGTATCAAGGATTCGTATGTTGAATATGTAGAAGAACGGTTCATAGAACCGTACGGAGATAGTCAGAATCTTCCTGTTGAACCGAATCCGCCTTCTCCTCGATCAGTCTTGCCAAGTTGTTCTAAATCTACTTCCTTGAATATTGATTGAGGTATTGGAGTAATCAGTAATTGAGCGATTCTTTCCCCCTTAGAAATTGTATAGGATTCACCTTCGCCAATCCAAGTCATCATGACAAATAATTCTCCACGATAATCTGCATCTATGGTGCCAATACCATGTGGCGGAATCAACCCTCTTTTTCCGAGGGAGGAACGAGCCCGAACTTGTCCTTCATAGCCAATCGGAATCGCAACATGTAAACCAGTTCGTACTAATGTTGCGGTTCGATATAGAACATCGGTATCTTCCAATGCATACAGGTCGTAACCGGCTGCATGCGCACTACCCCGAGTCGGCAACTGAGCATCTTCGTGAACCCTCGCCACCTTGACTTCGATGACTTCATCCATACCAAGCCGTTGGTAAACCGGTCTTTGACGGTTAGTGCCTAGCCACGAGCATATCCGGTGGGGTGAAAAGGGAGAGGTTGCTCGCCCGATTAGATGAGTGACTTCGAATATGATGCTCTGCTCGAGCGAGCACGGGATAGAATTCCGACAGACATCAGTGAAAGAAATCGATGGACTATGCCCACTCCGGAGATTCTAGTAGAAGGTAATCAGACAATAATCCGAAATTTTTCAGCGATAGTAGACGCAATGGATAGAGATGCAAATCATGTTTATCAATATCTCATCAATGAATTAGGTACATCAGGCACTAGAGAGCAAGTTCGTGTAATGCTAAAAGGTAGAGTTCCACCAAAAAGAATCAAAGAAAAAATAGTTGGCTATGTCAAAACTTACATTCTCTGCGAACAATGTAAAGCTCCTGATACTCGATTCATCAAAGAAGATCGAACAACTCTGCTAAAGTGTCAGGCATGTGGTGCTACTCGCCCGGTACGATTGTGAATTTGTCTAGATTTAATCAATCATGAGAAATTCATCTGCGGTATTGCCTCCCGCTAGATGGTCTACAATTTTGGCTATTGCTTTGTCATCGTCAGGTATAGTATACCAAATTCCATCCGGGTAAACGACACAAGAAATTCCTTGCTCACACCTATCTAAACATCCCGATTTATTGATTCGAACATCTTTGATACCAGCTGATTTAGCCGCTCGTTTAAGCCGAGTCATTACATCGAGAGAGTTCTTCGCAGCACAGCATTCTCGCGGTTTTTTCGGGTCGCGTTGATTGGTACAAACAAAAGCGTGAAGGCGAAAATCCTTCGTCATAATCTCACCTTAAATTTGNTCAAACTTAGCTGCCAAAAAGAAATCTGATTCAGTCAGTCCGTTTATCTTGTGAGTCCAGATCATCGCCTTCACCCTACCCCATCCTAATTCAAAATCAGCGTGATGGTCTTGTTCTTCGCAAATTGCCCCTGCAGCGTTGACAAATTCAAGAGCGGCTTCAAAGTTGGAGAAAATCCAAACTCTTTCGATGTGGTGAACATCGATTAATTTCCAATCCGAATGAATTTTCTGAATCATTTCTTCTGCTTGTTCCAACTCCATCGGCGGTACACCGCCTTTGCAGGGAATGCATTCTTTCTTCGCTAAGTCTGACATCTACTAGCCCCACAAGTGACTGTCATCGGAACCACCATCGGCTTGTCTCTCCGCTTGCTCGTGTANATTTGATCGTCTNCGTATATCCTCTTTTTCGAAGGTAAGCAGTTCATCNTCCTCGATGTATGGTTTCCTAAGATGCGTTACAAGTCGTACNTCCACTATGACATCTCTTGCAATAGAGCGATATTGACCGAATTCATCCAACATTTCTACAGCATTTCTNGAAGTGGCTAGTAACATNCCTCGNACCCAAGGGTCGTCATCTGCTCTTAGCGCTCGTGCATCGATTAGTAATTCGATTAGGTCGTCCTTCCTCAGGCCGCTTCGTCGGTCGATTAGAGGGCCGAAGAAAACATCCTCGCGACCATCTAAATCCTCTGCTCCATATTCTTCGGCAAATCGCTTTGCCCATGCAGGCAAATCTCCAATTCTCTTGTCGCGCCGTTCGCCGGTCATNTGCNTGCGTGTGGTCGGCCATAGAAAAGCACGCTGATTGAAGAAGTATGGGCGCGGCCGCTAGACTGGAGGAGAGGTCGTGGCTTCTGTTGAATGGCGCAAGATTCCTACCGTTCTGTATCCTCAAGAGGTTCTCGACAAGGCGTTTCGCCGTGCAGGAAAGCAATCCGACTTAGTTGAGGACCCTGATAAATACCATCGGGTAAGAAAACAGATGGCTAGAATGGTNCAAGCNGCTAGTGACACAATCGCTGAAACTCTTCTAAAATGGGTTGATCAGTGGCCTAGCCTCAANGCTCAGTCGGAATTTGATCAAGCATTAGTTGATGCNGCAGTAGGCGCAGATGAATTTAGGCAAAATCTTGGGGCGATTCAGTGGGCGGCTGAAAGAGTTAGGAAAATAGCAGGTGAATCTCAATCGAAGATGCTCAGATTCCGTAACATCGAAGCTTTTCACGAGGAAAGGCGTCATGCATACGGTAGAATGTCATCTATTATTGATCAAATCGGAGAGAATATTCTCTGGTTGGGTGAGGCGCGAAANATTCTGCGAGAATTACCTTCGATTGATCCAGCCGAGCCTTGCATTGTAGTTGCAGGGGCTCCGAATGTTGGCAAGTCTGCACTAATCACTGAATTATCCAGTGGTGAACCAGAAGTAGCAGCTTATCCGTTTACAACTAAACGCCTACACGTCGGTCATTTTGAGCATAGAAGAAGAATTTACCAAATGGTCGATACACCCGGGCTTCTCGATAGGCCAATGACAGAGCGTAATCAAATCGAGATGCAAGCAATTGCGGCCTTAGAAAATGTAGGAGATATTGTATTGTTCTTAATCGACCCATCTGAATCCAGTGGTATGAATTTGCAGGATCAACAGCATCTACTCGATGAAGTTACAGAATTACTGGCAGAACGACCNCTGCTCAAGGTGTTTTCAAAGTCGGATTTACATGAGGCAAATGAAAGCGATGTTTTACGAATCAGTTCAATTACAGGAGATGGAATAGATGATTTGCGCAGTCAACTTATTGAATTCATAGCCGCAGATGAAGTGACAGATCCACTTGCTTTGCCAGAAACTTGGCATAGAGAAATAGAGGAAATTGAACCAGTNGGTTCACCCGAAGAAATCGAANCAAGAAGGGAAGCGGCTATGAGGCATGCACCCAAACCTAGACGTGGAAGAAGGAAGTCATCTGATTGACTTCAATCTACTCTGAATTGAGCGCCACAGGTCACGCAGTAAATGTTGAATCCTCCGAAGGATTGAGGAAGTCCCTCAGCCCTAATTTCCGCCCCACAGGAGCGACACTTGGTTACTGCCACAAACAGTCGAGGGAATACTGGTTCTTCAATTAGCCGACGAAGCAAGTAGTCGTTCTAATCATGATTTGATGTATCTTTTCCAAAATAATTCGATTGGATAAATCATTTCTACGGCCCCAATCATTAGTAGAATTCCGATTATCCCGAGTAATATTTCTCCAATCTGAGAAATGTGGAATGTTGATGTAATTGTAATCAATTGATTGTCAAGACTAGCACCATCTCTTCCTCCACTTGTAAATCGATAGTCACCTGGTTTTAGAGAGAAAGTGAACTCATCTGAGTCACCTGGGCCTCCTGCTACAAATTCGAAGTCCTCCGCTTCACAGGTAGTCAATCCATTAGGGTCGGGTGGGCAGTTTCCTTCATCGGCGTATTTTGCATCGACAACTCCTATCCAAGCCTTTTCTGGCTCATCCCAAGCAATTTTTACTTCTACATCGATTATGCTGAATCCCCAAGGCACATGGAAATCAGAACCAGTCATACCAACAGGACAACCACCGGCATCATCATCAAGGCATGGGACCGTAGTAGCCTGNACTCTNGTNGAATCAATTTCTATTCCTACNAGGCTTACTGTTAACAAAACAAGGCAAACAAATCCAACGAATCCGGGTAGAACCCCTAGAACTCGCACCATTCGCATATCATCCGCTCTTTGTTGATTGGTGTTGAACCTAGCGATACTTCGGGTTATGCTGCAGTCAATATTGCTAGTAAAATTGCAATTGCAGGGAATAAGTATAGCATGAATGTCAAACGCTTACGAGATGCCTCTCTCTTTCCATATGTTGCTTCGCATTCTTGATCACTACAAATCGGAGGTTCTGCCTTGAGCGGAATAGGTGCCCAACATACTGAGCAGTGCCTGTGGGCAGTAACCCCAGAGGCACTTGTAGTTCGCTTACTTCTTCCTTTTTCACGTGCAGCAGTTTCCCTTGCTTGTGAAGCGGTTTGTGTAGCGGCTCTGGCGATTCTATCTTTTCTGCCCATGGGAGTCACTCCTCTTCTTCACTTTCTACAATAGTCCCGTGAAATGGCTCACCTTCTATTGCGGATTTTATTCTGGAATGATTTCTTCCATCCAATATACAGAGAGTCAAATTAGCTTTAGTAGCATCCGCAACCCCCATCGGATCCACGACTCCAGTTGGCCCTGCTTTGGTGTGTTCCGCTGGCCCAACGATGTTTTGCAATTCTGCGTGTGTAAGTAAATCGTAGCCACTTGCGTTTGGATTCTCTCGAGGATCAGAATCGTATACTCTGTCAACATTAGTGCCGATAATGCAGCGTTCAGCTCCACTGGCAATCGCTAGNCGAATCGCAACAGCATCAGTAGTATGGCCGGGTTTTGTNCCTCCCATGACTACTACGGGCCTTTCATCGAATAGCATTGTAGCCTCGTTTATCGAACGTGGAATTGTNCCCGAGACTGTGACTCCTGCATCTGCCAGAGATTCTCTAACTATGGTGGCATTTAGACGAGTTGCNGCAATTCCGATTCTNTCAAGCCTATCCTCGTTATCAATAATGGGTCTAGCGAGTGTGATTCCTTCTCTAGCAGGGGCGCCTCCTCCTACAACTATTCCAATTCTATCATCGACCAAAACCCTGTCTCGGATGATGGATACTAACTCTTCTAACCAAGCATGCCGCTCTTCCACTTCNGGTCTCAGCAGACTGCCACCAAGTGCGAGAACTATGGTCGCCATCGGACATTCGGGGGTGAGTGCCCCTTTCAATGCCTTCGCTAGATACGCGCGAGAGGGTTGAAATGCCTCTCACTGCGGCCTTCCACCAAGAGGCTTAGCCATGGCAGATGACTTGGAGATGCAGCAAAGGAGACTGCGAACCAAGAAGACGCTGGAAGAGCTACAGAACATGAGGGGTATGGGGACNGAATTAGTTACGGTNATCATACCCCCTGACCGACTCATTAGTGATGTTCGTGGCCAACTTGGCCAAGAAGCGGCTCAGGCAGCGAACATCAAATCCAAACTAACTAGAAAACATGTTGGAGATGCNATAGAATCGGCAATTTCAGTGCTTAATCGATACAAAAATGCTGGTGAATACGGAATAGCAATTTTCGTCGGTCATGTTATTGTTGGAAATAACAAAACGCGGTTAGTTACTGTCGTGATTGACGATCCTCCGGAAATTTTCACTTCTTTCCGTTACCGTTGTGATTCGACTTTTGAATTAACACAATTAGAAGACATGCTGATTGACAGAACTTCTTACGGTCTATTTGTAATCGATAGAGGCGAGGCGGCCTACGGAATTGCGAGTGGAAAAAGGATCCATTGCCAAGAAGAATTACAGTCCAACATAATGGGAAAACACCGCCAAGGAGGTCAATCTGCACAGCGGTTTGAACGTCTAATCGAGGAGGCGGCTCACAATTTCTTCAANCGCGCCACCGAACATGCTTGCAATTATTGGCTCCCGAATTTGACCGATATCAAAGGCATCATTGTCGGTGGTCCAGGACAGACTAAGGATTTCGTGGTCAAGAACGATTACTTCCATCATGAAGTAAAGAAGTTGATTCGAGAACCATTCTTTGATGTGGGCTATTCCAATGAAAGCGGTCTGAGGGAATTAGTTCAGCGTGCTGGCAACCTTATGGATCAAATTGAATTAGACGCCGAGCGTGAATTGGTGGATAATTTCCTTCGCGAAGTAATGCAAGCACATCCGAAAGCAACTTACGGTGAGATGATGATCCGGTCAGCATTAGATCAGGGTGCTGTCGATACTCTATTACTTTCAGAGGGGCTGAGTAAGAGAAGAGTTGGCTGGTATTGTAAGCCCTGCTCNCATGAATGGGAGGCTACACAAAATAGTCGCTCAGAAATACCGGATTGCCCTAAGTGCGGTGCTGAGGACGTACGCGAAGATCCCGATAAAACCAGAGACATAATTGACGAGTTGACGGAATTAGCTGGACATACCTCTGCAAAGGTTAGTTTGATTTCCATGGACTCAGAAGAGGGGGCAACTCTCCAAACNTCATTTGGAGGAATAGCCGCCTTGTTGAGGTACTCCCTAACTTGAGGTTAGATCATGCGAGATTTAGTAGAGGCAATCCGCCCACTCATTGGTTCAGCGATGTCCAATATCGGAATCCAAGAATCTGAATGGAATGACCTTCTTGCAGTCTCAACTGATTCTGCATTTTCTGACGTCGCTTTACCTTGTCATTCACTATCCAAAATACTGAGAAAGGCCCCGAATGAAATTTCCGACGAAATTTTAGAGAATCTGGGTTCTATAACCGAAGGGGTCTGCCAAGTTAGCTCGATAAACGGTTTCCTTAATTTTTCAGCCGAACCCGATTGGTTGGGTGAGAAATTACAAGAATCCCTAATCGATGATAAATTGAGAGTTTCAACTGAGAAGGAAAAAATCATTGTCATAGATTATTCTTCACCAAATGTTGCCAAGCACATGCATGTAGGTCACCTAAGATCAACGGTGATTGGTGACGCTCTGAATCGAATGTTAAGCTACAAGGGTCACAGAGTTGTACCAGAGAATCACATCGGGGATTGGGGGACTCCTTTTGGAATGCTAATCGAACATCTTATCGATTCAGGTCTTGATTCTGAGGCACATCATATCGATTTAAGTACGTTTTATTCTGATGCTAGGGCTAAATTCGATAACGATTCTGACTTTGCCTCACGCTCGAGAGCGAGGGTCGTGAGAATGCAATCTAGCGAACCAGAAACCATCGAATTATGGCAGATGCTGGTAGATCGCTCACTAATTCACTTCAATGAAGTATACCAAAGGATGGGGGTTTTGCTTAGCAACGACGATCTTGCAGGTGAATCAAAGTACGAATCGGCATTGCCAGGCGTTGTTGACAAACTCGCAGAGCGTGGTTTACTCGAGGAAAGCGATGGAGCGAAAGTGGTTTACCTCGATGGTTGGAAAAATCGAGAGGGGGAACCTCTCCCATTGATTATTCAGAAAGCGGACGGGGGCTTCAATTACGCCACCAGTGATTTAGCATGTATTTTGGATAGAATCGAGAATGTTGGTAGCCGGGACTTCTTGTATGTCGTAGGTGCGGAACAGGCACAACATTTTGCTATGGTTTTTGAGGTTGCAAGAAAAGCGGGATTCATGGATGAAGGAGTTAATGCAATCCATGTTCCGTTTGGTTTGGTAATGGGTTCGGATGGGAAAAAATTAGCCAGTAGAACTGGAGGAGCAGTCCGTCTCAATGATCTACTGATTGAAGCTGTAGAGAGAGCGGATGCAATCGTTGCAGAGAAAAGCCCTAACCTAACTGATGACGAAAGGCAAGAGNTATCAAAAATGCTAGGAATTGGTGCAATAAAATATGCAGACCTTTCAACAGACAGAAATAACAATTATATTTTTGAATGGGAAAAAATGCTTTCTTTTGATGGAAATACATCTCCATATCTTCAATATGCACACGCTAGAATTTGTAGCATATTTTCNAANGACGAAATCGATAGAAATTCTATTCGTGAATCAAAAATTATCTTGNCCCATGAAAGAGAGGTTGCACTGGCTCGGGCATTGATTAAATTCCCTGAAGCTCTTGATTCGGCTTGTTCAAGCCACTCTCCTCATAAATTAGCTACTCAATTACACAATNTCGCTCAAACTTTCGGTTCATTCTACGAAGTGTGTACTGTTCTAAATGCAGAAGGTAGCACGAAACTAAGCAGATTGGCGCTTTGTGACTTGACCGCNAGAACCTTGCAAACAGGTCTCGATTTACTTGGAATTGACTCNCCACANAGAATGTAGAGCCCCGCGACCTTGAAAATCGATATTGCTTCCCCGACTCATGGTATCCGTAGGGGACATGGCNCCNGACTTCGAATTGATGGCATTTGACAAAAATATGGTTAGACTTTCTGATTCTATCGGCAACAGGGTAGTTCTACTGTTCTATCCAGCCGCATTTACTGGAGTCTGTACAAAAGAAATGTGCACAGTTTCTGATTCTATGGGTCGTTTGGAAGCCGCCGAAGCTGAGGTTTTCGGAATTTCTGTAGATGGTATTTTTGCAAATGCTGCCTTTGCAGANGCCAATGAAATCAACTTCCCATTGCTTTCTGATACNAATCGGCAAGCNACCCGCGCTTATGGCGTAGAAATTCCATTTGTAATGCCAGAATACACTGCATCTCAAAGATCTGTTTTCGTTATNGATGAAGTTGGAAAGATATCCTATGCGTGGGTTGCTGAAAATCCAGGTGTAGAACCTGACTACGAAGCAATTCTTGAGCACTTAGAGTCTTAATTCTTAATCGCCATAGGCGAGGTAGTAAACCAATGACCCATAGATTATTCCAGAAACTGCGAGNCTTTCTTCATTGAATCGGTCCATGTTATCGAGATATGTATGATATTCCATGGACCCNGAGCCATAGCAAACTACAGCNNTNCCGTATTGTTNNCCNTCCGANTCGTCTTCATCGATGTTATACACGAATGGTGCATGATCTGAATTGTATGGCATTTCCGTATCGTCAAGTTTGCGAACTTGGATATTGTAACGGTCTGCAAGTTCTGGATATTCNTGTTTGAATTTCTCCGATATGCCTCTAATATGGCTAACATCTGTGTTNTGGTTTCCAAACAATGTNACTCCGGAATTTCTTTCGGCATCGACGTGATTCATATCTAAATTGATGTATAGTCGAAGATTATCATATAGGTTGTTTCGATGTTTGTCTACCCATGCTGTTGATCCAAACAATCCTTCTTCTTCTCCTCCCCAAGTGCAGAAATAAATCGTATGCTTTGGGGTGCCTAGTTGGCTTTCAATTAATCCAAATTGGCGAGCCATCTCTAGAACAGTAGCTGTCCCTGAAGAGTCATCTACGGCACCTTGGGACATGTATACGGTATCATGGTGTGCCCCTATGATGATCATCGAATCAGACTCTCCTTGAATAATTCCGCATGGTACTTTGATAGTGGCTTCCCCTGCATTTTCGACATAGGTCATAAATTGTAATCTTCCATCCTGATTAATCACATTATCAATAATTACCTGGCCAACACTTTGGCTGACCATTATGAATCCCATGTTAATTGGAATATTATCTATGGCTGAGATGTCTACCGATTTGAAGTAAGGAATACAATCGCCAGAAACCAAATCGTCACAATTCTGTCTTTCATTAATCAGGATTAATCCTTCAACATCGTTCTCTGATGCTCTCTTGAATAGCGCAGTGTTGGATTCTGTGTCCTGGGTCATGTGTACCAAAACAACAGAACCCGCTCCAGTGGCCCAATCTGCACTTTCGTTTCCTNTGCCTAGATCTACTACATCTATATCATCGACATATCGAATGAAGGAAGAGCCGGAATATCCCTGCAAAACAAAATCACTTCTGTGCTCAAAGGTAATGAAATCCGCATTAACATCAGTAGCACCACAAGCAAAAGCAGGGAGAGTTTGNCCTACATCTCCTGCATGACATATACCCAATTCGGGTTCATCATCAATGACAAACATCGGAACGTCAAAATCCTCAAGAGTTGATGGAATCCCCATCGAGGTAAAATTGGCTTTGATAAAATCTGCAGTGTTGTGCTCTTCGATAGTNCCTGACATTCTACCCTCCCATTCAGGATGTCCTAAATCTACAAGACTCTGAGCATATCCTCTAGCACTCATCGCATCAAATTCGATTAATTGGTAATCTGGTTCTCCCTGAATCCATTCGATTACATCATCNCCATACAGTAATGCTCCCCCCATAGTTCCAAGCAGCATGATTCCAATAACAGCCAAAACCGAAACAGGAAGTTGTTTGACTCGACCTATCATACTTCGTCCACTCTGCATGGCTGAATCTTCCGTGATTTCTGCCTCTAGGAAGTCATTTGAGATGGCGTGTTCCTCGATTCTAGACACTAAATCGGCCTTCTTTCCACCAACCGAAAGACCGCGGCTTTTGCACTCCTCTTTCAGTTGAGCTACCGTGAGTGACTCCCAGTTCGTCATAGGATACCTAAATCTCCGGCTAACGCCTCACTCTTGAACCCAACCTGTACAAGAGTGAAATTACATTCGGCTCACTGAGAGCCGATTTCATCCCCTGTCCAGCGTTTTCCAATTTCATGATNGATATCTAACTGNTCAAGNATTCTTGCAACAATGAAGTCCACCATATCGTCGAGTGTCTGTGGCTTGTTGTAAAATCCCGGGCTTGCCGGAAGAATAACAACTCCCCATTCTGAGAGATTTGCCATTGCTCTGAGATGAGGTGTTGCATAGGGTGCTTCCCTAGGGACNAGAATTAGCTTCCTCCTCTCTTTCATCGCTACTAANGCACTTCTAGTTGCGAGATTGTCAGAAATTCCATTTGCTATTTTTCCAATCGTCGTACCGCTNGCTGGACAGACGATGTAGGCGTCAAAACGAGCTGATCCTGATGCAGATTTAGCGGCAAGATTGTTGTTATTTTCCAANACTACAGNGTCACTGGCTAAATCTTCAGGNGCTATGCCACATTCTAATTCAAGATTTAANGCNCCTTCACGCGTGACAATTAGGTGAGTTTTCCAGCCGGCTTCAGTAAGTGCATCCAATAGTCGAACACCATATCTTGCTCCCGACGCGCCAGTAATTGCAACAACTGCTTCCCCCATTATCATACCCTCTTTATGCACCTAGGCTGTATTTCCGTTAATCATCAACTACTTCTATTCATGTATTCTTAAAATTAGAAAATTAGAGATTTTTTTGTAATATTTCTGCAAGGAATTCATACTCTTCGATAGTATTGTAAAGATAAGCAGAAATTCGGAAGTACCTCATTTTGTGATGGGGCCAAGGGAACACTGGAACTTGGATGCCGAATTCATCAAGCAGTTTGTTGTGTAGTGGATCTCCCATAATATCTGCACCTCCTGAATATGTTCCTGGTAGGTCGATTGTAGCCATTGCAGATATCATCGTATCTGGTGTTGGAGGGTCGGTGCCTAAACTCTCGCAAAGAAGGTTTCTTGCTTTCAAAGCGAGTGAATTATTTCGGTCCATTATCTCGTCAAATCCTCCTGAAACCATCAACTCGAGAGTCTCAATGGATTTAGGAATACATAGAATTGCGGTAGGGTCTCTAGTTCCTTGCCAATCAAATTCGAATCTGAATTTTTCTTGAAGTGATAA
The DNA here is from genome assembly GCA_002685415.1 of Methanobacteriota archaeon. Taxonomy (GTDB): domain Archaea; phylum Thermoplasmatota; class Poseidoniia; order Poseidoniales; family Thalassarchaeaceae; genus MGIIb-O1. The sequence goes on from NYXO01000005.1 coordinate 25,029, forward strand.
ATCTGCACTATGTCCATGGCTGATTGTCAATGGTTTAGTTTCGTTCTTCTTGTCTTCTCTAATGTGTAGGAAAGCCGAACCCTTGGGGCTACAGAGCCATTTGTGACAGTTTCCAGTTACCCAAGCAGCATCCAACTTAGACAAATCCATTGGAACAATGCCTGGGCCGTGTGCAGCATCAAGCAAAACATCGACTCCCCTCGATTGAAATTCACCGACAAGTTTCTCGAATGGCATTCTGAGTCCGGTGGGGCTCGTTACTGTGTCAATCATTGCTAAAACTGATTTAGGTGAAATTGCCGCTAACAAGGGTTCAATGATTTCTTCTTCTGAATCACATCTAAATGGTAGGTCTACTACTACAATCTTGGCACCCCATCTAGCGGCCACGAAATCGATTGAATTCCAACATGCCTGATACGAATGATTTGGAACGATTATCTCGTCTCCTTGATTTAGAACCAAACTTCGCAGTACAGTATTTACGCCACTTGTGGCATTTTGACAAAAAGTCATTCCATCGGNGTCTGCATTGAGAAATTCAGAGAGTTCNAGCCTTGCCCTATTCATATTTTCNAANGCNTCTCGNTCNAAAAATCTAACNGGGTCNGATTCTAGATGTGTTNGNAATCGATNTTGTTCNNCCAAGACTAAATTCGGAGTTGCCCCGAACGAACCATGGTTAAGGAAAGTCAAATCTGGATCCAAAGACCAATATTTTCCCAACGTGCTTCTTTTTGGTCTCAGATAACCAACTCCGCAGTCCAATCTTTGGGTTGCATAGGTACTCTTTCAAGATAATTTTCTGCATTAATCAGCAATGCCTCTTCCAACCTTACACGATCTAGTAGTCTACCCTCCAAATCATGGGTGTGGCCAAGGGCTTGCAGTGAAGTTGTCATCCCCGAAGGAAGGCCGCAACATGAAAGGGCCTCTACTCGGCCAGGGTTCGTATTGTAATTTAGAGCNAGACCGTGTCTACTTACCCAATGCTTGAAGGCTAGTCCAATAGAACATACTTTGTATCCTTCCAACCAAACTCCCATCATTCTTTCATCACGATATCCTTCTATTCCACAATCCGCGAGAGCCGCCATTACCCAATCCTCNAGTCGATTGATAATTTTCCGAACAGATTGTTCACCTACTTGCCACTTGATTATTGGATAAACAACCAACTGACCAGGTCCATGATACGTCATCCCTCCGCCTCTATCTACNACCCTAGTTGGATAATCAGATAANGCANGGTCCTCGAGGGCTCCATCTCTTTCCGCCTTCGGCCCAAGTGTTACTACCTCTGGATGCTGGACAAGAATCAATGTATCAGGAATNTCATCCAAAATTCGTTTTTCTTGTAATNCCGNCATGGCAGCATCAACAGACTCATGTGCTTNGAGTTCGACTCTAAGGATTTGCAATTCNNGCAAAACCACNCCTCCATTTTTGTGAATCATGCCGAGTGAATAGCATGTCCTAGAGTCTTCAATACCCCTTCATGGAAGGCTTCAGTCATCGTTGGATGTGCATGNACNGTNTCNGCGATATCTTCCAATAAAGCNCCCATNTCNAGNGCNANNANNAANTCACCATGTAATTCNGCAACNTGGCTNCCGACGGCNTGAATNCCAAGNATNACATGGTCNGATTCNCGAGCAGTAACTCGAATGAATCCNGCTGTTTTCTCAGCNTCCAATGTTAGCGCTCGACCGTTTGCTGCTAGAGGGAATTTNCCNGTTATGATTTCNTCTCCTCTGTCCTTTGCTTCATCAGGAGTGAGTCCTACNGAGACGATTTCAGGCTCAGTAAANACGATTGCTGGAATTGCTACCTTATCGTAATCTCTGTTATGCCCTGCTANTATTTCNGCNACCATCTCGCCTTGAGAGGAGGCCTTGTGGGCCAACATAGGCTCGCCAGCTACATCCCCTATGGCGTAGACTCCAGGNANNTTGGTTCTNCATTGTCGATCGATTCGAATGAATCTCCCTCCAGTGTCCATTCTGACACCCATNTTCTCNAATCCCCATCCTTTGGTATTCGGACTTCTACCAACTGTTACTAGCACCTTATCGACTTTGATTGTCTGCTCTTCCCCATCCTTTTCAAAGGTCAAATGCGCTTTACGACTTGCCCCTTTNCCTTTGATTTCAGTNCCGCGAGCAAGAGCNTTTGTGTGAACTGCGACTTTGTGTTTTTTCAACCAAATTTCTAACGGTCTTCGAATTTCTTTGTCCATTATTCCGAGAATTGAATCCATTCCTTCTACCACTGTTACCTCTGTGCCCAATTTTGTTAGAGCGCAGCCTAATTCTAGTCCAATGTAGCCACCGCCTACAATAGCTGCGGATTTTGGTAGTTTTTGTAAATCCAAAGCACCNGTNGATGATAGCACAAACTCCTCATCACATGGCATAAAGGGCAAGTCGATATGACTTGAACCAGTTGCGATAATTACGTTTTCAGCCTCGATATTAAGCGTCCCGCTAGAAGTTTCTACAGTACATTTTTTTGGCCCAGTAAATGTAGCCCAACCTTTGATTAATTCTGCTCCAGCACCTTTCATAAGCGCCTCAACACCTTTGTTCAATCGTTCTACTATTGCATCTTTCCAACCAACCAAAGCTGCCATGTCAATTTCAGGCTCTGAGGCTACAGATAGACCCATATGGCCTCCTTCACTTGCGTGTTGCTGTAAAGATTCGAATCTCTCAGCAGCATGGATAATTGCTTTGCTTGGAATACAGCCCCGTATCAAACAGGTTCCACCTGCCTTGTCGCCTTCNACAATTACAGTGTCTAATCCTAGCTGAGCACTTCGTATTGCTGCAACATATCCTCCAGGCCCCGCTCCTACTACAAGCACCTTACATTTGCGAGTTTCAGTCATAATTCTCCCTCACATGAAAATTAATGCAGGATGTTCAAGCATTCGCTTGAGTGACTGCACTAAGGCTGCCCCATCAGCCCCATCAACGATTCTATGATCAAATGAGCTAGACACATTCATNATTCTGCGAACCACAATTTCNCCATTCCTAACNACTGGCATTTCACGTGCTTTGTGAACNCCNAGNATNGCNACCTCNGGNTGNTTGATAATCGGAGTCGCTCCAAGTCCTCCATCTCTTCCGAGGCTAGTAATTGTGAANGTAGATCCAGTNAGGTCGTCAAGCGAAGCAGTTCCATCTCTGGCTGCCCCNGATACTCTCTGCATTTCTGCGGCNGCCTGCCAAACATCCATNGCTTCAGCGTGCTTTACCACAGGGACGAATAATCCTCTATCAGTTTGAGTTGCGATTCCTAAGTTAACNGCGCNATACCTNCTAGCAATTCCATTTGCTTCGTCATAATGNCCATTGCATTCAGGATGATTTGGCATTATTTTCGCTAGNGCCATCATNATGAATGGAAGATAGGTNAATTTCGGNTGTTCNGGNGATTTTGTTGCATTAAGGAATTGTCGTAACTCCTCCAATTCTGTAACATCGATTTCCTCAAAGTAAGAGAAATGTGGAATATGGCGCTTGGAGATGGTCATTGCTTCGGCAATCTTCCGCCTCAATCCAACTACCTTAATTTCCTCAACATCACTTCTTCGGGTAGTGTAAGCGACTGGAGCTGCTCCTTGTACCATGCCTCCAGCAGCGATGAATGCGTCAAGGTCAGCGTGTCGAATTCGACCCGCTGGTCCGCTACCGCGAACTGATGATAGATCGACTCCTGCTTCGCGTGCACGCCTGCGAACAGCGGGACTGGCAAGCGCTTTNCCTCCAGACCCACCACTGCTTTCAGTTGGTTTGGAAACTGCTGGTAATGGAGCGGGTGTTGAAATTGCTGGCACAGGTGGAGGTGCAAGCGGTTCAGTAGCCACAGGTGGAGGTGTTTTTTCTGGCTCCGGCTCGGCTTCAACTTCTGGCTCGACGTCTTTTTCTGGTTCTGGCTCTTTTTCTTCAACGGAATCGACAGGGCTATCGCCACCTTCGCCAAATTCGACTAGAACAGAACCTACCGCAACCATGTCTCCGACACCACCATGTAAGGCGGCTATTGTACCATCATAAGGCGAGGGTATTGTGACAGTCGCTTTATCTGTCATNACATCTACAAGTGCATCATCTTCGGAGACAGAGTCTCCAACGGATACGTGCCATTCCACGACTTCTCCTTCTACTACTCCTTCTCCGATATCAGGTAGTTTGAATACACGATTTGTCATTTTCATTCCTCCATAGTTTTCTTTATTGCGTCAGCGATTCTCGCTGGACTGGGCATATAGTCCCATTCGGTTGTGTGTGGGAATGGTGTGTCCCATCCCGTGACTCTTTCTATTGGTGCCTCTAAGTGGTAGAAGCATCGCTCCTGGACACTGGCTGCCATTTCTGCACCAAATCCACTTGTTTTCGGTGCTTCGTGAACTATCACACAGCGTCCAGTTTTCTCTATTGATTTTACAATNGCATCTTTATCCCAAGGNACCAAAGTTTGCAAATCAATTAGGTCACAACTAACTCCACTGTCTTTGATNGCCTGTTCGCTTACGTGGACCATCGCACCCCAAGAAATAACGGTACAGTCCGTNCCCTCCATTGCGAGTCTTGCCTCACCAAGTGGCACTGTATAATGCGCCTCTGGGACTTCGGCCTCTGGGTGATCTTTCCACGTTGGAACATTATGCGGGTCGCCGTAGAAAGGTCCTCTGTAACATCTCTTAGGCTCGAATACCACAACGGGATCGTTGGATTCAATCGCAGAAATTAGTAAGCCCTTAGAATTGTAAGGTGTTGAGGTGTAAACGACNTTTATCCCAGAGGTATGGGTGAATTGTGATTCAGGACTTTGCGAGTGATGGTGTCCGCCACGAATTCCACCACCAGCGGGGGTTCTGATTGTTAGAGGGCACCAAAATTCACCTCCCGATCGATGTCTTACTTTTGCAATNTCATTCACTATTTGATCGTAGGCAGGGAATATGTAATCGGCAAATTGAATTTCTGCAACTGGCCTCAATCCATTGATTCCCATTCCAAATGCGATAGCGGCGATTCCTCCTTCGGAAAGAGGTGTATCGAATACTCGGTGTGTGCCATGTTTCTCTTGCAAACCATCAGAGGTGCGGAATACACCACCAAAATATCCAGCATCTTCNCCAAAGAAGATTACATCTGGGTCTTTTTCAAGCATAATATCTAGTGCTGAATTGACAGCTTGAACAATATTCATTTCAGGCATATCAATCCNTACTCCATTTCTTCATTTCATCCCATTGCTCTTGAAGATGCCAAGGGACTTCTTCGTACACTTCGGTGAAGATTGTATCGGCAGAAGGATAAGGGCCATTCGCTAGGTCTCCAAAGGTAACTGCTTCCTTGTAAGCGGCCATAACCTCAGAATCGATTCTCTCCTCTAACTCATTCTGCTGCTCTTCTGACCATTCTCCAATTGCAATCAAATGTTGAACTAATCGGTCGACAGGGTCGCCACCTGGCCATGCCTCGTGCTCATCTCCGGGGCGATATCTGCTCGGGTCATCACTGGAAGAGTGTGCTCCAGCGCGATAGGTAAGTACCTCAATATGGGTTGCTCCCTCTCCCGCAGCGGCCCGCTCTCTAGCCCATTTTGTAACTGCATAAAGAGCCAGGAAGTCATTTCCATCCACTCTCATTGAAGGAACGTTGTAGGCGAGGCCTCTTGCTGCGAATGTTGGGTTGCCACTTGCTAGGTTAGCGTGGGTAGAAATGGCCCATTGATTGTTGACGATGTTGAGAATAACTGGGGGCTTGAAGACTGAAGCGAAATTGAGCGCNTAATGGTAATCTCCTTCAGCACTTGAACCATCTCCTATCCACGTGATACAGCATTCATCCAATGCCTTGTATTGGGATGCCATTGCAACCCCTACCGCTTGACTAAATTGAGTCCCAACTGGGCTTGAAACCGAAATGAATCGACCTTCTCGGTAGGTGTAATGAACAGGCATTTGCCTACCCTTGACGTTATCTTCTTCGTTACCTATACAGTGATTAATCATGCTCACCATATCTCGACCTCTGACAAATTGGGCTCCNGGTTGTCTATAGGTTGGAAAAATCCAATCTTGGGTTTTTAGGGCCATTGTTTGGGCGATTGCGACAGCCTCTTCTCCATACGATCGCATGTAAAATGACAATTTCCCTGTNCGCTGCATTTTCATCATTCGATCATCGAATATTCTCATTCTAACCATGTGTTCTAAGCCATCACGGAGGTCATCAGGAGACAATTTTGGGTCCCATGGNCCGCTAGCATTGCCTTGGAAATCTAAGACCCTTACAAGCCCNTAAGCGTGATCTGTGGTTTCAGATGCAGTGCAATTTACCGGATCAGGTCGGGGTAGATCTCCNGGCTCATTTTCAAATGGTGCGAAACTTGCTTTGTCTCCAGGTCGNAAAGGTGCGGANGGTACGTGCAATGTTACTTGCTTCTTCTTTTTCGCCGCCATATTTCNCCCTCCGATAATTCGTTCATATTGTTTTGTGCTCTGAAGGCAAGCGAGACTTATTGTCCAAAAGTAGGTCTTTGTTAGGGTTCAGATGACTAATAGCGGAACCAGTAGAGTCTCTGGTCACAACCGGTTCTCCTCCCATTGCTTCTTCCCAGAGCAACCCTGCTCGATATGAGGACCGCACTAATGGGCCACTGGCAACTGCGGTGAATCCCATTTCTCTGGCAGCTTGGTCCCATTCTGCGAAGATTTTCGGTTCAGGAAATCTGTCTACTGCAAGATGTTTCCAACTGGGTTGCAGATATTGGCCTAGGGTGATTAGCTCAACTCCAACCTCTCTCAGCAATTGCATAGCTTCAACGACTTCTTTGTCAGATTCCCCGACGCCTACCATAATGCTTGATTTTATTGCTAATTCTGGCCTCAATCGTTTTGCTTCTCTAAGTATAATTAGTGATTGTTCGAATGAAGCTCGAGGGTCGCGTACAGTTGAATCCAACCTAGGTACGCACTCGACATTGTGGGCGAAAACCTTGAGCGGTAGGTCCACTAATAAATCCGCAAGTGCCTCAAGATTTCCGTCTAAGTCAGAGCAGAGTAATTCAAGTCCAACATCGGGGCATCTCTCGTGAACTGCTTTGATACATTTACGATAATGCTCTGCACCTCCATCAGCTAAGTCGTCGCGGTTAACAACGGTAATTACTGCATGGCTAACTCCCATCCGATCTACGGCTTCTGCGAGTTCTGCAGGCTCATTCGGATTCAATGGTGCAGGGGTTTTCTCTGTACCGACTGCACAGAACCTACATCCGCGTGTGCATACTTCGCCTGCGATCATGAAAGTTGCAGTGCCTCTGCCCCAGCAATCATGGATGTTTGGACATCTTGCTTCTTCGCAGACAGTGTGTAACCCATGTTCATGTACATTCGATTTGGTTTCATTAAATCGACTTTGTGCGTTCCCTGTGGGAAGCGTTGTTTTGAACCAAGATGGAAGTCGCTTCCTTTCCGCTTTCCGGCGTTCTTCAGCATTAACTCTGACAGCGCCGTCACACCTTTCGGTCGACACTTCAGTGCCATTAGCTTGGGGCAGCGGTACACCCATTGAGAAAGAGGAGTGGACACACAGGGTTAATCATTCGCCTTGGAGACTTAGATGAGGGCTTTCAAAACGAGGAGACATATACGAGACTCTCCCCCCAAGTATCGATGGCTAGCAGTGCAGCACTCGTGACGGGGGGCGCAAAAAGAATTGGTGCCGCAATTTGTCTTCACCTAGCGAAAAAAGGCTACTCAGTCGCAGTTCACCACAATTCATCGTCTAAAGCCGCCGAAGATTTGGTTGAGGTGATTAAAGGCCTCGGAGTTAATGCTTGCACGGTCAAGGGTGATTTATCGAATCCGGAAGAGTTTACCCAAATTATTTCCGAAGCATCATCACAAATTGGGCCTATTCTACACCTAGTCAATAATGCATCGAAGTTCGTTCATGATGATTTGGACAATTTCGATGATGAATCCTGGAACGCGCACATGGACATCAATACTAAAGCCCCATTGATGTTAACTCGTGAATTGTTACAAAATCTCCCTGCTAATGAAGTAGGGTCGGTGGTAAATATCTTAGATCAAAAAATTGCGTCACCTAATCCTGATCATATATCCTATACAGCGTCGAGGTTCGCTCTGCTGGGGATTACTGAAGCTTTAGCCAGAGGCCTAGCTCCAAAATTACGAATTAATGCAGTCGCCCCTGGGCATACATTGGCAAGCCCAGACCAAAGCGAGGAAGGGTTCAACCAAGCCCAAAGCGAGAGTCCTTTGGGTTATGGCCCATCTCCAGAAGACATCGCCCAAGCAGTATTTTTCTTAATCGAAGGTAAATCAATCACTGGACAAGTAATTTTCGTTGACGCCGGCGAAAGATTCCTATCAAGAAACCGAGATGTTGTGTTTGAAACTGAGGGTGTTTTATGATTTCACATTCCGACGCAATAATGCAAATATTATCTAAAAATCAAGCCGCTACTGCGCTTTTTTTGGAAAAGGTAATTCGGGAAGTGGATATAGGAGTGCACAACTACGAAATGGGCTCACCACAACGTCTCTCCTTCGACATATACGTCATGCTTTGTGGAGATAGTTACCCTCAAGAAGATGAAATTTCTCAAGTTTTGAATTATGAATACTTAGTCTCCAGTTTAGACGAGACCTTGAAATTGGAACGTGTATCCCTTCTGGAAACTCTAGCAAATAGATTGTTGGACAGAATTCTAGAACCTCTTTCGGTCGAGGGTGCAACCGTTGTAATTACCAAACTGGATGTCCTGGACGGGGATGGTCAACTAGGCTGTTCAATTACTCGAATGAAGTAATGGTGCAGGGGGTGGGATTTGAACCCACGAAGCTCTATGCACCGGAGCTTAAGTCCGGCCCCTTTGACCACTCGGGTACCCCTGCGAGCCCTCTGAGGACCTCATTAGACTTGAACCGAGCGGATTTACGCCCCCTTTTGGGGGCGTGAAAAAACAGATGCAAAGAGCAATCGAACTTTACGAACGCTTTAACACTCCTCCGATTACGGGAAGGTGATGACTAGGCGCAGTGTGCCGTTCCAGAACGGTCGGTTCACCCAAGTTGCGATATTCCTGGCAATTTTGATGATAACTCCCCAAATGGCTACATTTTTCGCTGAACCAACGTATCTTCAAGCAGACTCCCGTGCTGAAAATTCAGATGAATTTGAATCAAAACTCTACACGCTATATTTTGCAGAAGCCAATACGTCTTCCGGAGGTGATGGCCACATTTCTACAATGGTCCCTGAATCTGGGGGTCAATCAACCTCTAGTGCACTAGATTCTACAATAGAATTCACGACTGGAGACCTTCTAAGTTCCCTTGAAATTACTGGTCGTCCAAAACATGGTTCTTCCAGTGGTCAATTTTACATTCCTGTGCAATTTTTCCTTCGTGCTCAAGGACCTAGCAACTCTCAGGTGACCTGGGACATTGTGATTAGTGCAAATGGTAATACTGTTGGTTCAGAGTCATGGGAGGCCGATGCATGCAATCCCGGCATAACTAATTCATGCAACTTCGACCACGAATTATTCGAGGTTATATTGAATTCAGGTGACTCATTTACCATACAAGATGGTAACGAATTAACAGTGGAGGTCTCTGCTGAAATGTCTGGTTGTGAAGGTTCTGGTGGCCCCTTCGGAAGTAGTTGCGAAGCAGAAGTTGCTTGGAACGAGATAGATGGAGAAAGCAATCGGTATTCACAAATGGAAGTAGAAACCAACGCGATTGCAGATAGCGAGGTCGTCCTGCAAAGAGACGGGGCTGAACTCGCCGATGGTGTAGAATTGGAATGGTATCCGAACGATGTTTTGGCTGATAGAACAATGCAATTTTCCTTTGATGTGAAGAGCGCCTTCGGCAGAGATGATATGGATTCTGTGAAGTTACTGATGCGGGATCCAAATGGAAACTACCGTATAGATCACGAGATTTCATCCGATGATGATGGTATTAGAGACACAAGTCAAGGAATTTTTGGCACCTATACATGGACATATCCAAGCGGACTTCCATCCGGAGAATACACCGTAGAATTGGAAATTACAGATGTTCAAGGTAACGCCTTCCTAGTCGAACACGAACCTGTTGAAATGAAACAATGGGGAGTTGCGATTAACCACAGGGAAGATAGAACAGTGGAATATATTGCACCTGATGAAACAACACCGGTACCACTTCAGTTAGTCCACAGAGGTGACTCTACCAAATCGATGTCTGTAGAACTTGAATTACTCACAAACTTAGGTAGTTCATGGCTTGTAGAGTTTGACTCCCCTGGTGGCTACACTTTGAATTCAGGAGGCGATATATTGAATCCAATACTTACCATAACTGCTCCTGATGACTTGACAGGAGCACCTAACAAAATTGAGATTAGAGCTGTTGCTGAAGCTACAATAGAAGGTGTTCAAACTGTTGTCCATCAAGATCTTCTTACTCTTGATTTGGAAAAATTAGAAGTTTACCAACCTCCAGATGTATCGATATGGAATGAAGATCATGACATACCGATTGCTAACTCTAGCCGAGTCGGTGATATCGATCCAACAATTCCTAGATATGTCGAGGATAACCAATTCAATACCTTCTTACTAGAAATTTTCAACACAGGATTCGACACGGATAATTTCAGAGTGGATATTCTTAGGCGCTCGAAATCAATTATCCAGATTTATGATAATGATACGGGTGAACGAATCCTAGAAGATGATGGGGATGGAACTTTCCATATACCTCCTCTAGAGAGACATTCAACTCAGGTTCTTCGGTTGAATGTAAAGCCTTCCGCAGACAGAGAAGATCCTGATATAGGAATGATAGAGGTCGAAGTGATAAGTAGTGGAAATGCCTCACTTAGAACGACAGTTGAATTTACAATTCAGAGGACATTTGGTATTCGTGCAGAAGTATCCCAAGATTGCGACGGCACCCCGCTAGGTCACATCCAAGTATCTCTTTGTTCAACTCTAAACGACCCTGAAGTGAATCTTCGCGCTCGCATAACAAATAGTATGACAAGTGGAGAATCAGCTACCAAATGGCAGATTATCAATCCAGCGAGCCTTCCAGAGAATACAGATAGATTAGCCGCTTATGGACAATGGGAGTACAGGATATTAGACCAAAATGGGTCTGCTGTACCTCAGGTGTCTCTTGGTCCGGGTGATTTCACAGAAGTGTTTGTGGTAGTCACCCTCACAGACCAAGTCATCGTGGGCAACCACACAGTTTACCTAAGAATACGGGAGGATACATCTGATTCAAATCCAAGATATTTCGATTTGCCAATGGTCTTCGAAGTCGATGCCGATGAGCCTGATTTGTCAATTGTACAGGTCACTTCAAACCGAAAACTTGCGCCTGGTGGATTCTATGACTTCCAGTTTGAAGTTCGAAACAAAGGTAACAGCCCACTAATGGTTCTGCTCGATGCTGAAGTCGAAGGGGCCAATGGATGGAACGTGGATATTGGAGGGCCTACGGGTACAAGATTAATTGAATTGGATGCCTTTGAAGAGGTGACATTCATTCTCGAAGTGTCCGTTCCATCCTCTGCAAACAACGGGGATACAGCAAAGATTGTGATTACAGCGGAGCCTCATGATACTGAGCAAAGTTGGCCTGAGGAATATACCGCTGAAAAGAATCTCAATATGGTGGTTGGAATCGATGGTATTTTTGATCGTTTAATCAACGAGGTAACAAATCCTCGTGCATCTACATTAATCATCATGGTAGTCGGGATTTTGTTAATTTTCGCCGGTGTCCAAAGTCGTATGAATAGGAGAAAGTGGGCCGCCCATTTGGCTCTGCTGGAGGCTATGAAAGAAGCCGACAATGATGACGTTATTGCAGGTTCTGAAGAAGTTTCAGAGACTCCAATTATTGAAGAAGAAGAAGAGCAAGAGATGGTTTACGACGATGATGACATCGAACTCGTATGAGTTGACTTGTATTCCTCGTCCGAACGACGCTCCATTCCGCTTAAGACAGGTATGAACCGCCGTAGGCGGTAGAGGGAGTACTTGATGTTCGACATTTCGGGGCAGAATAATCTTGTAATCGCCCGAAGAAAAGAACGTTCAGCGGTTCTCTTCACGCTTCTCATGTTGTTAACATCTTATTCTGCTATAGAATTTGCAGCGTGGGAGGCTATGGGTTCGACGGACGCAGATGGAGATGGACTTCCATATGGTTTGGAGTACTACATCAACACTCAACCGCAAGATTGGGATTCAGATGGCGATGGTTTACCCGATGGTTGGGAATGGCAGTATGGTCTCGACCCCCTTTCAGCCTCAGGAATTAACGGCTCTACCGGAGACCCTGATGGCGATTCCCTGACGAATCTCAACGAATACCAGTATGGAATCCCCTCTAATTGGGACTCGGCAACTACACCAAACAAGCTCGATAATGGAGTTTGGTGGAATGGCACAGTTCCAGTAAGTAATTGGGACGAAGAGAGTGCAATGCAATTGATTCAGGGATTGAACTCTGATGGGGCTGATGAGGATCCGATGGGGAATATTTGTTTCAACACATTCGATGATGATCACGATGGAATGGTAGACACTTGGGATGGAGACAATGACGGTGATGCCGATTGTTCTAGCAACGACGATGATGGTGATAACTTAACCGACGAAGATCCAGATGGTTGGGACACTGATGGTGATGGAATGCCTGATGGCTGGGAAGTTGCTAACAATCTTGACCCAACCTCAAATTCAGGGGATGATGGTACTAATGGAGACCCTGATGGTGACGGCTTAATCAACCTCTATGAATATGTTAATCCTGCTTGGGATACAAGAAACGGTACTACAAACCCACCTACTCAATATTGGAAACCAGGGCCAGATAACCGAACAAATACTGAATCCCCTTGTAATCCCGTATTGGGACTAGGTCCTGGTTCGCCACCTTGTTCTCTGTTTACTGCAGAAGTCGATGGAATTACCTACACCGATCCCAACAACAATGATACTGATGGAGATGGGTTAAATGATTCATACGAAGCACTCGTCCTTCTGACAGACCCAACTGCTGCAGATACGGATGGGGATGGAATCTCTGATGGTGTCGAGGTAAATGGCTCATATGGAAACCCTCCCCAAGCCTCTGATCCTAGGAATAACAATACGGATGGCGACCAATTCGATGATGGAGAAGAGGATACTAATTTCAATGGAGTAGTTGATGGGAACGAAACCGACCCTACTAGAATAGAGGATGCTGGAGATTTTGATGGGGATGGAATACAAAATTGGGAAGAAAATGCCACATGTACTCTATGGGATGTAGCCGACACTGACGGTGGAGGTATTGATGACGGCACAGAACTCTCTCCCGCTCATGCTACAGATCCTTGTACGTCAACTTACGAAATATATCTTGACGTAATTACTTGGGTTCCAGTGGATTTTTCGGTAACTGTGAACAACACTAGCAAATTAGATCCAACTCCACTCGATTGGCGCCAAAATGGAGCGCCTATGGCCTATTTTGAATCAGCAACTGGAAACAGAACTCCATTCCAATATACCTCAATAGACGGAAATATACTACGTTCAGTTTCCATAACTATGCCTTCAGATGCTCTTTATGTTGTCGTGGTGAATGGTTCCTGGTGCTGGGATGCATCCTTAGGCTCTGCCAATGAACAACATTGCGACGATGACTATCTAGATACAGATGGAGACGGACTTGCTGATTGGGAAGAATCACTTGGCTCTTGGGGCTATGAATCTGTACCTACATTATCGGATTCAGATGGAGATGGGGTCAATGATTTGGATGAAGTGCTCAATGCTACCGACCCATTGGAGCCTTGTGATAATCTCAATGATTTTGATGGTGACGGGCTGAACAATTATTTCGAAAATACCACAGGTTGCCCACTCATTTTTGGTATTGAAAATGGAAATATGTCCTTGGACAATTACACAACTCTGTGGAACAATTCCGACACCGATAATGGTGGAGTAATTGATTATCAAGAGTATCTCGATGGAACTAATCCTCAGAATAACCCTAATGACGATATGAACCCATTGGATACAGATGGAGATGGGATTCCAGATACTATAGAAAGAGAATTGGGAACAGATTGGCTGGACCCAGACACGGATGGAGGCGGTATTCCAGATGGTGACGAATGTCTTCCGGAATACTGGGATAACGACTGTATAGATTCTCCTTTCAGCCCTTGGGATCCGACTGATGATCTCTCTACAAACATGCTATACTTCTTTGCAGAGAATACCACAATTGGAATTGACTTCAATCAAACCCACTATTGGAGATGGCATACGTATGATTACTATACTGGTGTTTCATGGGGTGTCAACAAAACACTCGTTGGTTATACTCAGATGTTCCCGACATGGTCAACAACTCAAGGGGTCGCACATCCAGACTTTTGGGATAATTCTGCCTTACATTCTTGGCAAATATCATTCAGCAACAATGGTATACTAAGTCCCGGAGAGGAGTTGATTGCACCTTACAATGCAGTCAATTATACAAGTTGGAGCGATACCTCAACCGGTCTCAATTTCTCAAATTACACTAGGGATGTTCTGATAGATTCCTCTACTATTGATGAATTGTTTGTCACTACACCCCAAGTCATCTTTACTGATGCGATTAGAGACAATACTACAGCTTTCCAAAATAGTACATATGCTACTGAATATGATGGATTCGATAATGTTTCAATCATCACACAACAGGTACTAGACGAAAGTGGATGGGTATCTGCTTGGGATCAGATTGAGGCAATCCAACAATTCCTCATCAACGGCAACAATACAACGACATTCCTGAGGAATTATGCCGGCTCGAATCTGAATCGAACAACGTCTTCAGGTGTGTCAGAAGCACTGGATGATACTACAGTGTGGATTCTAGAAGAGGCTCAACAAGGAGATTGTGATGAGTTTGCCACAGTCTTCGCAGCCATGTTGAGAAGTATTGGTTTGCCTACAAGGAAGGTAACGGGCTTCTCGGGTGGAACTTGGGTCGACAATGGATTCGAAGTTTATGGCAATGATTTCTCATGGTGGGTAGAAGTCCACCTTCAAACAAATGCAAATCAAGGAGAATTAGACCTTGGTTGGATTCCATTTGAAGCCTGTCCTGAGGCCTCCGTGGTCGAAGTTGTAGATGAGACATATTCGCCAGATACCTTGGACAGGGATTACTCCTCAGGAAACATTACACTCAATGGAACATTACAATTCGTAAGCAACTCTTCGAGCATTGAGGGGATCACAATAGAACTTTACTTGGTACCAGATAATGAAACGGCAAATGTTCCTGGTAGCGCTGCACAGTCAAATAGACTGATTGGTACTACTGTCACTGATTCAGAAGGATTCTTTTCATTCAATGGCTCTCCCACTGAAATGATTAGTCCAGGATATGGTTCCTTAGTCGTGGTAACTCAATCCAAGGGGTACGTAGGCGTTCAGGGAATTTCATTCCCATGGAGAATTAATATCACAGATGATGTAAATTTGGCGATTAGCTATCCAGTACCCATAGATCAGCCTATGCTAGGAGTGGGTGTAAGTACAACCGTTACTGGTTATTTGGCATTAGAAAATTTGCCTCAAACCGACCCCGCAATTCTCGATAGCCTCCAAGTTCTCATCAACTACACAACAATAGAAGATGGTGATGTTAACCTAATTACCGAGGTAGGTTCAGGAGGATACTTTGAATTTGTAGTTCCTATTTCTGAAAATGAGTCGTTAGGCCTGATTAATGCCAGTATGGAATTCTTAGGTTGGCATCAGAGTGACTTGAATAATGCCAGTATTCCCGAATATCATCTAAGACCAACGATATTAGATTTTAATTTCAATATCACACCCTCACCTGATCTTTCAATATCTCTGGAAGGCAGTGATTCGAATAACTCAATCCTTGATATTAATCAATTAGTTTTCATTAATGGGACCGCAGTTAGTAGAGGTCCTAATGCCGACCCATTGAATGGTACACTTATTTTCCAGATGCGAAGAGCTGGAACAAATGGTCCCTATACAGACCTCGCAACATGGGATTTAAACTCCAGTAATTGGACAACTTCTCCCGGTCAATTTTCCATTCAATGGGACTTCAATGAGTCGACCGTGCCAATACCTGCAGGCTTTGTGGATGTGAAATTTAAGTACACAGCAGATGACTTATTCGCTTCTGATGAGGAGACTTTCGCTTCGACTTTTGGTATTAGGTCATATGTGGAATTTGAATATACACTAAATCCAAAGGAGAGGGGTCTTGAAGCAATAGTCGAAGTTCAATTATCTGATCACACCGGTACTTCGGTTGCTGATTTCCCGGGGACATATGCTGTCGATTTTAATGGCACTGAGGTGTTCAACATAACCGACCCTGACTCGGGTAATTTCAACGTAGTTTGGTCACCAAATTCCGATATGTTTGCAGGGGACTACGATTGGGAACTCAACTATACAGGCTCTACTTGGCTCAGGCCAACTTCCGTTACCGACAAAATCCGTATACAGGGCAGGGCGAATGTAACCGTGACTTTGGGCTCAGAGTGGACCGATAGGGGTACCGTAACTTGGGTGTCTGGTTTCGCTCAGGATATATTCCACCTAACTCCAATTACCGGTAACAATTCCTCTATTGTTATCCAAATGGAGACCCCCTCAGAACTTCCCCCTGGGCCAGACGGTAGCCCTGCGCCTCCTGTTATTGTCCCTCTCGTAAGCGGTTGGATAAATCAGACAACCGGATTTTACAATTATTCGTTCATCATGCCAAGTGATGTCAGATCTGGAGCCTATTTCCTTAGATTTGTGCTAGATTTCTCAACCAACTCAGAGGTTCTTGGCCCGTTCTACACTACACTAGTCCAAACAAGGGTACTTGCAGGCCTTCAAAGTGAATTTGTGGTTGATGCAGAACCCCAATCAATCATAGTCATCGCCGGAACAACTCTCATTGTTAATGCAACAATTTCAGATGCCGCAGATGATTCTATCGTATCCGATGTGGATGTTGACCTATACTTCGATTGGGGTGGTCCGAATCAGGTAATAATAGATACAGCCACAACAGATGTCGATGGTGTTGCGAGATTTAATCCGACTATTCTAGAGGATACTACTCCTGGCTTCTATGATCTTCGTGTTCATGCCTCTGATGACATTACAGATAACCTAACGGATAACGACCCAGGGCGCTGGCTCGGCAATGATACATTCGCGAACCTAACCGTCCAAGTAAACAGCCAGGTCGAGATTATCTCAATACCCCAAGAGGTCACTGCGGGCCAATCATTCACACTTACAGGACGAGTCTTAGATGGATTTGATGGAAATAGAAGCGTAAGTGGACCAATGGCGGTTGAAGTCTTCTTCCTAAATGATTCAAGCGAAACACTTGTGTCCAGTCACACCACAACAAACAATGGTTCGTTCTCGGTATCTGTACCGACTGATCCATTTGGAGATGGAGTATCAAGCGGCTCGAAGACAGTAGTCGTCAGCGTGATTGAAGGAAGTACCCCGTTCTATCTTACGGGTACTGGCAATGCTTCTATCTTAGTGAAGGGCGTTACTCGATTCACAGACAGAACTCCAATAATTCAGACCGTCGTCGACAGGGGTACATCAATTACTTTCGGAGCTAGATTGACAGAGTTTTCAGATAATGACCTTCCAGTCGGAGGTGCAGACGTTGCAGCTAAGTTCCATGATACATGGTTGACCGAGGGAGTTACTAATGGCCAAGGTCAAATTAATTTCACATTCGACGTCCCACATTCTCATCCACTTGGGCTAATCGGTATCACCCTGTACTTCAACGGTTCATCAACCCTACTTTCAACTACAACAGTGATGAATCAAATATTCGTTCGTTCTCCAACGAACCTAACAATCTCGACTATCACTGAAAATCCAGTTGCTGGTGAATCATTCAATGTTAGTGGTACTTTACTTTCTAGCAATGGAACCGGAATAATGGATAGGACCGGAGCAGCTTTACCTTCTTCACTTACATTCTCGATTGACGGTACTGATTCTGGTTTCCAAGCAACAGGCGGTGTTGTTAATCCAAATGGAACTTGGAGTGCTGTGATAACCCTCGGATTATCTTTCCCAAGAGGGACCCATAATCTCACTGCAAGTTACACACCAACCGTAAATTATTACGGTTCTAGTAGTAACATAGGTAATTTCGACAGTAGGGGATACTCACTAATCTCAATCTTAGATCCAGCAGATTTAGACCCTGACAGAAGAGTTATTCGAGGCAATGACGTTAGTGTCAATCTCTCAATAATCGATAACGCAGGTCAGTTGGTCGATAATGCACAAATAGAGATCCTTGTTGATGGGTCATTCTTGCAATCTGTTACTACGGATGCAACCGGCAGAGCATCACTGAACATCCCAGTAGATTCACAAAGGATCCAAGGGCCTATGTTGATTTCTGCAGAATTCCCAGGAATAAGTGGTTCAACGGGTTTGATTGGAGATTCCACTTGGTCTAGAGTGATAGTTCTAGCTCCAACTGTGATCGAATTCTCAGATTTGACTGGGTCAATGATTGCTGGAGAAAACATAACCTTCACCGGCACGCTTCTAGATGAACATGGTCAATTATTGACTGACAACGGTTTGATTTCAGGAGGAGTAATCCATATTTGGATAGATGGAATTGATGTTGGTTCGTCCTACACAACAATATCCAATGCATCAACAGGGCAATGGACAGTAACCTATGATCTGCCATTAGACATGGATTATGGGGCTCATACAGTTACTGCAAGATTCCTAGGTGGATTTACTTGGGTAGACCCAATGGGTCAAGGAGATTCCTTGAATCCTGAATACTACCTACCCTCTGCCACTACAGTTGGATTCAATGTGACACAAACATCACAAGTGGTTCTCACGACACCTCCAGGAGAGGTGGATAGAAATCAACTACTTCTGATAGAGGGTATGCTTACCGATGGAGCAGGGCGTACACTGGGTGACAGATATCTAGAAGTCACAATGAATGATCAATTTTTGACCGGACTCCAAGTTGAAGAAAATGGCACATTCAGTGTATACCTCCCGATTCCACCTGATATGCCACTCGGTCCTCGATTGGTAAGGATAATTTTCCAAGGGGAGGAATTCATACTAACTTCAAATTCAACCACAGTATTCACAGTCTATGCACCTACTATCATTTCGATAGACCCCCCAAGTGCTTATGCTGTAGGGGATGAAATGAGACTAACGGGTTCAGTTAGAGATAATCTTCCGGATGGTGGGTTGGCAAACCACTCGCTAGAGATTTTCATTGATGGGACCTTGGTAGGAATTACGACAAGCCGAGAAAACGGAGATTGGTCATTTAATTGGGTGATATCTGACTTCCTAGACATCGGTTTCCATACAATTACTGCATCCGCACCAGCACAAGGCTACTACAGACCAGGAAGTGTAGATGCCAATCTAACCATCGCTTACCACACTGCGATTAATCTGCAGGTGGATGATGTGTCGGTTACTAGGGGAGAACAATGGAACTTCTCGGGCCGCTTGTTTGACTCAGATACTGCTGGAGCACCTGGCCTCTCAGGTCGGGAAATTATCGTCTCTCTTGATGGTGTAGAAATCGATCGAATTACTACAGGAGACGATGGAGTATTCGAATTTGATTACTCAATTGGCTACCTTATCTCAAGAGGGGGGCACGATATCAGATTTACCTTTGAGGGTCAAACATTCTACCTTCCCGTTGAATATAACATGACGGTATATGCTAAGGCAGATGTCCAAATCGAGGTTCTTTGGGAGACTGACTTGATAATCCGTTCAGATGATTCTAAGGGAATTAAATTAGTTGCTAGGATAGTCGAAGTTGGCGGTGAAAGTAACGTCATTGAAGGTATGGAAGTAGTCTTGCTTTGGAATGGTTTAGCAGAACCATCTAATCTTGTTTGGGACGAATCCACAGGTCACTTCGAACTAAACTCTCCTGCTCGCTCTACCATGCCTCCTGGAGAACTCTCTCTAACAATATCTGCACTCCCAGATGCTGATAGATTCTTGAATGGTGTAGATGTTGAGCATATTGTCAATATTCGAGTTCCTGTGTCATTTACATTTACACCGGAAAATCATCACATCAAGGAAAATCAGCGGCGAATAAATGGCACAGTTACAGTTACTGCCAATGACACAGGCTTACCTGTCGAAGGAATTTCAATTGTTGCCAGACTTGTCAATCAATCTGTAATACATTTCCAAAATGTCAAACTCACGGATTCAAATGGCGTAATGGATTATGATTTCACTATACAAAATCAACCAGCATTTTATGACAAAAATAGATGGGGTGAATTAACTCTATTATTCCAAACAGATTCTCAATTAATTAGTCCGAATGATCGATTGTGGTTGAATAACGATTATTCTGGTATTGAGATGACCTACGAAGATCCAGCCCCACTCTTCACATTCTGGCAAATTTTAGCAATTATTGGAATAATACTGATTTTAGGAACCCTAGTTGGATTAGCATTATCCCTCAGAAAACGTCGTTTGGCGGCTATTGATGAGATGGCAGGAATCTTCAGTTATACTGCTGAATTACTTGCCGCAGGAGATGAAATCCGTGAAGCTATTTTCACTTGCTATGAGAGCCTTTGCAACATTCTAATGAGAAACGGGTTCCTACGCAGAGACTTCGAAACTGTCAGAGAATTCGAAATGGCAATCAGGAAGGCTCTACCAATTAGTGAGGAAGCTCTTGTGGCACTAGATCGAATTTTCGAAGAGGCGAGATATTCGTCCCACAAGTTAGGGGATGGACACAGACAAAACGCTCAGCATGCGCTATCGATGGTATTGCAAGAAATCGATGAGTTACAAGACGTGCCAGAGAGAGATTCATTTGATCTCAGTGAGGCAGTCGCCTGATCAATCAAAATTCAGATGAAGAATTCCATCTGTAAGGATTGCCGAATCAACATCCATTGACGCTGGAACTGAAAGGGTGTGAATCATCCCTCCGAAGCGTTCAGGGGCAATCACTCGGACTAATCTTCTACCATCGTCTATTGACGTAGTTACCGAAAGTTCAGTTAAAGAATCCATATCTAAACTGATTTCAAATCCCGCTTTCGCCGCCTCTCGATCTAATTCATCGAAGGCAACACTATCTGAATCCAATGACCTAGAATTTGTCTTTGACTCATCTATTCTACCAGAAATTTGAGTCAATACCTCGTTATGATTATTTTTTGCCGATTCAAGATGCGGAAGGTCTGCCAAAAATCGTTTGTGCATGGTCTCGGCATCTATATCCAATCCTCTATCCAGAGTGTCATCTAATTCTTCACCAAGGGTCTCGGAACCTAAAATTTCGACCTTCCGCCACATATCACTCAACCTTGCGAATAATCCGACTTTGATGAATCCATTGTCTGAATCTCACTCTATAGCTGGTTCCGGAAAGCGTTGGAAGAACCTCTTGGCAAGACGACCAGTTCTCTCCGCGTCTTGGCATCTCATCACCATGAGGTTGTTAGGGATACAAAATTTGTACGGCTTTTCTCTAATTCTTTTTTCTAGTATCACTACAAGTGCTCTATCCTCGGCTTTCCTTATTGGTCGACCAATCGCTTGTAGTACACTGTTTACCGCAGGTTGATGGCTAGAATATCTTCTCGCAGAATTAATTCCGAACTTATCTTGACAATATTCTGTCAATGCTTTCTGTCGTGCGCTTGGGGGTGGTACAGGTAGTCCAATGCAAATTACTGCGTCCAGTATATTTTCAGGATAATCAACACCTTCCGCTAATTTTCCCGAGAGAACTCCACAAAGCATAATTCTGTCATTTGTTCTGCGTTTACGATATAGATTTTCAACCATTTCTGAGACTTGTCGCTTACTCATCCGAGGGTTCTCTTTCTCTATTTTAATTCCCCAAGGCAACCACCGGTAATCGTCCAGTACCATATCCAGCATAGCATAGCTTTGAGCAAAAAGCGCAACATGACCTGGCGTATTTCGTAATATCTCTATCACATGATCACGTATATTGTTAGTATTGGCCTCTCCACGTTCTGTGTATCTAGAAGTAGTATTTTGAGCAACTAAAACAGGTCTCCTTTCAGATAAGAATGGGGAATCATATTCCTTTGCGAATACTCGCTTCTGTTCATCTTCAGGTAATCGCAGTAGATCTCGATACATTTCAGGTGGGAATAACGTTCCTGACATGAGTATGGAGCCACGGCAAGATGAGAACAGTGGTCCGGATACAACTCCGGGGTCGAGCAGAAAAGACCTTACTTGTGTTTGCTCAAGTATTTTATCGAAAACCAGAACTAGGGCTGGGGAGTCCTCATACTGGCCACAAGTGATTATGAAAGCAGCTAACCTTTCACAATCGCTCTCCCTCTCATCTTCATCATCATCATCTTCCGATTCAATTCTAACCTTCAATAATTGAGCGACTAATCGTTGAAGATTTGATAATCTACCTTCTGAAACTTCTTCTAAAGTCTCACGTAGTATTTCCTCCATTTCATCTAATAAATGTCTAGTTTCTACAGGCATATCTTCTTCTTCTAGCCTATCTAATTCTCTTTCTCGTGCAGAAAACCA
>NYXO01000028.1 GCA_002685415.1 Methanobacteriota archaeon
AATACACGAAATTACTTGATTTTGGTGCTCCTGCCGGGATTTGAACCCGGGTCGCCGGGATGAAAACCCGGAATGATGGACCGTGCTACACCACAGGAGCGATGGCTGTCCGAGATACAACTCCCAAATAATCGAATTGGTTAGAATCATTCTTCTTCATCGAGTAGACCTTTCCACCAGCGAGCAGCAGGAATCACAATAATTAGTCCAATAATTGATGCTAGACTGAATACCATAGCTCCCTCAAAACCAGTCATTGATGATTTCATGGACTCTCCGTAAATACCCAATAATGCACCTGGAATTCCAAATCTGAGACCTCTTCCAACAATTCCTGCTGCAACAAAAAGACGCAAATCCATACGCCCGGCTCCAGCAATCCACGCTAGAGCCTTGTACGGAATTGGAGATACCGCTGCAATGAATATTCCAGCCGAACCATATCTATCGACGAGTACATTCAATCTTGTAATAGTTGATTGAGAAACAAATCTCTCTAGTAGCCAACCTCCCCCATACATCCCAATTGCATATCCTGCAAGAGCCCCAAGAACACTCGAAATCGTTGCAATCATGACTACTGTAGCAACTACAAATCCATTCTCTGCATCTAGAATCATATTCCACACTAAAGGATCAGGAGGGATTGGTTGCAACGCAGCCTCGGTAGAAGTCAGAATCGCCAAACCGAGGTATCCAAGGCCATCTGCCCACTCTATTGCAGAGTCGACAAGCCCCCCGGGTAAGATCTCCATCAAACATAGCCCCTAGCCAATTCCCGATGAAGGTTACCGCAAATTGTCGATTGATAACTACTCTACCCCACCCCTGATAGGTTGGGCCGTCTACCCATTAGCATGGTCAAGGTGCGTGTGCTCGACACTGCCGCCTTGATTTCATGGCCAATCTCCGATTTATACGGCGGGCTAATTGTTCCTCATCAAGAAGAAGAATTGCTCCGAATATCCCCTGATAGAGCAGTTTTATTGGAAAGTTTAGGGTTAGTTTATTCTCAACCAGATGAGACTTCTCTAAATTCGGCAGTAACTGCTGCAAAACAGAGCGGAGATATTAGTGGGATGTCTGAAACTGATCTTGCATTGGTCTCACTAGCATTAGGAAGATCGGCTCTACTCATAACTGATGATTACCGAATGCAAAATGTAGCGACTATCCTAGATATAGAATGGCAAGGAGTTAGTGAAGTTGGGATAGGCCAAGTTTGGGCTTGGACCTTGATCTGCAGCGGTTGCAGGAGTGAATTCGAAGCACCAAATTCAACTAGTGCAAAACAGAAAAATTATGGCGAATGTAAAAATTGTGGGTCGGCGCTGAAATTGAAGAGAAAGAAATGAGAAATCTATTCATTCTCGTTAGCAACCTTGTCACTGACACCACCTCTATCCATGTCTAGCTCAGCGCGTGAAGGAGATGTGACATCTGAAATTCCAGCCTGAAACTCTCCTTTGGCCCTACCCAAATTTCTAGCCAGTTCTGGGATTCTTTTGGCACCAAAAAGGAATATGGCCATTATCCCGATGATAACAAATTCTGTGGGTCCAATCATCTCTCTCGAACACCCCGTGTGGTATTCCTCTCTCAAAGGCTTCGTCAAAGAGCACAGAAAATTATCGGTTTTCTGATTAACCACCAGAAACCGGAGGTAAGAAGGCAATTTCAGAAGCATCAGCAAGATCTGCATCCAAATCTGCACCTACTACACCATCAATAGCCACTCTAAGGCCTGATTCAAGCATTGGAGTTAATCGAAATCTATCGATTAGGTCCCTAGCTGTAGAACCCTGCAATAATGCAACCTCTATTTCTCGCTGACCCATGGATTCTGCGAGGGGGCCAAAAAAAAGCATTCTGACTTTTATCGCCAGGTCGCCCTCTACCATATACACGGCCAGAGGCAAGTGGGCAATATATCCAACCCATCAACACGCAGAATCTAAACACCTCACTTGTTGCAGGGTAAAATATGAATGAAGTCAAGGCTGTTGCCTTCGATTGTGATGGAGTATTAGCTGCAAATGATTCATCATGGCAGAATATTCACGATTATTTTGGAACAGAAAACAAAGAAATGCTTGCCAAATTCATCCGCAAAGAAGTCACAGAAGAGGAATTTGTATTGGATGACATCCGCCTATGGAGAGAAGTTCAACCTGAGATACATCGCGACGATATCATGAGATGTTACTCTGGAATCAAGTTAATGCCGGGAGCCAGGGAAGTTGTGAAGGAATTACAGAATCGTGGAGTCTTGGTTGCTATCGTATCCTCAGGTGTAGACTTACTCATCGGTTCAATAGCAAATATGCTCAAGGTTGATGATTGGGCTGCAAATGGATTTGAATGGGATGAAGAAGGATGGTTGATTGGTTCCAAGCCCACTGTAGTTCAATCGCATGATAAAGGGATTACAGTAGAAAAATTTGCTAGAATTAATTCCATTGACCCAGAAAATATCGTCTCGGTTGGAGATTCAGGACCCGACCTTTCAATGATGATTCCAGGTTCAAGATTCATAGGATTTAATCCGGCTCCAAACAGGGGTGCAGAAGATTTCGTAAAGGCAGGAGTACCGGTAATAGAAGGGCAGGATTTGAGAGAGATTTGGCAGCCTATGTTTGGCGAGCCATTTCCTGAATGAGGGTCAAGCAAAGGGTATGCTAGCCGATTCATGGGTATGCAGATTTATGACAGTCAAGATGCAAGGTTTTGGTTGGAAACCTAACATCCTTTGGTAATCGGTTTGGTCTTGCCAGGTTGATGAGTGAACTATCGTTGTACCTTTGTGATTCCCAACATAATGTCCATGGACATGACCTGTAACAAAAATATCCGGAGTTTGCTGAATTACCATCCTATCCTCAGGTTCAGGCGATAGAGGGGTTTTTCCACCCCAAGAAGGAGCGAGATGCCTTCTTTCTAGCATAGCTCTCATCGCCATTTCTGGCTTCGAATAGGTAACGGAACGGAGGCCTGCAACAAAATCATCGATACTTTTCCCATGATAAGACAGAATTCTAACTCCATGCAAGCTAAATTCAGATGGATTCCCGACAAACACCGCGTCTGAGTAGTCTTGTTGTACTTCCGGATCTAGTGCTGGTTGAGGTTCAGCAGGACGAACCGCATCATGATTTCCGGGTAAAATAACGACATCTACCCAATCTGGAAGACCTTCCAAAAGTCGTGCAAGTTCTCCATATTGTGCAAATAGGTCTGTAATCGCTAGATGCCTTTCCTGACCGGGATAAATTCCAACTCCATCGACACCATCCCCGCTGAGGACGAAATATTTCACAGTCCGAGCTAATGGGTCTGAATTGAACCACTGAATCATCTTCTCCCATTGAGGCGCTAAGAAGGTCTTGGACCCTACATGAACATCGGAAAGGAAGGCAGCGGAAACTGCTTGATCCTCTCCTGCTGTTGCCTTAGAGTGCTGCCTCATAGGAGGCAAATGGATGTTGCTAACCATGAATAGAGGGCTTCTTTCACCGAGTAGGAAATGTCCGCTGATTCCAACTACATCATCGTCCATTAGTCCATCCAAAGCAGGATGAAGAGGACCTGCTCCAGATGGAGGACGAAGAGAACATTGAATGTTTTGTGTCTCATCTTCGAATGCGAAACCCAAGTTACCTGCCCGGGTGAAGCGTGATTCAGAGGCTAGACCAACTAGAGTGATTTCGTAATCTTTCGATGTGTGCCTCTGTCTATTTCTCCATGCTTCGGCGATACTAATCGGACGACGAGGAAGGGCTCCACCTGAGACTAGTTGATTGCGAATTTGCTTCAACCTATCTCCAAAAAAAGATTGAATATCCGTCATTTTACCTTCTGTTCTAGACGACCCAGTAATATCGAAGTGGATCTCTATTTCAGAATCGATATCTGAGGCTTGCATAGGAAAATCTTGCATTCGATAATGGTCCAATCCATGAGGCCTGGGTGCAGGCGAGGGCTCATCCGTGGTGATTGGCGCGATTGTCCTTCCAATAGCCTGACCAGATTCAGGTCTTGCCAAAGTTGCTTGCAAAGTTGGCGAGTTAATTTGTATTTCAGGATTTGACTCTGTAAGAGTTTCTTCCGTAGGCACTAAGCTCAGTAATTCGTCTATACTTTGACCAGTTAACAATCGAGTTTCACTTGCATTTGCAGCCTCAATTAACGGACCTAGATTGCTTAATTGCTCAATTTTAGTTTGGGCATCTCGCCCCATTACGACTAGGCCTGCAGCAGCGAGGACTCGGCTCTTTTCAGTCCAAGACTCAGCCGTCATATGTCAAAGCACATACTGGACCGCTCATGATGATATCGCTTGGTGCGGCTCGTAGAGCCGGATAATGAATTCTCATTCATCCCAATCTGTCAGCGATGCTAAATCTACCTTCTGAATCTCATCGGCGACAGTATCTGTTTCCCAATCCGCCCAAGACAGGTTACCTTGCCATTGTTCTGATTTAGGATCCATGGATTCAGGTTGTTGTTCTTCACCGCCTTCAGAACGACTCTCGACGGCTGCGATTCGTTCTTCCTCCTCAACAACTCTATCCAGAAGTTCGAGAGAAAGTCTGAGGGCGAAAGACACGAAGGACTTTTTATTATCCAAACGATCATTTTCCCCAAAGTCCCTTCTACGGACAATGAATTGGTCTCCTGCTGTAACAGCGACATGAACAAGTCCTACTTCTTTGGTGGGCGTTGCCCCCCCTGGACCGGCGATACCGGTGATAGCAATCGACACCTCGGCATCGGAGCGATAGCGAGCACCCCTGGCCATCTGAAGTGCTACCTGGTGGGATACAGCTCCCGCTTCCCCTTGGTCGAAGGCAGATTTCTCCACACCAAGTTCTCGCATCTTTCCTTCATTGTTGTATACTACCCAGCCTTGGTCAAACCAACTGGTTGCACCGGATATATCAGTGAAGGTTGAGGCCAATAAACCACCTGTGCAAGATTCGGCAGTAGCTATGCTCCAGCCCCTCTTGCGCAGTCTTCGGCTCAACCTCGAGGCGAGCGCAGCAGTCTCTTCGACCACGACCCCTCGCTTGCCTCGCCCTTCTTGACTCTTTCACAAGCGGAGATGACAGAATTTTGGTGGGCCCGACCGGAATTGAACCGGTGATCTTCGCTTTGTAAGAGCGACGTCATAACCCCTAGACCACGGGCCCTTAGTGAGACCGCGGACGCAATGTGTTCAAATGATTGGTGGTGCAATAATCTGTGTAAAGGTGAACCGATGAAGCCCATAGAAGACCTTTTGGAGAGGCTTCGCAGAAGCGGCCTACCTCTGGAAAATGAGGTCGCTGAAGCCATGAAACACGTTTTTATCGGGTCATTTACTGACTTCGAATTAGATTCATTCTGGCATGATAGACCAGTTCCGTTCCTAATTACTCGGAATGATGCTGCCAAAACCATCTCAGCGCCACACATGATAGTAACTCTTCTTCATCATCTCGAACTCCGAGTTGGCCAACATGTTCTCTTGATAGGATCGAAGGGCGGGTACTTAGCAGCTCTAATTGACCATATTGTTGGAAAAGATGGAATGATTACTGTGCTAGAACCTCATCCCGAGGTTCTATACCACACGGAAGAAAGATTGGAATTTCACGATTCAAAAGGACTGATTCGAGTATTGCCCGTTAACTCATTTGAAGGCGATGAAGAGATATCTAGAGGCGTTGACAGAGTCCTAATCACCGGGGCGGTGAGAGAAATTCCTCTAATCGTCGCGGGTGTGGTTGAAGAGGGAGGATTTGTATTGGGGCCATTTGGTGGACCCATTCAACAAACCTTACTGAAACGAGAAAGACAAGGTGATGATTGGTTAGATACCGAACTAGGAAATGTTGTTTTTGGGCCGATGGATCTTACTGAGGCAGAACGGGACCCACTTGACCCACAAGCATTAGCAGACCATATACAAGACGCTCTGAATATAATTATCGAATTGGTAGAAATCGATAATGAAACCGTCGAAAGAATCGAAGAATTAGTAGAATCTCTTCGGAGTATGCCTTCTGACATACCACCTTTGGATGAGGATGCGACCGAGGATGAATTAGTCGAGCATCCAGTGTTTGAATTGCTCATGGCAGAAATGGAGTGGCTACAACCTATGTGGCCTCTATTTGGAGAATTGCTTGCAATTGATATCGACTCTCCAGCTGACTGGGACGACGATGAACCCCCGATGGTCGGTGGTCACGAAGATTTGATTCCTTGAGCCGTTGCATGAATATTTGCGATTCGTAATTGCGTAGTGTTCATGCCATACTTTCGATTCGCCGACAATATGAGCATTAGGCCCGCCTTGGCTAAGTTGAACCACAAAGATGTGAGACAGCGACGAAGAGCGGTCAGACATCTTTTCGAGTTAGATAATCCCGAGGCGTTAGAGGGATTTGAAAAATTACTACAAGACCCTGACCCGTGGTTCAGAGACAAGGCCCTTGAAGCAATAGAGAAGTGGGCCGCGAGTAAAGATCTGGCGTTAATCGAAAAACTATCTAAATCCGGTGAGAATTCTAGAAGATTGTTAGCCGCAAGAATTGCGACTAGAGCAGATGGTGCTGGTAGAGCAATTCTTGAGACACTTTCTACCGATGATGAGGCAAGCATCAGATTAGCCGCCTGGACAGCAAGAATTAGTGTAGATGAAAACTCGATTCCACAAGCCTTGGTTGTGAAAGACAGAGCCGTAAGAAGAGCCGTTGCAGAGCGAGTGTCTAGATTGGAAAATGTAGATTCACGCATTATTTTGCAACTTCTCGATGATGAGTCAGAAACAGTCAGAACTTCTGCGATTGGAATAATCGAAGCGGATTCATCAACTCTCAATGAGGAAATTGAAAGTCGACTGAATGAACTAATTAACACATCTAATGGCGAAGTGAAAGCTCGTATCGCCAGCATTTTACTATCATCATCTCCAATTCAAATAGATTCATGGATTGAAGATTCCAACACCTCTTTCGTGAATCGCTTCGCAAGAAGCCTTCGAGACACAGACTGGGCCGCTAAAGAAGGAATGTCCGACTTACTAAAATCAAATGCCTCAGAGATGCTTTTGATTCGTCTATTACGTGGTGAAAGAAGTGAGACAGGAATGATTCTCAGAAATGAATTATTGATGGACGATTCACGATCCGAAGAAATGCGTTCACAATTAATTGAAGATCTGATAGGCAGACCTATTTCAGAATCAACGCTGTCTTTGGTAGAAGAACTAGCTAAATCCGATTTGGAGCTAATTTCATCTTCAGCAAGAAATCTTCTAGCTGAGCAATAATTGCAATCAATCTGTAATCGCAGGTTGTTTCAATCTAGACAGAGGAACTGCGATTGGAGGAAGATGATCGGATAGACGATGACGACTAGTCTTCGGTTGCATCAAATCGCCTGAAAGTGCTGCATCAATAACATCCTGCTTAGAAATAGAATCGCGTCCACAATTGGGCCAAACATCTAATTCGATAGTTTCATCCTCCAAATAATCAATCAGAACACATGGAACACACAGCAAACCAATCCTCTGGGCAACGTGATACCGATGGTGGCCATCAAGGATTGTACCGGTCGAACGATCTAACAAAAGTGGCTTTGTGTAAGCGTTCCAACGATGGGTGATTCGCTCTAATTGATCAACTTTTTTTTGGATTATTTGTTCATGAGGGCGAAGCACCTCGAGTGGCACCAACTCTACCTCCATGGTCATCCAAAACGGCCATTACAGATAGGCATAATGCCCGAGAGGTTGATGTTGGGTCCTCAATGAGGCACATCATGGGCAGCCTATTGGACCAACTCACCCCTTCAGATAAGCGAGTCCTAGACACGCTATCTAAGCACGGTCAGGCCTGGATTGT
This sequence comes from Methanobacteriota archaeon, assembly GCA_002685415.1. GTDB lineage: Archaea > Thermoplasmatota > Poseidoniia > Poseidoniales > Thalassarchaeaceae > MGIIb-O1. The sequence continues at coordinate 7,893 of NYXO01000028.1, forward strand.
TGGAGGTTGGGTTAGAGATCGGTTGAATGGCTCAAATACCACCGACATGGATATCGCCACAAATTTGCACCCTGATGCCGTAAGCCAATTGTTCGAAAAAACGATTTCAGTGGGTGCAGTATTTGGAACCATTCTGGTACTAGATGATGAATCCGACAACTCTTGGGAAATCACAACATTGCGCTGTGACGGCGCCTACGTAGATGGCCGAAGACCTGAGGATGTAGAATTTGGCGATGATATAATCGAAGATTTAGCTCGGCGTGATTTCACAATTAATGCCATGGCTTTAGATCCTGTAACCGGTGAAATTATCGATAAATTTGGAGGATTGAATGACTTGAACGCCGGCATAATCCGTGCCGTCGGAAATTCCCATGATAGAATAAGGGAAGATGGTTTGAGAATAATGAGGGCATTTCGCTTNCTNGATTCTGNNGAACTAGGGACTAGGGATTTAGATGATGATTTACAAGTNGCNATATCAGAAAANCTACANATGCTTGAAAANGTATCATCNGAACGTAAGTGGGCTGAACTTTCACGNATCCTANANGGNGTNAATAAAATNGAAATCATAGNNTTAATGCAGAATTTTGGAGTTCTAAGTAGAGTAATTCCTGAAACAGATTTTTCTAGAGTTGATAGATTGTCAAGTTCACCATTGGTCAATCTTGCAATTTTATGCTCAAAGGACAATCGAACAGGAATTGAGTTGGAAAATCATCTCAAGAAAACTCTACGATTATCCAATGAAGAGGCATCTACGATTCGTTTTTTGCACGATTTGCAAATCTCTGATCTTAGCCTTGAAATTGGCTCACTTAGGCGATTTAACGCNGCCTGTTCCGATTCAATGAGGGAAGAAGTGAAGCANTACTTTGGAGAACTCGGNTNTGANTTCATCGANGCATCNTCCAATATTGAGCCTCAGAANGCAGGTAATAAGCCATTAATTGATGGGGAGAGATTGATGGATGTAACCGGCTTGGANGCTGGTGTCAGACTAGGGCGTTTGAAGGGATGGCTTCACAGGAGACAGATTGAAGAAAATCTTTCTGAAGCNGATGAGGTTATATCGATGCTTGAGACGCTGGAATGGGAAACAGAAGACCCAAAATCATGGCCTACTTTGGCTTGGCCATAATCAGAGTTCGTTTAGGTATTCGATGTACTCATTTGCATCAAGGAACTGATCCTCGTCGAATTCATGAGGTTTAACGATGAGGAACCACCCATCGCCGTAGGCATCGTCATTTGCAAGATCTGCATTGTCTTCTACCTCCCCATTAAGTTCGAGAACTTTACATGGGAATGGCGAATTAATCAATACTCTATCTGACACGGTACGGAGAGTGACAAGCAGTTCTCCTATCCCTATTTCATCGCCTGCAGAAGGAGTTGCCGGGGTTGAGCCTTCTTCACCATCGTCTCGAACACCTGCTGNTCCTTCATCGTCGAGGATAAATTCACTCGTATCCTGCGGGTGAGGAAGGATAACACGCACTACATCTCCGTAGTCTGCGCGTAGGAATTCAGACATCCCTATCTTTACTGTACCATCCTTTTCATCTAGCAACTGAAGCCAAAGATGTTCAAGGGTGTAACGGCGNTCGTGAGCGACTCCAAATTCGAAGTAGTCCGAGTCTGACATATTCATCTCCGATGGCCTCGCCCATAGTCTCCGATTTGAATGATTCGTTCTTCAAATAAGCGTGTTATCGTCGTTTACGATGCCTTAACAATGTGACCTTGCTCGGCAGGATTGGTAATCGATATGGACTTCGCGGAAACGGAAGAGCAAAGCATGATTCGAGAGATGGTTAGAGACTTTGCAGAGGAGGTTTTAGCGCCTACTTGTTTGGAGAGAGATCGTAATCAAAAACCACCTTTGGACGAATGGAAAGCATTCTGTGAATACGGATTACAAGGTATCACAATTCCCGAGAAATATGGAGGAAATCCAATAGACGATATTTCAGAAGCGATTATCGTAGAAGAACTGGCAAGGGTAGACCCCTCTTTCTCTGTCATGTTCTGTGTACATGTCGGACTTTGTTCAATGACAATTTCCCTTCACGGAAACGANGACCANAAACAACGTTTCCTTCCCCGATTAGCGGCTGGCGAGATTGGTGCTTACTCACTTTCTGAGGCGGGCGCAGGTACCGATGCAGCAGCATTAGGCTGTAGGGCAAAACTCAGTGACGATGGAAGTCACTATATCCTCAATGGCGAAAAAATGTGGGTCACAAATGGAGCCTCCGCCGACATCTATGTCCTCTTCGCAAAGGACGTTGATCATCCAGATTATGGTACGAAGAAACACGGCGGTACAACTGCATTCATTGTTGACTCAAGCATGGAAGGATTCAGTGTCGGAAAGAAAGAGGACAAATTGGGAATTCGTTCCTCTGACACCTGTACTCTTCTACTTGAAGACTGTAAAGTACCTGTCGAGAATGTACTCAAAGGAGCTGGAAATGGCTTCCCTATTGCAATGAATGCTCTCGACAACTCTAGAATTGGAATTGCTGCACAAGCGCTTGGAATTGCTCAAGGCGCATATGAATCTGCTCTCAATTACGCCCACCAAAGAGAAGCCTTTGGGAAGCCAATCGCCCACCATCAGAGTATCGGAAACTATCTCGCAGATATGGCAACACAGACTGAAGCCGCTCGACACATGGTCTACAAGGCAGCATGGACTAAACAACAACACTACGAAGAGGATGGACCTAGGCATTCAATGGAGGCTAGCATGGCGAAATTGTTTGCTGGAGATACCGCTATGTGGGTTTCAGAAAGAGCAGTCCAAGTTCTGGGCGGATACGGATTTACCACCGATTTCCCTGTTGAGAGATTCTTCCGTGATGCAAAAATAACCCAAATATACGAAGGTACCCAAGAAGTACAAAGAATTGTCATCAATCGCTCCATCGCTCCGGAGTGATGGTATGTCGAATTACCCAATAGAGGAAATTCGCTCTCGATTTCCTGGCCTAACCAGACGAGTTAATGGCCATCAAGCGATTTTCTTTGATGGCCCTGGGGGAAGTCAGTCTCCGGAATCTGTTGGAGAAGCCGTGAAACACTATCTTTTGCATCAAAATTCCAATGTTGGAATGTCATTTGCTACTTCAAAGGAAACTGATGAGTTAATTGAACAGACAATGGTTGCATGTGCTGATTTTCTCGGTTGTACTGACCATCGAGAGATTGTTTTTGGACAAAATATGACCAGCCTTACGATACAATTAGCCAGTGCACTGAGTAGAACTTGGGGGCCTGAGGATGAAGTTGTGGTCACTCGCTCTGATCATGACGCAAATGTCAGACCTTGGGTTTTAGCAGCTCAATGGTCTGGTGCTAAATTAAAATGGATTGACATTAATCCTACAGATTGTACTCATAGCATAGAAAGTATTGAAGAAAATATCAACGAAAATACTGTTATCGTTGCAATCGGTGCAGCCTCAAACTTCTCTGGTACAATAAACGATGTCAAGGGAATATGCTCCAAGGCTCATTCATTTGGTGCTGANGTATTCGTTGATGCAGTTCATTATGCACCTCATGCATTAATCGATATCCGGGAGATGGGTTGTGATTATCTCGCTTGTTCATCGTACAAATTCTTTGGAACTCATCAAGGCATCCTTTGGGGTAGATACAACCGACTTGCCGAACTCCCGGTAGCAAAGTTACGCGTGTCTTCTGAGGACGTCCCATTTCGTTGGATGACAGGGACCCAAAGTCACGAATCTATGGCAGGCACCCTAGCTGCAATAGAGCATTTAGCATGGCTAGGCAGAAATATTTCTAATGATGAACTGAGTAGAAGAGAGGCCCTTCGTGTAGCTTTTTCAGCAATTGAAAACTATGAAAGTGAATTATGTTGGAGTATGATTCAAGGCCTACAAGAAATAGACGGAGTCAAGATTTGGGGAGTGACTGATCCATCTATGAAAAAACACAGAGCACCTACGGTGTCATTCACACATCCCTCGATGACGGCTGAACAAATAGGTGCGGCATTAGCTGAAGAGGGTATTTTCGCTTGGGCTGGTAATTTCTATGCTCTGGAATTATCTGAAACATTGGGGTTGGAGCCAGAAGGTGCTCTACGTGTTGGCTTATTGCACTACAACACGAAACAGGAAGTTGACAGATTCATAGAGGTTCTAAATGGAATACTTGGGTGAATTTATTCCACCCAACTATATTCTCGTTGACCTTCTAGGTTGCCTTCCCTACCAACTGCAACTAAGGCGAACTCCTTTGTTGGCGTAACCACGGAGTCTTTCTGGGAACCACGATGCAATCTTTCGTAAACATCCTTGTCTAGAGGAGTTCTTGCTGACAATCTTTCGAATAAGGAAAAACGACTGGCAATCTCTTTCCATTGAGGTTGCACTATACCCTCGAATACCTTGGCTTTGGCTCCTGAACCATATCCACAAAGACCAACTCTCTTCCCTTCCATTTCAGTTCCATCCAAGTAATCAGATTCTACTGTTGACATCAAAGCCAAAAATATGGATCCAGTGTATTGATTTCCAATTAAACTTGAAGCCCTCTGAGTCTTTTCGATTCTTGTATCGACGAATTCCTTGAATTCATCAGTCTTTGAGATTAAACGCCGATAAGAATCGTTTGCTTTCTCAAATTCCTCAAGACCTTCTGGCGAATCATCAAAATCTTCTGGGAAAGGCTCAGGACCAATCTCGGAGACTATCTCTTCCCACATCGGAAGATGACGCCTATCATGTCGGAATACGTCGGGGAACATTCGCTTACCTTGGAACGCATAAGGTAAATGAACGATAATTCGATTCCATTGCTCTGTCAGGATTTCGTCATTTTCTGGATCATATCTTCCCGAGTTGATTGCCTTTTGTCTGAAATTGACGAAAGCAGTCTTGACTGATTCAGAATAACATCGGTTTGAAAAAGCACCATCAAAAACAGGAGTGTCCTTGTGAATCTTCAAAGTGTGAGATTCAAACATGATGTCATCCTTTTTGGAAGACTTAGGTAGTATTGCTAGAATCTTATCTACCAATCCTTCCTTCTTAGGCTCGCCTGCTTCTTCNGCTAAGTCAAGGACATTTTCAACCACGGTCTTCATTTCAACCTCTCTTCGAGGTTTGAAGAAATCGTGGACCGGCATTGTAGATACCCCCCAATTATCAGGGATTTCGATAAGTCGTGGGTTGTGGCGAATAAGAATTGCACCTCCACCGGCTCCTTGAGTATATTCGCCTGATGATCCAAGATCGTACTTTGCATTGTCAGCAAATACCACGATACCGATTCTATCCTGTTCTTCGCCACCTCTAGCGACCCAATCAAGAGTGTTGTGCATTGCGTCTACCGCGCCAATACAAGCGAAAGTTAGGTCGACAACGTCGCAATTACGGAAGCAGTCTTTGCCGTAGGTGTCATCATAGCGTTGTTCAAGCATATCCATGATGTAGGTTGCAGTAGGCTTAGCACCGTCAAGAGCGGACTCGGTACCGAGATAAATTCGCCCTATTTTTCGAGGATCCAGTTGATTTCTATCAATTAGCCTAGCGCAAGCATTTGCACCCATGGTAGCTGTATCTTCGTGAGCGTCTGGAATAGCCATAGCAGTAAGACCCAATCCTTTGTTGAGTTTACCAAAATCAGCACCACGGAATTCTGCAAAGTCCTTCATATCGAAGTATAACTTTGGAAAGTAGATTGCAATATCATCGATTCCAACACCAGCCATATTCTAGTCACCTTCGCCCGCCCGCCGTCAGAGGGGGGTTATGATACCTGTGGCGTNAAAATAGGTTTGGAGGCCTAACTCTAATCGCATTACTGCGAGCCGGTCATCTGATTAACCGCCTCAAGGAGTGCATTATTTTCCTCAAAATGCTCAACAACGGGCGAAAGAACTTCTGTTAGCCCTCTAGCAACGGCCATTTTTGCGTCAAATGGATGGATTTCTCCGCCACTAACCGCGGAAACAAATGATTCTAGATCTTTCCAAATACTAGGTTGGCCAAATTCGGGCTTAGGCTCAACGTGCAATTGACCGATGTTGGGCAGGACGATATGTTCAGCGATTTCGAAAACAGGAGATGCTGGATTGCCGACCTCTAGGAATGCTTTNCTGAACTTCTTCTCTATCTGCTTGGGTGTGTCGTGAACGAAGATTGCGTTACCTGGATCTGATTTCGACATCTTGTGATCAAAGGAGTCCATTCTACCTCCGCCTTGCCCTTTTAGGCCAGATAACATTGGGGTGTGGATACAAGTCGCTTTAGTCCAGCCATTCCTATCTGCAACTTCACGCATGTACATGTGCGCCTTTCTTTGATCCATACCACCGAAGGCAATATCGATATCTAATTCGAATATGTCTGCCGCTTGCATTGCGGGATAGAAGAAGGCGGCTAAATCGTCATCTGAAGAATCTTCACTTCTACCCATTATACTGAATGTTCGACGCGCCCGATTGAGACTCATTCCCTTGGAACATCGTAACACTCTTTCCCAATAAGCCCCGGAATCCATCACCTCGCTGGCACTCACAAATCTCAATTGCCCCGGGCCATCTCCTTCTTCAGGGAATCCAATTAATACCCGAAAAACTTCTGCCATATACTCTCCTGCAACTGAAATTTTCTCCATATCTCGACCAAACTTATCGTTGACCCAAGCATGCCAGTCTGCAAGTAGAATCAATACATTGACTCCCTCAGAAAGCATGTTTCGAATGGTTTCTGCCAAAATTACCCATCCCAGGTGAGCTTTGCCACTAGGCTCCAAACCGATGTATGCTCTTACCGTAGAGTCGCCACCGTGGCTCTTAGAGCCTGATAATACCCCCGCAAGGTGATCTAATCCTACTACTTCCTCGACATTATGGAACATTCTATCAATAGACGCCTTAATCTCGGGGGCGAGTTCATCTGGCGTGTCTTGCGTTGACATCTATACCACTCAGGAGTCTAGTAGTTTGTTGAGTTTCTCGCCTCTTCCAGCCGCTCGCGTGTTATCGTTATCGTCAAGAGCGGCTTCGATCTCTGCAATCAAGTCCTCAGCTTGTGCCTTGACATCTTCAGATAGATTCTGTGACATACTCATGAAATGGCGAGCAGCGGAGACTGCTGATTTGGCCTTTGATGCCTTCTTAGCCCATTCCTTTGCCTTGTCGCCTCGTTGTTTAGAATTGTACCCTGTGGACTCGTCCAAGAATGTAGTCCAGCGCTTACGTGTATCTTGAGCGCGGGCCATTGCTTCTGGGTCATCGAAATTTGGTGGAACATTTGTAACGTCAACGATTAATGCGCCTTTGTCTGAATAATGGCCAACAATTGAAGTCATGATATCATGAGAGCCGGAAAATGCATTATCTCCATCTGCCTCTACTATCTCAAAATGTTTGCTTGCTAAAGCCGCAAGACCTCCATCTGCTGTTACCTGTTTGACTAGTCCGCGCTTGACCTCGAATCTCTCCATGATGGCTCGCGTTACTGACCCATTCTTCAATACTGCCACAGACTACCCTACTATCGCAGGCCATCCCACACTCCTAAACCAACNCCCACTCTGCGGTTANCATGGGAGTGGTTGCACGCGGTTTGTTGGTATCCCTGATTGTCATGATGTTGGCATCTCAAAATGTCCTTGCAACCTCTGCTGTTGTGATAGAGGAGAATTTGTCAATTTCCGAAGAAGATCTGGGGCTGAATGGCGTTGCCACCGACACTGATGGAACCACCGCTTTGGTCTATGGATTGGACGGCTACGTCAGAGTCCTAGATGCAACAGACCCTTCTGAACAAGTGGAAATGGTATGGAATGGTGTTAGCGAATTGCACGATGCGGATTTTCACCCGGGGGGTCAAACTGCACTCATCGTTGGAGAACACGGAGTCGTACTGAGATATGCGAAACAAGACCAATCTCTAGAGAGAGCTGCATCAGATGTATCCCTCGACTATGCAAAAATCACAGCAGTGGCGTGGAATACAGCAGGCTCCTGGGCTTATCTAGGCACAGAAGAAGGCCAGATATGGAGAATGAGAGCAGCAGAAGACGGAGGAGCGGAGATACACGCACTATCCGCTTCTGGAACAAGTGAGATAACCGCAATTGATTGCCATGATACAATCATGATGTGTGTCGTTAGTGCTACTGTCGAAGGCATTGGTATAATCGAGAGAGACCACACATTTACTTGGGTAGGAGGATCTGGATATCCCTGGACGGGTGTTGAATGCCCAAGTGGAGAAACCGCATACTGCATCGCAATTGCGGAGAATCAAATTATTGCACACATCGAGTTGAATCCGGAAGATATCTCTGCTTCAATTCCGAGTATTAGTCGACTTCAAAATTTGGAATTGTACTTTGTAGGCATTGAGGCACAGGAAGGCGATCGGGCACTAATTGCAACGACTCCTACGAGTCTTGTAGAGCATGACATTAGTCTGAATGGCTCATACCCATGGCTTGAGCATTCAGATATTGATAATCTCAATCTATCCAGCGATAGAATTGTAGGAACTTGGGCTACCGGTGTAGACTCAGGTTGGATAGTTACGAGCCGTGGGTATCTGTTCCAATATGCCCCTAACGTATCAGATCAGGCTGGGCTTCTTGATATGTGGATTGTAATCGCTATTCCAGCAGCAACAGGACTCGTTGTTCTTTGCCTAGTATATCTGGTATCTCCAACAAGAGTGAAAGACCGGATAATTGAACGAATAGGTAATCAAGATGAAAGAAATGATTTGGCTCGTCGAAGGGCAAGACAGCAAAGAAAACGACGCTGAGATTTTTATTCGGATTTTTTGTTTAANTGCTCCGCGCCTNCGGCGCGAATTACGACAGCAGGCAACCTTCATGAGGGGNATACCTCGCGAGCGGATTGAAATCCATGCCATACGAAGCCCTCGACTTCTACGATGTAGATTCACTATTGACCGATGAAGAGCGCATGGTCCGAGACATGGTTCGTGACTTTGTCGATGAAGAAGTGATTCCAAACATCGAACATGCATGCAGAGATGGAGTCTTCCCAGACGAATGGAGAGTTGCCCTTGGGGAAATGGGAGTTCTTGGTGCTCCGCTAGAGGGTTATGACTGTCCTGGTCTATCCTACACTGCCTATGGCGTAATCTGTAGGGAACTAGAGAGAGGAGATAGCGGATTGCGCTCCTTTGCTAGTGTNCAAGGAAGCCTTGCTATGTATCCAATTTGGGATTTTGGAAGCGAAGAGCANAAACAAAANTACCTTCCAAAGATGGCAAGNGGTGAATGGATTGGATGCTTCGGCCTTACAGAGCCGGATTACGGTTCAAATCCCGGAGACATGATTACTAAGGCCGAAGATATGGGCGACCACTACTTGCTCAATGGGGCAAAAATGTGGATAACTAACGGAACCATTGCTCAATTAGCGGTAGTTTGGGCTAAATTAGACGGAGTCATTCGTGGATTCATTGTCGAGAAAGATGATCCTGGATTCAGTGCACCTGAAATGAAAGGAAAACACTCACTCAAAGCCAGTGTTACAAGCGAATTAGTGTTCCAAGATTGTAAAATCCCCAAGGATAGAATTTTACCGGGAGTTAAGGGGTTAAGAGGTCCGTTTTCCTGTCTTAACAACGCCCGGTATGGAATTTCATGGGGAGCAGTTGGAGCCGCACAGGCCTGCTTTGATTCCGCAAAGGATTACGCCCTTAGCCGGATACAATTNACTCATCCGATCGCCAGCTATCAGTTGGTTCAAAACAAGTTAGCATGGATGCTAAGGGAAATAACCAAGGCCCAGTTGCTTGCATATCATCTAGGACAGAAAAAGGATGCTGGGACTTGGATTCCCGAACACATCTCCCTAGCTAAGATGAACAACGTAGATATCGCTCTTGAAATTGCAAGAGAGGCTAGGGATATCCATGGAGCAAACGGAATACTAGACGAATATTGTATNATGCGCCACATGGCAAATCTGGAATCTGTGAAGACATACGAAGGAACTCATGACATTCACAATTTGATTCTCGGTCGGCACATAACTGGAATACAGGCATTCACCAGAGAACTGTAAATGATATCGCAAACACCTACGGTGAGGTCGCTAATCTTCATAGATGTGGCACGGGTCGAAGAGACGTCAAAGGGTAATCATATGACCATCGCTGTACTACTCAAGCAAGTTCCAGACACNACTGCAAAGATCACCGTGAACGGTGGTCGTGTAGATGAAAATGCCGTATCGAAATGGTCCTTCAGCCCTTACGACGAGTATGCGTTGGAAGCCGCATTACAGGTGAAAGAATCAGCAGGCGGAGAATTAGTTGCAATCACTGCTGGCCCAGCACGCTGTGAAAAGTTACTACGAGATGCTGCCGCAGTAGGTGCAGATAATTTGGTCCATGTATCAGTCGAGAACATTAACGATCTTGACTCCACTCATGTACAGAATCTTCTCGCAGCAGCAATCCAAAAATCTGGAGCATCTGTGATTTTTTGTGGAAAACAAGCCGCAGATACTAATGCAGGTTCAACTGGACCTGGTGTAGCCGAAATAATCGGGGCNTCCTCGGTAACTCTAGTATCCGAAGTCTCATCTGACGGAGGAGAATTTACAGCAACTCGCCCCAGTTCTGCTGGGCATGAAAAGGTGGCTGTTTCTGCGCCTTGTGTTTTTGCTTTCGATAAAGGTGTCACAGAAATGCGCAGACCCAATGTTAGAGGAATAATGATGGCAAAGAAAAAAACCATCGAAACATGGACTGTCGAGGACCTGGGTGTAGACATTAGTGGGACTGGAGTGAGCATAAATTCACATTCCCCACCAGCCGAAAAACCACCTGGTCAGAAATTTGAAGGTGCTGAATCTGTATCTACAGTTGTTAGTAAACTTCGGGACGAGGCAAACGTAATTTGAGGAGGAGAAAGTATGGAATGTACAATAATCGCAGAAAGTTCAGGAAACTCAATCCATCCAATAACCGCACAATTAGTCGGTGCAGCAAGTTCTCTCGGTGCTACAACAACGGTCGTAGTACCCGGCGGAGTAGGAGCTGACGATGCTGCAACAATAGATGGAGTATCAAAGGTCGTCTCAATTATCGGAGATTGCTTCTCCACATTCGATGGTGGGGCATGGGCTAGTGCAATCGCATCTCAGTGCTCAGGAGTGATTATCGCCGGAGCCACATCGATTGGTCGTGAAGTCGCTTCAAGAGTAGCAGCAAAGAAAGGGATTCCAGTAATACAAGATGCTACTGGTTTGGCCCAAGGAATTACCATCACCCGTCCAATTTACTCAGGTAAGGCGGTTGAAAACTCAACGGTTTCAGGTGATTGCGTGATTACACTGAGAGCAAATGCATTCGACGCTGCAGGTTCAGGTGGTAGTGCTACGGTAAATGTCGTCGACCAAAGTGCGGATGTCTCGATCGCCGTCAAAGAGGCTATCTCCAAGGCGAGCGAAAGACTCGATGTATCAGAAGCAGACATAATTATCTCTGGCGGAAGAGGTATCGGTCAGAAAGAAAATTTCTCGGAACTTGAAGAAGTAGCCGATTTAATCGGGGCTGCGGTTGGAGCCAGTAGAGCGGTTGTAGATGAATGGGGAATGCCGCACAGTATGCAGGTCGGACAAACTGGAAAGACTGTCACCCCATCTTTGTACATAGCAGTTGGAATTTCAGGCGCGATTCAACATCTCGCAGGAATGCGTTCATCGAAGTACATCGTAGCCATAAATAAAGACCCAGAAGCACCTATCTTCGGCGTTGCAGATTACGGAATCGTTGCTACTTGGGAAGAAGCGGTTCCTGCTCTAAAAACAGCCTTATCATCGCTNTGAATGGATTTATTNAATCCTAATTGTAACAATAGCTTTTGTTGCCGCTCCCTTATCATCGATAACGGTTAGTTCAAACGGATGAGTTCCCAAAGGCAGGCGGACTCGAACTTGAGCTGAGTCGCCTATTACATTGCCATTTGAGTCCTGCCAAGCATAAGACTGAATTTTCCCATCTGGGTCGTATGATCTCGAGCCATCTAGGAGAATAGTTGCAGTGTTGTCGTCTTCAGATGGGATGGTCTTGTCCTCACCAGCATCTGCAATAGGTGGAAGATTAATCGCTTTTGCAGATGCGGATAAATCTGCCAATAAATCTGCCTCGGAAATCACTTTCTCATCTTCGATATGATCTAACTCCTCATCCAGAGCATCCAGCAATTCATTAGTTTCATTGGAGGGTATTGGAGGTGCTTCTGCTATGGCAATCTCTTCATCACTCAAGCCACCTGCAAACTCATTTGTAGCATCCTTGCTAAACTCATAGACATATGACTCGTCCTCGGGTATTGTAGGTTCAGAATTNGGTTCAAGTAAAACAATCGAGGCGGGTTTTTGGCCCGTTGGTGACCGACCAATAACTGTGATTAAATCGGAACCAATTTCCAAAATTTCAGTTACTAGACCCTCGTGCTCATAGGACCAAATTATATCACCACTAGATGAAATCCTCTTTGCATTGAACCAAGTGCCAATAATCAAATCTTGTTCCCACTGGATAATTGAAGAAACCGAATTATCAACAATTAGTAACTCCTCTACCTCCTTACCAATTCTAAATCGTAATATCGCCCCATTTTGGCAACCAACTATTGCACCATCCTCGGTTGCGTGAATGCTAGTTGCCATGGCTGGTAACTCAGTAGTATGCAGAAGNCCTCTCTGAGGGTGCCAGCACTCTAGACGATTTTCGGGTCGTTCGTCTAGTGTCATACCTAGAGAATCTCGACAGGCTAAAAGAATACCATCTGAACGGAAACAAACTTGCGAGATTGTTTCAACGTCTTCAGGATCAGCAATGGATTCTTGCAGAATTTCTCCGTTTTTACTTGATATGAGTAAAGTCCCATCTGTTTTTGCGATTGCTAAATAACGTCCATCAACAGAATGTGCTAGTTGATTTACATCTCCATGAGATTGGGTTTTGACCTCATCTCCTTTGAAATTAAGGAAAATAATTGATCCAGAGGTATCCGAGACACAGATTAAATCTTCTAATTTAGCCATATGTTCAATTCCTGATTGAATTTCATNNTGCCAATTTANTGAGTCAGTCAGTGACTTGATTTCACCTGTAATCGATGCTGCGACTATTGATTCATCCGAGTCGATTATCGAGATAATTGCCGAATCAAAATCGGCATCCTGTAGAAGATTATCTAGCTCAAAAATTTGCAGTTTACCGTCGATAGTACCTACTGCAAAGCGGGATTTTTCGAGTACACAGGAAGAAACCACATCCTGANGCATTTCAATCTCGGCAAAGGCCTCGATTGTCGGCAAACTGTCAACCTTCACAACCTCAACCAANAGTTAGTGGTTTTCACAGTGCCGGGTAAATGGACGATTGAAAATTAACCAAATTTAGGCTTTAGCAGAATCTTTTCTCTTGGTCTCTAAGGATTCCAGATATGCCTGGTCGATTCTGCCTGCAACATAGCGACCATCGAAACATGAGCAGTCAAAGTTTGCAAGACGACTATCCCCTGCACCCAAACATGATTCAACTAAATCTTCGAGTTTTTGATAGATTAACCAATCAGCACCAATCGCTTCACCGACCTCTGCAGAGGTGCGATTATGAGCGACATACTCATGCTTTGCAGGCATGTCGATTCCATACACGTTTGGATGAACCACAGGTGGTGCTGCTGAAGCGAAGTAGACCTTTTTTGCCCCTGCTTCTCTAGCCATCTCAACAATCCTTCTGGAAGTATTTCCTCTGACGATGCTATCGTCGACAATTAGTACATTTCGTCCTTCAAATTCATGTCTAATCGTGTTTAGTTTCTTTCGTACAGAATCCTTTCTCATGGCCTGCCCGGGCATAATGAATGTTCGACCAATGTATCGATTCTTTACGAATCCCTCTCTATATGAGACGCCTAACTCCCTAGCCAATTCAAGAGCAGCAATTCTGCCACTATCGGGAACCGGGATTACACAATCGATCGCATGATCTGGAAATTCCTCAGAAATACGATTCGCCAACCTCGCACCCATGGCTAACCTTGCCCCATGGACAGACACTCCGTCTAAACGAGAATCGGGGCGTGCAAAGTAAACATATTCGAATATGCAAGGGGTATGAGCAGGTAAGTCAGCACAAATCCTTGAATTTCTAGTTCCATCCATCCTAACGACAATTGCTTCTCCTGGCTTCACATCTCTTTCTGTTTCAAATCCAAGCGCCTTCATAGCTACGGATTCAGATGCTACTAGAGTTTCGGTAAATCCATCGATTTCACAAGTACCAATACTCAGAGGCCTAATCCCATGGGGGTCTCGGAAAGCCACCATACCCCAGCCAGTAATCATTGTAACAACTGAATATGAGCCCTCAACGGTGTCATTAATCGCTCTGACCGCCTTGAATACATCTTCCTCACTTAGTGCATCTAATCCGCCTCTACGGCCATTGATTGAACGCTGAATTTCTGCTGCGAATAGATTCAGTAATGCTTCTGAATCCGAACTAGTATTGATTCTGCGATGATCTCTTTCAAGTAAGGTGTCAATGATTTCTTCTGGGTTTGTTAAATTTCCATTGTGTGCTAGACTTACGCCGAATGGTGAGTTGGTGTAGAATGGTTGAGCCTCTGAGGCTGATGCGGAACCTGCAGTCGGGTATCNAACATGCCCTAGCCCCATTGAACCTTCAAGTGATTGAATGTGGCGGAGTCGGAACACATCTCTGACTAGACCATTCGCTCTTCTGTGNGAAATATTGCTTGAATCGCTGGTTACTATACCAGCGGCATCCTGTCCTCGATGTTGTAAAACAAGTAAGCCATCGTAGAGAGTCTTCCCTACCTGACTATCNGGATGCCCGACGAGACCTATGATGCCACACATCGGGATTCGACTCNCGCTGATTCAGTAAGGACTTAGCCATTTCCGGAGCGAAGTCTTCACTTCTTGTGCTGGGCCATCGATCGGTTTCGCTTGCTCCAGCGGAATTTGCGGCGTCTTGAAGATTCGCCATAGCCACACGAGGAGCAAGCCCGCTTCTGCTTGTGATAGGAATGTCGGCCACAGCGTCGGCATCGAATATGCGTGGACTTCTGCTTCTTGCCCATGCTTGGAGTTCCCTTTGACACGATTTCCACCTCTTAGGACAACGCCGCGACCGACGGGCTTGTTATGAGCGTTACTCAAAGGATTGCAACAGGTTTACTGACAGAATGGAGTTATCAAATGCTCATATTAGTTATCTAACATCTCCATAAGAGGGTCTTCCGACGGACTTTTTCTAGACACAATAATCATTTGAAAAGTGACGACTGCGAGAATAATTGGCATCCAAAGTACAATCACTCCTAGGCCCAATGTTGTAAACAAGAAAGCAACCTCAAGCATTTGGGAAATTGAACTAGATCCATCTGTCTCCATTGCCATTGCTAACATTGGACCTAGACTAAGAATTAGGGAAGAAATCAGAGGAATTACTGGACGATGATAGGGGTTCCAGGTTACGATCAGATGAATTGCAAAAAAGTAGGAGAAGAATACCAGTGCGATTAGCATCATTGCCCCCAAAGAGCCAATGCCAGCAAATGAAAATTCAAAACTTACCATTATTTTCCACCTACCATATTTCTTCTGACCATTTCAGTAACTAAACGTCTTTCATTTTCATCTAGGGGTTGAATTGGAGGATCTCTAGGAGTATTCTTTTCTGTGTATCTGATAATCACGAAGAAAAGGTATACTGTAGCTGCAGTCCCAAATAGAAAACAAACCATCCATGCAAGAACATCTAGTCTACTGTAGGCTTCTGCGAACCATGTGCTTTGGAAAATTGACCACCAAGACACTGAAAGTAAAAACCATCCAGTAGCCAACATAGGTAGGTTCCTTTCTGAATAAATTCGTGAGCCTCTAATTATTGCGTAGCAACCAATATATGCAGATGAAATTGTAAACAAGGACGAAAAAACCACTTTCAGATAAGATTCTCGTCCATCATTGTTGCAAAATGAAATGACCTCACAGCGGTGATAATCTGACTCAAAATACAGAGGTTGTTCAGGCAAAAATAGGAGCCCTGCAAGTCCAATTAATGCCACAGGGCCAGCGAATTTACTACGCTTGAATGCAGGGCCCATCCTCCACATTGAGAATGCTGCTAGCATTAGGGTGGTGCTGAGAAGTGCCTGATTCACCCAAAAGACCATGAGTGTTCGAGCGGGGGGAGATTCTTTGAATTGACTATACTGAATTTAGGCGAAAATGAGTCACTTCGCCTTTAGAGTCAGGTCGCCGTCTCGCGACACAATCAAATATGGGTCATAGGTGGGCGCGTCGTCGTAAGACGTTGAGGTGCTCGGTAATGGTCAAGATGCCACGTAAGGTAATGCGCTACAGCCCGTCCGCTGGTAAGCATACTGAGCACACAGTCGAGCGTGTCAAGAAGCGACGCGCTTCCGAATTAAAGTGGGGTCAGCGAAGATTCCGTAAGGCTACATCTGGATACAGAGGTTTCCCTCGTCCAAAACCTTCTGGTGAAAAGCCAACAAAGCGGGTCAACCTACTCTACCGTTGCTCTGAGACTGGCAAGGCACACCAGCCTGCTGCTCAGAGAGCGAAGAAGTTTGAACTCGTGGAGAAGTGATAACATGGGAGATGCGAAATTCTTGCGAGTAAACTGCCGTGACTGCGGTAATGAAACTATAATTTTCGAAAGGGCGTCAACCCAGATTTCCTGCTCAATTTGCGGTTCCACATTGGCCCGCCCAGCAGGTGGTAAAGCCGAGCTAGTTGGTAGCACAATCGTAGACGTCCTCGAGTGAAGGGGACTGAACAAGAATGGCTGAGAACAACGATAATTGGCCAGAAGAAGGTGAATTACTCGTTTGTACAGTTAGTAATGTCCGGGAAAACGGAGCCTATCTTACTCTAGACGGATATGGTTCACGCGAAGGATTTGTTTTCGTTGGAGAAGTCGCTACAGGATGGGTCAAGAATATACGCAACCATATTCGAGTTGGTCAACGGGTCGTGGCCAAAGTAATCGGAGTCAAAAAAGATCGAGAACGAGTTGACCTATCCATCAAGAGCGTTTCAGAAGAACGTCGAAGAGATACGATTCAAAGTTGGAAGAATGAGCAGCGTGCTCACCAGATCATGGGTGTTGTTGCAGAGAGAACTGGATGGGATGATGAAAAAACCACTGAAATTTCAGAAGAAATGACTGAAATTTTTGGGACCCTTTATGGCGCCCTAGAGGAGTGTGCGATTTCTGAAACTGCATTATCCGATAATGGCTTCAGTGGAGATTGGATGTCTACAGTAATCGAATTAGCCGTAGAGAATATCATCCCTCCATTTGTCGAGATTCGTGGTCTGTTCAACATCGAAGTATGGGATTCAAAGGGAGTCTATGCAATACAAGAGGCACTTCTTGCCGCTGAAGCAGCCGCTGAAGGCGAGGAAGACGCTACACTCACATGTCACTACGATGGAGCCCCCGAATACAGAGTTGATATCAAGGCTCCAGATTACGAGACCGCTGAAAGAATGTGGGAAAGGGCCCAAACCGCAGCCACTGAATCCATTGCTTCGGTTGACGGTTCAATCGATATCGAACGCTTGTGAATCTCCAATTTGCATGCTACAACTTCAAAGACCTCTGAAAGCGGACGTGCTTACTGAGGGACAGGGATGGCTCGGACGAGACTACAACGGTGTACAGTTTGTGGCGAGTATGGACTTGCTGAAAAATGTAAGGAGTGCGGAGGGAAGATGACTTCGGCTGCACCTATGAAATACTCGCCTCAAGATGCTCAAGGAGCACGTAGAAGACAGCGAGAAGACGCTGGGAGCGACGAATGGATTGAATCATTGCCCACCCCTCGTAAGGAGGGAGATGAATGAGTCGTGCTCACATACATTGGTTGATTGGTAGTTCTTTACCTGAACACATCGCTCTTTTGGAAGCCTTGCCTGGTGTTGGAAATGTTGGCAAGTTAGTAGTTGACGCATTGGTTGAAAATAATCCTTCGACCTTAATTGCTAGAATACTCCACCCAGATATGCCTCCTCACTCTACTTTGGACAAAGACGGACTACTTGCTCCTCCATCAATGCTAGTCCATCGAGTAATGTTGCCCGATGGAAGATATGTTGTGACGGTAACTGGTGAGTTACAGCCAATGACTGCAACAGGGCAACACGAGGTTGCACAAGCAATCCTGGAAATGGCGAATTCGACACCTCAACTATTGGTCTTAGCTGGTCTAGCTTCTGAAGTTGAAGAGAAAGCAATCCACGTGATTTGCGCGGATGCAAAGGTAAGAAGTAACCTCCAAGCCAATGATATCGAAGTAAGTAAATCTCAACCTGAGGCTGGGATGATAGGGGTTGCTGGACTTTTGGTCTCACTTTCTTCGATACACAAAGTTCCAGCGGTTGCATTAGTTGCTGATACTGTTGGTGCGTCAGCAGATGTAATCGCAGCAGATAGGCTAGCGCGTTGGATTGAGGAAGCACTTGGCTTGCCACTAGGTATCGACTTGGACACTACAGAAGAGACCGCAAGGAAATTACTCGCAAGCATAGAAGTTAGCGGATCTATAGAAGATCATCTTGGGATGCCTGCTGAAGCTGATGATTTCTACGTCTGAATGGTGAAGTAAATGCGTGCACTGCTTGGAAGCGGCGGAATCGGCACAGATGAACGCAGAGAATTGTACCGCGACTTAATGTCAGAAAATTTTGCTGATTGTGAAAGAGTCGTGTTTGTCCCATTTGCATCCAATGATTACGACGGATATACTAAGAGGATGCAAGAATTTGCCGGGCAATCTGGATACGAACTAATTGGCTTACACGAATTTGATGACCCACTAGCCGCCATAGAGGCAATGGATGGGGTCTATGTTGGAGGCGGGAATACATGGTTGCTTGTGCGAGCCCTACACGAAAGAGGACTCATTGAACCAATTAGGGAGGCAGTATTGCAAAGAGGTGTTCCTTACGCTGGAGTTAGTGCAGGTGCAAATGTAGCCTGCCCTAGTATGCAGACAACCAATGATATGGCAATTACAATGGTTCCTTCATTCGAAACATTTGGCATAGTCCCATTTCAAATCAACCCTCATTACCACCCTGGGGGAATTTGGTATAGGGAGAATGAGGATGGAGAATTCCAACAACACTTTGGAGAAACCCGTGAAAGAAGAGTTAGTGAATACCATCAAACCAACAATACGCCAGTAATCGGTTTGTATGAAGGATCTTTCCTTCGATGTAAAAATGACTCTTTTGAATTACTCGGAAATAAGGCTGCAGTAATGCGAAAAGATGAGGAATTAGTTACTTATGGACCAGGAACTACACTTCGTGGGGACTTAACCACCGCTTGATACAACTATCAGTTCGATTTCTATATCTTCAGTGACTATTGAGGAATGAGGCACGATAGTTTCACCAAGTACCGCAAGAACTGTTGAACTTGCAATATCGAGCTTGTTCAAAACTTCGGCGATACTTATCGGTGCATCCGCCTCGACAATACTTGGGCTTCCGTCTTCGTGATTCACCGTAATTCGCATCAACCCGAGGGAGGCTAGTCAGACTTATGACCAAATCGCAGGTGGCCGGCTTACTGCCGAGATCGCATAGCCCGGTATTGCGGTGGATTCGAAATCCACTGTCCCTTGGACTCGGGGGTTCAAATCCCTCTCTCGGCGCCACTACAAAATCTAACCACTATGATTCATATTATCTCAGCAAAAAGAGAGTCCCAATCGCTAATGGAATCAGAAGACAGCATAGAATGAAGGGGTCAAACATCCCAGTTGGGGCCATAGCCCCGGGTGCTTCTCTACCCATATGGCTTAGAAATGATAAGGGAATTAATGAATATCCAATCATTAATACTACTATAATTCCAGATATCAAGATGTTACCTTTTCCTTCCGCCATTTATTGCCACCAACCCTTCTTCTCGGACTTTGGCGGTTCTGGGGGAATATTGCTCAGATTAGTCAACCAAAAAGTACCAACAGAGCCATCTGCAAATTTCATCTCAACACTTCGATCAGCATTTACCTCAGTGATCTTACCTTCCTTGCCGTCGAATTGCTCTAACTCAGAACTCAGAGGTGTTAATTTATTTTGAATGATCCAAAATTTATCTCCTTCGTTATAAGTTAACTCACCATCCAACTTTTGTTGATCTTGAGCCATACCGGTCATCACCAGGGATATCACTAATGGGACGGCAGCTATACCACAAATCATCGAAGCAAATGGAAAGAAAAAGCCCTCTCCATCTACTCCAATCGTAAACGCAAAAATAATTCCAAACACCAGAAATGCCGCAGGTACGAAAAAATCATTTTTCTCATTCGATTTTATGTCCTTCTTCTTAATCCATTCAAATATTGAGAAATAACCGGCACCGATGATAATTGCTATCTCAATTAATTCAAAGACCATAATTATTCAATTTGGTCAATGAACTAATCCAATTGAAGGTTTTGCCGGCACAGCAGGGGGGAATTAGAATTCTGGAACATCCTCAGCATCTGAGACAATAACGACCTTAGTTCCTGGTCCGCATTTGACTTGAGGGCGACCACCCCACTCTCCTTTCTCGCCATTTAGGATTGCAATAGTGTCTCCACGTTTTACTGCAGCCGCACTCAAAGGAATGAATTGCTTGAAAGCAACAATTTGGGCAGAACCTGTAGAATCAACAAGGGTAGCAGCCCAACGAGAATTACCAACCCCATCAGGGAAGGAATCAATAGACCAAACTCTTGCTACAATGCTGACCCTAGTCTCTACATCCACTACAGCCGCAGAATCATCCTCATCGGCTATACTGACTTCTGAATCTGCATCTAAGTTGAGTTGTAATTCCCCACGCCAAAGGCTAGGTAATGCATTGGAAACCTTGACTCTGACACCTTCTGCAATAGAACGACTGATTTTACTCGGGCCACCATTGTAAGCAGGTTGTACCTTCGCGCGATCGTATCCATCTTGCAACCTAAAATGTACCTTGATTGTACCATCACCTAGTAATTCTGGCCCGGAGAGCCCAATCACTTCACCTATTGCATCAACTCTAGGTTCAATCTCCCCCAGTGGAGTGATTGGCCATGCATGACCTAGACGTTCGATTCTTCTCTCAGCAGTTAATTCTAGGTCATGCTCTCCTTTAGGACAGAATCCTCTGTATTCACAGCCCTTACACCTAGCTAATGGATCTGGGTCGATATGGGGTTCAGCAGGTATGCCACCCGCGTCGAAATGTCTCAATGGTGCAGGCTCCGGTGGACAATCGTCTATCGATGGATTTTCCGCTCTCAAGAGTTGATAGAGATCAGCAATTTCCTTTTGGTAGGTCTCCATTTCAGAAATCTCTGGTAATTTAATTGACTTTACAGTCCCAGTTCCAAGATACCAAATTTCCAGATTACTGACTTGTTCAGACCGTGAATGAGATTCCCACCAAAGCCAAGCATAGAGTCGCAATTGTTCTACATAATTGAAAGAACGATCTCCCTTTCCGATGCTTGCCTTGATGTCGACGATATTGATTGAGTCATCCCAACGATACACCAAATCATATTCACCCTGGAACCAACCCTCTGGGATACAGGTTGTTTGAGTAAATGACTTCGAATCAGGGTCAACAAACCAAGGCCTAACAATTTCCCAAGCTTCACACCAAGTAACGCTTCCTTGTGTCTGAGCACAAGGGTGCGGAGAATTCCATTTTAGAGGGAAACCATCCGGTGCAGGGATTTCATCTCGAGCTTCTCCTTTCCTCCAAGATTCAAGTCTTGGGCCGCCATTCGCAGCCATACATTTCTCGACTTCATCGAGATGCATCTTGATTCCTTCGTGTATCATTTCTATGCATTCTTCAGGGTCAACATCCTCCAACGAACCGGCTCTATTTTGTGTTGATTGCCAATCTTCAACCGCTGCCTCCCAGCACCTATCAAAGTGAACCTCAACTCGTGAAAGAGCCCATTCCATAAGCGCCTCTCTACTTGTAGGCCAGTCTTCTAATGGCCTAGATGAAAGTCTAGCAGCCATCCAATTTCCTTCGTCTTCCCAATCTGGAGAACCAGCTTCATTTAATGGTGAAATAAGAATATCAGAAGCATCGGGAGTAATTAGAGAAGGAGAATCACGAAGAACTCTGCAGATGCATTCCTCTGCAGCATTTCCGCGAATAATAACTGGTGGCATTGGACCTTTTAGCCTCTCTTCATAGGCGTAATACCACTGACGAGGACAGGCCTTCCAGAGGTTTACCTGAGATGCGGAAAGACGACGAAAAGGGTCGACTCCTGTCACCTCAGCATCGTACGTCTGCACCGGCATACCCTACTATCTATCTCGAGAGTACATGAACTCAACGATTTAGATATACCACTGTCATCTCTAATCTTTCATGAGTTGGATGCACTTCAACTAAGGAAATTGGTGCTTCAATTTCCCCGACTAATTCTTCTGCCATAGAAAGAGGAAGTTCGATTCTTTCATTCTCGGAATCATACAACATGAACCTCCTTGGTAGGCCCGTTTCTGTATGAATCTCCTCTATCCAATCCTCTGAGTCTTCCAGGCTACAATCAACTGCTCCGAATAGAAGTGTTCCATCTTCGGTTAGAATTTCATGTGGAGAAATTGTATGTTCACCCCGACGGATGAAGCGCCGACGTAACTGCCCACTGTCTTTGTATGTGGCAGTACAGAACTTCAGATGGTAGGGATATGGCTCACGAACCTTGCCTTCTTCAGGGTCAGGGGCTCCGATAGATGCCGCTATCACTCGGTCTCTCATTCGTGTAGCTAATTCCCCAGAACCTGCTGCACCAGCGGTAATCTCATCAGATAAATTGAAACCTCTAAGTTCCATATTGTCGTGATTGCCTACAGTAATCTCCAACTCGTTGAGGTTGAGGAATTGTACAGGCATATCTCGCATAGTTTCGAGTAATTCCATCAATTCAATTTCCTTATCTGGCTCGCAAGGAATNTCNACNCCTGTTAANATNCCAGATTCGACGCAGGCAGCCATNGTTTCGGTATATTTTTCGGATTCCAAATCTAGAAAATGGAAGCGGATTTCATCTAATCCGGCTTCGGCAAAATCATTCGCCCATTCTGCCTTGAATGGAATACTGGTATACATGTGTAAATGGAAATCATCACCAAATTCATTTTTGAGAATTTTACACGCTTCCAAAACTCTCTCCCTTGCCATAACAGGATCTCCTCCGGTAATTCCNGCTCCAGTAGCATTCATCGCTCGAGCCTCTTCGATTACTGCATCCCAATCTCCAATTTCCACTCTACGTTCATTCGCGAACATCCAATCTATTTCGCGCCGATTCTCTGAAAGTGGACAATAATCACACATCCAATGGCAATGACCTGTGATGAACAANACTAGCTTCGAACCCATCTGACATTGGATACAGCCTTCCGTATCGTCAGCNATNGCNGGTTCAGGAAGGTCNGGGACATTTGGAAGNCGAACTGAAAATGTCATGNTNCCACCTCTTTAGCGGTCTGNAAGAGCCATTCATGGAANGCGTAGTCTTGTGATAATTCAGGATGGAAAGTNAACGCTAATCTATTTCCATGNCTTACTCCNACAACTTCNTTNTCAAGAGTTACCACGACTTCTGAAGTATCTCCNACCTTGGTAAATCTNGGAGCNCGAATGAAAACTCCGGGAAANTGCCTGCCAAGTAGTGTTGAATCNAAGGCACTTTGGAATGAATCTACTTGGCGACCGTAGGCATTACGGTCAATCTCGGCNGCGANCAAAGGTTCGCCGCCGTCTTGGGGATCACATAGCAGAATTGCTCCAGCACAGGTACCGAGGACAGGTCTTGTGCTGTCTTCGCGAATCCAACGAAAAATTGCAGGTAAAAGTTCGGAAGCAGAATCGTTCCCTGTAAGTCGCATGGTTGTTGACTCACCCCCTGGAAATACAAGTGCGTGTGGTTGAGCATTGTCTAGATCTGCCGCCTTGCGTAACTCATGTATTTCAATTTCAATTCCAGAGTCTTTAGCCGCTGCATTCAGTGCTGCCATGTGGCCATGGCGAGCGCCCTGAAGCATGACCAAGCCTATGCGAAGCACGAACCCTGCGGCTAAATCATACTGCTTGAATCCAACCCTTTGCGCGCAGAAGTGCTGAAAGACCGTAAAGCACGCCCAAAGGGCGTGGGAGAATCGCGCATCCACAACTTTGGCGCTGGTCCGGCAGTGCTTCCATTATCGGTTGTAGAGGAGGTTCAGGCGGCTCTTCCAAATCTTCACAACAGTGGTTTTGGGCTATGTGAAATCAGTCACAGAAGTGACACCTTCCAAGCGGTTGTAGATAGTGCAATGGATCGAATTCGCAGAGTATTATCCGTGCCCGATGATTATACGATTCTTTTCTTACAGGGGGGTGCATCTCTGCAATTCTACATGACTGCCCTTAATCTTCTAAAACCAGGAGAGCAGGCAGATTTTATCGAAACNGGNATTTGGTCNAAAAAGGCGATTGCAGAAGCNAATCGAGTTGGTNAAGCAAACAATATTTGGAGCGATTCAGAAAACGGCTTTCGTTCCGTTCCAACCGATAATGAATANACTGTTTCTGAGNACTCAATCTATCTTCATTACACCTCAAATAACACTCTNATGGGNACTCAGCACCANCACTTACCCGACTCCGGNGGNAAACCAATCGTGGTGGATGCTTCCTCGGATATCGCAGGGGTTCCAATTGATGTATCCGCTCATGATGTGATNTATGCAGGGGCGCAGAAGAATCTCGGACCCTCGGGAGTAACCCTGGTAATTCTATCACCTTGGGCTTTGGATAGAGCAAAGGAAAACTCAGAGGCAGGAAGACTTCCAACGATGTTAGATTATACAATCCACACTTCCAAAGGTTCTCTCTTTAACACTCCAAACACCTTCGGAATTTTTGTTCTTGATTGCGTTTTCAAATGGCTTGAAGAAAACGGAGGATTAGCCGGTTCAATTGAGAGGAATAGGGCAAAATCATCCCTTCTATACGAGGAATTGGATAGTTCCGATATGTGGGTTCCGCATGCAGAAAAATCTTCTAGATCANTCATGAACGTGACTTGGAGATGCGCTAACGAAGAACTAGAAAGCACATTCCTAGAAGAGGCTCAAGCCGCTGGATTAGGCGGCTTAAAGGGACATAGATCGGTAGGTGGAATCCGAGCTAGCCTCTACAATGGCTGCCCAATAGAGTCGGTAGAGGCATTAGTCGAGTTTATGCGCGGATTCAGAGAGCGACATTCCTGAGGAATATACTTGGATGCTCAAGCGGTTATCGAAAGCCTCGATTTTACCTTGNTNAATCACGANGCTACTGAGGAAGAATTAGAGGGATTTGTGGCGCGCGCAAATTCCTCAGAAGTTGGAGCAGTATGTGTTTTTTCCAAACATACAGAATTCGTCAAAGAACGATTGAGCCCCGACATCAAATTGGCGGTAGTAGCCTCTGGATTCCCGATTGGTAGTTCTGATATCAATGAAATTAGTCATGCAATATCTAGTGCAG
The DNA here is from genome assembly GCA_002685415.1 of Methanobacteriota archaeon. Taxonomy (GTDB): domain Archaea; phylum Thermoplasmatota; class Poseidoniia; order Poseidoniales; family Thalassarchaeaceae; genus MGIIb-O1. The sequence continues at coordinate 33,542 of NYXO01000028.1, forward strand.
TAGAAGCTGGAGTCGATGAGATAGACGTTGTACTTGAACCACGAAAAGAAGNGAATTTTCCTAACGAATTCGAACTTGAGTTGCTCAAGGAAATGAGGAGCGCAGCAGGCGAATGCGTACTCAAGGTAATTCTTGAGACCCCACTATTACAGGAACGAGAAATGCGAGCAGTTGCTAGAATGGCTCTTGCAGCAGGAGTAGATTTCATCAAAACCTGCACCGGTAAACGTGGAGGCTGCAGTGATGATGCAGCGGCAATTTTCGCTTACGAAGTGATGCGACATGAGCGAGCCTTCGGAGAAAAGCTAGGTGTGAAATTATCCGGAGGTATTGGAAACATGGATGATGTGAATAGGCTAACTAGTATTGTCAATCAACAAGACCCGAGCATAATCAAAGATGGATCTAGAAGATTCAGAATAGGTGCATCCTCTCTTTTGGATTCAATTGAAGGAAAATCCTAGACACGGCGAAATCAAAAGCAAAATGGCCTTGTGAATGACATGCAAGCCGGTTTGGACTTCGGTGTTCTGAAGGAATCAGACACCTGGAAGGCCTTTGGAATTGGCGTGGTTTTATTCTGTATTATCGGGTTCGCTTCCCTCTCATTGTTTGGATTAACCTCCTCCATTTACGGCACCTCTGATGATATTTCCGAAGTTCCTGATTGGGTTGCCCCATCTATGAACAGAGAAGGGATAGACGACCTCTACACCGCTGAGGATGGAACAATCCAATTGAGTAGCCTGCGTGGTCATGTGGTAATCCTAGATTTCATGGCAATAGATTGTGCCAATTGCCACTATGTTCAGGAACATATAGATGACAATCTTGCAGAATGGGAAGGTCTTGATGGAGAATACCCTGTAATTGCAGTATCGATTGCAACTTGGTATCAGTATGAATCGTTTGAACAAATTAACGCAACATTTGGTGACCCCGAATCCAACCGACACATGCCATGGCCAATCGTAAATGGAGGCGATGATGTTGTACTTCTGGAGGATGGAGAAAGAGGAGATATTACCGAATATTATTCTGCCCAATCTATTCCTCTTGCTTTGGTTATCGACCACGAAGGGTTTGTTGTCGCAAAAGAAAACACAGGGACTCCACTCGATGGCTGGAAGAGTTTTGACAGTGCTGTAGAGGCAGCCAATCTTGGAGAGGCAGAGGACCTCCGAATTGGAATAAAGAAAGCAGACAGATCTGTTTCAGGAGTTTTCATTATCGGATTATTCCTCGGGATATTGGTCTACTTCTCTCCTTGTGCTTTCCCTGTCTTGCCTTCATTCATCACGTATTATCTCAGTCTAGGTATGAGAGAGGATGAATTACGGCAGGAAGGAAAATTGACTGGAAGGATACCAAATTCGTTTGAAGTCGGCGGGTATGCTGCGTTAGGTCAGTTAACCTTCTTCACAATTGTTGGAATAATCATCTTTGGACTAAGTGAGGTCATACCACTATCTGGAATTCTCCACCAAGTGGCAATTGCAATAGCGTGGTTACTTCTAATCCTTGGAGGTCTGATGTTGTTAGGTTGGACCAGTCATTTACTGGCTGGAGTCCAGCGAATTTTAGACCAATACCAAACAAGGGAAACTGATGAAATTTTCACTCCTCGAAGAAATATGTACCTTTGGGGAATTGGTTATTCTGCCGCATCAGTTGATTGTACTGCTGCGGCTGTGTTCCCATTTGTAGCATGGTTAACCGTAGTAGGAGAAGGGGCATTCATAGCCGGACTTGGTGGATTGATTCTCTCTGTTACAATGCTAATGGTAATGGTGACGGGACTAGTAGGAATGGGGCGACAAGCCATGATTGGCTTCCTTAGAAAATCCACAGGAATTGTCAAAGCTACAGGAGCATGGATGATGATGTTTGCTGGCATCGGATTATTGGTTTACCTAACTCAACCAGAACTTGTCGCTAACTTGCTGTAGTTTTCATTGTCGCTCAATTGAATCATATGCAATCATATTGAGAAGGATTTCTCCAAAGTCCCTAGAATAAGCACAAATCCTGCGGATTGATTCTGAAATTCGGTCTTCAAATAGAAGTCGAGAAGCTTGTCTTCGACCAGACCAAAGTCTCTCTTCATGTTCTGTTAGGGCAATTTGAGCCGCCTTCAAGGATTCCCTAGCATCCTCTATTTGGTAGGGGTCGTGGACTCTCAAATTGATCATTAGAGACTTCAGTGCCTCCATACAAACTGGTAGTAATGAAAGGGGATATTCATCTTGTTTCAAACGAGGCCGTGGTGTGGTTTCCAAAGTTAAACGAGCCATTTCATGGGCATGGTCCATCATCCTCTCCAATGATCTTGCTAGGTTAGCGTGTTCGACACCTTCCTTCCTACTCAGACCTAGCGACCTAGCGACATGTTGTGAGTCCAACATCGAACCAACTTGTCTCTCAATTAGGTAATGTAGGCCATCAGCCTCTCTCTCGCGCTCTTCAAAATCACTAATCAAATCATCATCTGACCCAATTAACACATCGTATATGTCGCGAATCATTGAGGAAAATAACAGGTACATGCGGTTCAAACTAGCATGTAATGGCAACTCTCCTGCATTCAGCAAACTGATTAAATGCACATTACTATCCGTTTCTTGACCTATTTCAAAACCCCTAGTAGAGCGTAAGAATCTGCGTATATCATTTCGAGAATTCCTTGTTAGTGGGCTTTCGCTTTGAACTGATATTTCCTGAACACCAGATAAGTAAGCGCCCATTAGATGATCGTAAAGTGCCGCTATTGGAATTTGATCTAGATTTAACTTGACAACTGTCTTGAGATCGTCAATAACATCTAGGGGTGAAAGAGAAAGTTCTCCCGTTGGTCGCCAATCAACACGGATTCCATCTCTAGCATTTAGGTTGTTAGACAAAATCCAAGGTTTTGGCAAACTCATAGTGTAAGTTGACCCACCTGTAAGTTGTAATTTACGGACGTCTTGCTCACCAGGCCCAATTGGCATAAATTTGCCAATCTAATTATTACTATATAGATTACGTAACTTCTCTATCAAGTACCCTTAGCCGTGCGTGTCGGGTCAATGGAACCGATAATGTGGCTCGTCCTGATTCTTGCAACTGCCGTTTGTGCCTACATGGCTTGGAACATTGGAGCGAATGATGTAGCGAATGCGATGGGGACTTCTGTTGGTTCCAGAGCATTAACTCTGAAGCAAGCGGTAATTATTGCTGCAGTCTTCGAATTCATGGGTGCATTCTTTGCCGGAG
>NYXO01000029.1 GCA_002685415.1 Methanobacteriota archaeon
CTTGAGCGGCCTTGATGAAAGCGAAGTAATCAATTCTGCTGCGGACTTTATCGCGACTGTTTTGGAAGTCAATTCTGTTGTTACATATCCGGTTGGCGAAGGTGAAGATATTGGAGGAAAGGCACGCTTCGCTTTCCCATTGGAGCCAGGTATCGCCTTTGTTTGAGAGTGTTAGTGATGGGCTCTCAGTACACCGTTCTCATCGATGGTTTTTGTCCGGTTTGTACTGGCTGGGCGACTTTCATTAACAAGCGGGATACATCAAATCGATTCTCGGTTATAGCCCAAGAGACCACCGAGGGTGAAGAAGTTCTAAGCAATCGTCCGGCAAAGATGAGAGAACTTGACTCAGTGTTTTTAATCGATGAATCTGGGAAATGGTATGCTCAATCTTCAGCGGTTATTCGCATTCTTCTTGGCCTTGGTTTCCCCTATAATTTCGGTGCCATAATTTGGTTCGTTCCGAGCCCCTTACGTAATTTTGCTTACGATCTATATGCTCGTAATCGAAACAGAAACTCCAGTAATTCATGATTTGAAATCGGGCTTCTTTAGCGCGAGGGTTCATGGACGTCCGACATCTCGCAAGACTCGTTGAGCGAGAATAAGGAAGGTGGAGGCCGCCGCAGAAGGCGTCGGTCCCGAAGAAAGCCGACCAATGATGCCGAATCTAGGCCATGGTCGCAAGGTGATCCCGATGCTGTTGAGCAAGCCTTGGCACGTTTCAATCAGTCACCTCCTCCTATGGGAATGCCTGAATCAATCGACCCCCCTCCACAAGAAAGGCAATTGAAGTGGAAAACTAATGCAGTTCCAAAAAACATCCAAAGGAAGGTAGGCGATATTGTCTGTAAACCTGGAGAATTTGGCTTCCTTCCGGAAGAAAGAGTCGANGAAATTAGAGGACAAATAGANCANCTTCCAATAACCNTNGAACANGCACTTTCGCTTCGNGGTGCCNTGAATCAAGAAAANAGTGTNCATTCNCANGGNCGCTTNATGNGAAATGCAAANCAATTACGNAGACGATACGATAAGGGTGAGGGNGTACTNACNCTTTCNCAACGNTTTGATGCGCCTCCNGTCAATACATTNAGNGCNATATTAAGNGGNCGNGGATGGTCNAANAATCGAATNAAAGAGACNNTGAAAAATCCNGANAGAATGAANNAACGTGACCANGAGGANTTTNCNAAAGCGGAAGAAGCCGACAAGGTCAGTTCNGTCAATCAGTCCGATACTCAGACGGCTGCNGAGGTTTTCGAAGACATNCTATGTGCACACTTTGATTCNCTAGACATNCGTTTTCGAAGACAGGAGGATTTACTTCGTGAGCAGAAAGAATCTGAAGGNCGAGCNGTAGTTACCCCTGACCTGCTNTTGCTTGATGATGTCAGAATCAATGGAGTTCCTTGTGCCTGGATTGATGCNAAGCACTTCTATGGAGCGGACCTAAGGTTCCCCCGGAAGAAGACTCAGAAACAAGTTGACAGGTACGTCAAGGAATACGGCCAAGGAGCAATCGTGTATAGACATGGATTTACTGGTTCTTTAGTCCAAAGAGGTGCAATTTTACTCGATGCTAGCCCTCTAGATTTGACTCTACTTGATGAGTTTCATGAAAAGCGAGCTGGAGGCTCGCATTCATGATAGTGGACCTACGTGAGTTAGAGTCGCTTCCAAACCATCTTCGGTTAATTCAGATAATAAATTCTCTAGGGAGATTTCCTTTGAAAGGTCTCGCTGAACAATGGCAATACTTTCCCCTAACATACACAATAAAACCGCTGTCTTTGAATCTAAACCAGCTCTTAGTGTGGCTTTTTTTCCTATCTCAACCAATTCTGAACGAGATGCATCATCACTCAATCCCGAGAGTTTTGAAAATTTCTCTGCAGAGTCGAGAAGTTCTCCCCATCGAGAACTATTCCAAGGGCCCTCTGACAGTTTTTCCATTTGTTTTCTTCCAGCAACTGTAATCGATTCTTTCCAATTATCATCGTCAATATATTCCGATGTATGCCTTCCTGGATTTGCCCGCCAAGCCAAAACTGCAGGAATATCTTCTGTCCAACCTTCGGAATGGCCAGGCCCGTTCAATAGTTCAGTGCCCGAGTAGGGGGACCCAGGTCTCAATCTGCGTTCTATTCCTCCGGCAGCTAGTGCAGTAACATCTCCAAGCCCTGTTGAATTCTGCCTCTCAACCATATGAGCGATAGCAAGCGATCTTCGAAAACTCTCCTCATGGGGTAATCCAAGGGCTCTTTGGAATGCAGAGGCGGCGGCAATTGCGCCGGCGGCCGACATTCCAAATCCTTGTGAAGATGGTAATTTGTTTCTAATCGCGACTTCCCAACTATAGTCTGAAATCGCCGAAATTTCCTCACTCAGCAGGTCTAAAACCTGCTGGAACATTTTTGAATCGCCATTTCCATCTAGCAGTTTCACTTCTAGGGAATAATCACCTAACTCCCCTCGAGCAATGGCTTCTGCCCCATCATTCAGGCACAACCCAGCGCCTAGACTACCTTGCTTGAGGGGGTCCTCGTCGATGTCTTCGACTGTGAACAGTAGTGTGACGTGACCCCCGCAGGTGCCTCTACCCAAGACCGCAGTCATACGCCTTCATCTCCGAGGCACTGCAAGAATGCTACGTCGGCATCAGAGAACAGCTTTCAGATCGTCTCCAAGAGAACTGAATGTCTCTGATAGAGAAGAGGAAGCCATCTCCAGTGCAGTTTGTGGGCTCATTGAGCCATCTGTTTCGAAGCTGAAAATGAACTCTCCAGGTACATCTTCGATTGTGATTGCATCCTTGAATTCGGTCTGTATCTCTGTTCCATCCCCAACATGGTGGAGTTCCTTTGCGAGAGTCTCAACCTTCTCAATGTCTTCAAGTCGTCCATCTTTATCGAAATCCTTCGCATTGATTGTGAGATTCAAATCCCAGAGAATCTTAGCCTTGGTTTTGTTATTCAGAATTCCAACTTGCCTTGGTACGAAAGTAACACCACAAACAGGAGACCACTTTGCATGCTGGCTTCCACGACCCATTACTGCGGTGGCATAGAATTCCAGCATTTGTCCCTTGTACAATTTTGTAATTGGAATGGATCTGTAGTGTTCAGGAATCTCAAGACTCTGATCACCTAGGTAAATCATGTCACCTGCAGTTACGGTCATTCCCTCTTCAGTTCCGAATGCCTTGCAAGTGTATATCATGTTACAAGTAGGGCATCCGCGATCTTCTGGGACCAAATCCTTGCAGGTTGGACATGTTTCCTCGTAATGGAACATCGTGTGGTCGGTTGGGATTGGAATCATTGCAAGGCGCTGAGCTACCATCTCATCTGGTAGTGCACCGTTAGTTTCCCAAACTGTATAGTCAACTCCCTCTTTTTCCAACTTCTTTCCGCACTGATTGCAACCTGATCCTCCAGATGATTCACGTGCTGCAGCAGCAGGGTTGAGGTGTCCGCAAGAAAGGCATAGATCAAAGGATCCCATCTGGAAGCGAACAGTCTCGATTGCCATCTTTGGTGTCTCAGACATCATTGTTCTGCGAAGAGCATTTGCGAATGCACGGTCGCTATCTTTAATCAACAGCTTAGCATTCTCTGCACCCATGTCTAGAACTTCTATTTTCACCATCTTAATCACCTCAGACTCTACGGCCTCTTCGGCCGCCCTTTTTCTTAGTCCCATTGGTCGGGATTGGAGTTACATCTTCGATTCTAGTAATCTGTACGCCCGCACGAGTTAGTGCACGAATAGCTGCGGTAGCACCTGGTGCACTGTGGGATCGGTTCCCTCCAGCTCCTCGATACTTGACGATAACTTGGTCGAATTCTTTCTCAGCTAACATTTCAGCAATCATCTCAGCAGCCCTTGTTGCGGCAAACTGACCACCTGCATCGCTTCCCTTCTTGGTTACCATTCCGCCAGAAACCTTTGCCAGAGTTTCTGCTCCGGTAAGATCGGTAGCGGTAATCAGCACGTTGTTGTATGTGCTGAAGATGTGTAGAACAGCCTTGTGACCCATCACTCATCGCCTCCTTCAGGAATGGTTTCCTCTACTGTAGGTGCTTCTTCAGCATCAGCCTTGATTTGTTGGACGAAATCATCATTGTCAGTGGTAGCTCTAACTCCACCGACTTCTTCCAAGTCCCCTTCCTCAGTCTGTCGAGTCATTCGGAGTTGTTCCATCTCAACACGGAATGGGTGATTCTCATCTAGATAAGCCGATGTAGCGCTATACTGCAGCATGTCTTCCTCTTGTCGGAGAATCTTGTATCCAGGAACTGTCATTCTTTGGTCACCAATCGAGATGTGTCCATGAACAATCATATTTCGAGCTGCCCGCATTGACGGCGCAAGACCACGGTAGTAGACCACTGATTGTAGCCTTCGAGCAAGCATATGCTCTACGGTAATCTGCAGAACATCGTCCACACTGGACCCCTCTGCTAGTAGTCCCTTGCGAACAAGAGAATCGACCAAGTCGGTTTTCTCTTGAGCGTAGTGACCTTCTGAGGAATCAACCCTNCCAATGAGTTTCATCGCTTGGTTTCGGTGACGCCTTAGGGCTGACTTCTCTCGCCAAATCTCGCGCATTCCACCGACCTTCTTCAGGCCGAACTGCTCCTTGAGGGCGTGTTCTTCTTCGATTCTAGCAGCCTTCCAAGGGTGTGTTGGAGTCTGAGTCTTAGGTCTTGCAAACTTAGGATGNCCCATACTTCACCACCTCACTTCTTCCTCTGCACACCGAGTGTGCTACCACTTCGACCATTNCTGCGAAGACGCTGACCGCGNACCTTGTGGCCGCTGCGGTGGCGTATTCCGCGGTATGTCTTGATTGCAGCTAATCNTGCTACATCATCGTCTCGAGTCAATCNGACTTCTGTTCCGATGATGTGCGCGTCTTCGTTAGACTGCAAATCTCGCTGTCTGTTGACGAGCCACCAAGGCACGTTCAACGCATATTCGTCAATTGTTGTTCGAATCCTGTCTTGCTCTTCTTCGGTCAGATGACCTCCGAGTTTACTTCCATCNATNCCTGCCATGCGACAAATCTGACCGGCCGATCGCTGTCCAACTCCGTTAATNGAAGTAAGTCCTTGTGCAATCGGTCGAAGACCATCGATATCAGAGTCTGCAAGCCTCAGGATGTAGGAGAAATCCTCTCCTAGTTCTGCTTCATTCACTTTTGCCATAGTACGGTTCCCCCGTGTTCATCGGTTGCCCGATGGCCCTCATAGGGCATCCCGCCGACCTACCCTCCATATTTGAAGGAGACGGCCGCCCCTACGGGGCGTGAAAATTGCTAATCGCTTCACTGCTCCTTACAAACAATGTATAGGGTATGGCTTCCACTACCTCTATCTAAATCTAGGTCCACCATGAATCCGTTTTCGCCATCAAATTCCTTCATAGCCTTGTGTAGCCTTCGCTGAAGAGTCGGATGTTCGTCTGGATCTAGACTACATCTGAGGGTAACCTTGCCAACACCATTACGAGCAGCAGAAGCGGCCGTTTGTTCGATTGTATGAAGTTCNGGCGGTGTTAGGCGGTGCTGGACAATTTCTCCGCTTGCAATCACAAAAGCNTCAATTTCGTCATCTTCATTCAATGGGTCTGTGCTGATTAGTAGAGGCCTTCTACCTTCAAGCCTGAGCCAAGAATGTCCCGNATTTTCTGGAAGTGCCCTGTCAAGCCAAGCCTCATGAAGNCCNGATTGAACNAGTGCCGGNTCAACTATTGTCAGATATGCACCNTATGGCGGAGGAGAGCTCATGCTAACTAATTCCGATTCTGCTACCTTACCTTCTATTGTAGCCATAATCTTCTTTTTACCCATTCTGATACATCGAGAAGGTTCTTTGGAGGAAATAGAGCCGATCCAAACAGATAATCGGTCAATTCTACCTCCTCCCTGACTCAGGTATTCCCAAGTTCTTGGGATTCCCGGGAAAGTGGTCTCAATCGTAGCGTCAACAAGTGAACGCTGGTCCTCGTTTAGTCTAGGCGATAAATCAAGCAAAACAGCAGGACCACGTGGGCCAGTTTCTAGATGATTAGCCCANGCCTTCAGCAANGGGCCNAGTGCAGGTTGCATCTCATCAATCTCATGTCTCTGTGCATCTCTTGGNCTAGCAGGNTCTAGATGTAGCATGCCAATNGGTGGATGTGCCCTAGTTCCTGCNTCCCTTAGGCTATTCCAATAGGCAGTGATAGCATTCTCAGCATCCGTTCCATCTCCAACCAGAACTCGGTCCATGGTACGCTGTAGGTCTGACTCTTCACCGGTAATGTGCATGTTTGCAGCACATAGTAATCCTATATTCGGGTCTAATTCTANAGCCAATCCAGGACGCTTCAAGCCGGTGGTCAATGCGATAAGTTGCACACCGCTTCCAGCCGCTGCATCGAGGATTACTCCAGCAGGAAGGTCGGTAGCCTGAATTTGTTCAGCTCTGACTTGAGAAATAGACCAAGGGGTGGACAATCGTCGCATGTCTTCAGTCATGTGGAATTTCGGTTCTCCCTTCCGAGCGGATTCAGCCTTGGTAACCTTCGAAGCCCTCTTCACCAGGTCCGATGAGGGGTTCAGAGCGTAGTGGCTTGGCTCCTCGTTCATGCACTCCGCTCCTTTGTTGATCTCAAGTCCTTTTCCCGTCCGCTGGTACTCATATGGTTGCTCTATCCACCTTCAACTCAAATCGCAACCAAGATTCTTGCAGTTCACTGCCATCGCTGTTTCCGTAGGCAATCGGTGGAGGAAGTAATGTGACGTGAGTGGTACCAGTATCGATACCGGGTATCAAGCCTCTATCTCCGTCGATATCTAGACCTATTGCAGACCATCCAAATCCTTGAATGAAGTTCGAATCATCGCCAGCGGTGACGAGTAAATCTCCTTCGTCGAGAAGCTGTTCTGTATCTGCGTCCCAAACCTTGTAATGTACCTCAAGAGTATCTCCATCACTAGCGTGCAAATCTCTAGGATTGGAACCTTCGAAAATATGCACATCGAGAAGTACCTCCGCTTCTCGAACATTAAGATGCGATGCCTGAATCTGGATATCGTGCTCTGTTACTGCATTGTTCAGCTGAATTTCAACAATAGCAGTTTCATTTACTCCTATTTCATTCACAGTAAGCAAGGTATCTCCCTCTGAGGCAAAGACAACCTCTCCCCCTGTTATTTCCAAAACAATATCTAGGGTTTGGTTACCTCTATTGTAAATCGCAACACTAGCCCTATCACCATCTCCTTGATGCTCCCAATCACAACGTAATTCACCAGGATAAAGGAATACATCGTCTTGTTCAGATAGAACATCCGGCCAATCCCAATCTCCTAATCTAGAATCACACGTATCGAATAACAAGTCAACTTCCCAGTACCATCGATTGTTATCATCCTTCAATAAGTCCCGATCGGTTACCGAGAATGCATCTTCATTCTCTTTGACGAATACGTAAACGCTGTATCCAACAACAACAGTTGATCCAATCAATAGGGCGGCAGTGGCTAATGAGAGTAAAATTGCGGCCCTCGGAATGGCCATTTCGTTGATGCCAAGAGGTACAGTTGGGTGCTCGACCTCATCGGGAGTGTCTGATATCCAACTGCGGGACACAGTGGGTGACCCCACCCTGTCAGTCATCAAGGTTAGTGCTGCACAACTCAACTAATCGACAATTGCAAAATCGATTGTAGAACGCCATTAATCAATTATCGGCGACAGACTTTTCCAATGTAGGCGTACTTAGGTCGATGCCGAATTCAGTCTGCAAATTATACGCTGCTAAGTTTATCTCATCTCTAATTTTGAGTAATTGTCTTGGGGATGAAACAAAATAAGTCATCCTCCATCTAACTGCGTTATTTCCGTTTTCTTTCAGGGAAATAATTGGTTGACGATTTTCATCCAAACCAGTACATTTTGACTTGGCATCTCTGTATGCTTGAATCAGATAATCATTGACAACTTTCGCATCTACACCGTATCCGATGTTGAATTCTACAAATTCTTTGTGCGGCCCTCCTGGATTATCCTTGAAAAAGTCAGTTCGATGATTGAGCATCGCATTATTTGGTATTTCTATATCATGACCTTGAGCCAAATCACGAACACGAGTTTGAAGACCACCGATTTCCATTATTATTCCTAGAACATTCAGATCAGGAATAGAAATCACATCACCGCGTTTAGCGCTATTCCCACTAATTATCAAAATTCCACTCAAGAAGTCGTTCAACCAGTAATCCTTAGTTGTGAAAATAAGTAACGCTAGGAATCCTATCGCACCTGTAGTTTCGAGAATACCTGTAATTCCCCAGATATTGATTAGAGTAATTCCAGACGTAATCAAAATTATACCAAGAACGATCAATTCTAAGGTTCTTGATGTAGCAGTTTCGACAATTCTTGCCGAACCCATAACCGAAATCTCTTCCCCATATCTATGCAAAATCAATCCATCTGAAATGTTGTAGATCACGTAGGCAATGAGTAGACAGAGAGATGACTGACTGATTTGTTCATCGGGGTATGAACTATTCAACAAAATAATTGAGATGATAAATGCCAAGAAAACGACTAGGTTGAATGAATGCAAAGTTCGTAGTCGTAACCTTGTTTTTGCGAGATCATCTTCTCCGTGCAACCTAGCTATTTGTTTTGAAAAAATGAATACCAATGCATTNACACTGAAGGTGAAGTATTCTATTGGATTGAGATTTTGTAATCGTTCGATTAGAATCTCAANTATGCCCGCCATAAACTTAGCAATCAATATCGGATGATTAACTTAATTCCGTTNCGATATANCGNNTCAAATCAATCTNGTAACAATGCTTCTTGATTTCTTTGCCCTAACCAAGTNACTAGAGCTAGTTCGNCTCCGACTACAGTTAACAGAAGGAATAATCCAATTGCATCAATCGAAGATGCNGCNCCTAGCATTAGCAGAGATGCTGCAACTCCCAAGATGAGATCTCCGAATCCCCAGATTCGTAAAACGCGGCGCAAATGAAATATTCCGACAACCCAAAGTGTGGTTGATATGGTGAATAATGCGATTGGATAAATAATCCAAATATTAACCATAATTAGTCCAGTAAACATCAGAATGTGACTATCAATAGCAGCCATCATAGTCCAATGTCCATTTCTCATTGGTACAGATGCAGCCACGAATCCAAGCATGACAAACCCGCCTGTAAGAATAATCCAATCGAGATATTCGATAATTTGTGGAATAAATGTGCCCATCGAAAACAGTGCTAATGGTAGGCAAATTATTGACAACCCCACTGCTTCCACCTGTCGGTGTTTACGTCCAGCATATATCGCATTAGCAACTGCAAGAATTCCAGCAGGACCCCAAGACACCATCACATATGCAAGGGCGCGCAGACCTCTTCCAGAACTTCCTAAATGCGTATCTCTCCCTACACTGGACCTTCGGGAATCTATCATTGCATCAATGAGGATTGTGAANATTAACAATGCCTCAAGAAGCAACCAAGGTATCTGCCACTCTATCAAGTCCCCATCGAATGGGTCAACGGTAAATGGGAATGGTAGAGACTCAACAAGGAGTGCCCCTGCAATCCTGCCTAGGACTAGAGGTAGNACGAACCAATCAATTGCAATCGGAATCCTATCGAGTAGGTTATCACGTTGGTAGAGAGAGATAATCACAAATTGTAGAATTAGAATCGTCACCACTGCTAAGTCAAGCAATTCTCTATTGCTTGCTCCCGGCCCCAAATGGCCGGAGATTAATGCAACTATCAGGCCAATTATCGAATATGCAATCGGCATTTCNATTCCCATAACTGTTGGCAAATCAAGCTCGAGTTGTTTGGTTCGTAATCTGGCGATTGAAACCAATACGGTTGCGAAAATTCCGGCCATGAGTAGAATGAAGGGGGAAGATGAAAATAGCATACCCCAAACAATTACCGAACCTAGAACTAGGAACAAGACCAACAGCACGATTGTTGGCCTATGGGATACATCTGTGGTGTACAATTCAGAATCATCTTCAGTTGTGGCAAGGTCCCTTCTTTTCTTGCGTTTTTGCTCCAATTCGAGCCTTTTTGGATCATAAGAGTCTAATTGCCCAGTTCCGAGGCTCAACTTCTTGACGTTATCTTGACCTGCAATTGAGAGAAGTTGGTCTCTTTGTGACAAAGTTTTCAGTTCAGCTCTGATTTCTCCTCTGGCTACAAGCCATAAAGCGCTCAGTACAAACAACGTAATGCCAGCCATCGTTGAGGTTTGATTTTGCATTTGGACAGAAAGTCCGATGGTTATCACCAGTAACCAAAGAGCCGCTGCCGCTGGTTTGAGCAATCTTTCCATCTTCTCTGCCTGAGGAAGATAGAAAGCCATCACCANACCAGTGCAAGCAACGGAAGTCAATGATAAGTCGATATTGGGGATTGCATCANTAGATTCTAGAATCCGACTCGGTTCTTTGGTGGAAATTGCAATAATTAGTGGAAGAGACATTAGAGCCATTCCGTTGGTGAATATTGGCTCATCCTCAGGGTCTCCTCGATANAGAATTGAAGCAGTAGCGATTAGCAATAGAATGATCCACATCTCGTCTAATCCATGCCTCCATCCTAGTACTGCTGCGCTGACTGCTATTACTCCCAGTAACGCAATTGGCCCCCCAAGTCTTTTCCCAGCAAATTCAGCACCCAAGTGAGAAAGTGAGACGACTGAAACCACGGCCAAGAGGGTAATTGCGGTAAAACCACCAGCATGTGCCATCACTACGATGGTGACCATTGGTAACCACAGTCCAATCGCCCACAGTTGCAATGCTCCCGAATCTCGAATAGAGGCTGATACTTCGGTAATTCCGAGAAATCCTGCTGCTAGATTAACTCCTGTCTCACCCAATTGTAAATTCACAATAAGCATCAGTACTACAGAGATGATTAGATAGGCGGCAAAGGGAGTTGTCGCTAAATCAATGAGATTTCCAGGGTCTGTCCAACCGTTTGCTATAATCACAGTTCGGAATGATTCGATTACAAATTCCTGCAATAGAACCCAAGACCAAGGGAGAAGCACTGTAGCACCTGCCAGGGAAGGTGCTTGCCGCATTATTGCGAGAATTGCAGTTCCAATATGGAGAGCGGTGAGAAGGCCCAANAGGNCCAAACCACCGTCCCCNCCATTCGCTTCAGATTTTGCAGGAATCAGTACAACNAACAAAACTAGAATTCCGACCGAACCAACCCACAACACACGATCAGTAACGTGGCTTTGGTCCCGTAAAATCACAAATGCAGTCAAAAGTGCAGCGAAAATAGTGAATGTTTCATATCGATCGAAAAATGACACAGATTCGGTGGAGTCTCCGAAAATTAGCAATATAGAGAATAATGTCGCACCAGCCATCAAGGGTATGGCTACTCTGAGCCTTTCTACACCCCTTACAACGAGGTATGAACCTCCAAATGCTCCAGCAAGAGAGGTAACCATTCCCAATGCATATCCGGAATCTTCTCGGCTTGACGCGACTGCCATTAATGCTCCAATCATTCCCAAAGAAATCGATACCCCCCAAAGTCCAGGTTGACCCAGTCCGACCGCCCGGAATCCCTCTGAGAACCAGTTTTCTTCNCGTGCAAAACGCGCTGCCATAGCAGCNTTAATTCCTGATACTAGCATCAATAGTAAGAATAGAATTAGTGGTGTATCAAGAGGCTCTATAACCAAAGATCCAGCAGTAAAACCATCTGTAATTGCATGCATACCTATCCACAGGTTGGAAGCTGCGACCCCTAGTGCTGCCAGGTTCCCAGAGTGTCGGTGAAGTGCCAGACCATGGAGCAACAAGGTAGCCAATAGAATCATCACCGCGACTCCAACTTCTCCTCCTATCGATCCTGCAGTAGAGCCAATAGCCAGTAGAACGAGAGTTGCCTGTGCAGCGATTGCATCGTGATCATGACGATACGCTATGTACACGTTAAGTGCAACTAGGAGTAGCAATAGAATGGCCAATACCTCTACAGAAATTGGGAGAAAACCACCTAATTCCCAGCGATTCAACTCGATTGCAAGACCGTAAAGAACTTTCATTGAGATTATGACCCACGAAACGCCAAGTAAGTGCAGATTCTTGTCAGGGACCCATCGTTCTCCAAAAGCAAATCCTCCACCGGCTAAGATTAGTAGCAATACCAATGAAATCATTGGTGGGAATGCTGTTCCTGCAACTACGCTTAGGGCACTAAAGACGAATATCATCGACACCATAAGTGACCAATTTACTCGTCGTTCTCCATCCTTAGCCATCGATGTAACAATGTCATCTTCCGGGGCACTGGCTACTGTTCCGTCAGAAGCGATCGCTCCTGCTTCGTTGCCTGAGGTATCTTTGAAGGGGTCGAAGACATCGCCTAGTGCTTCATCGACATCTTCGGTTTCGTTCATATTGGGGTCTTTTGGATTAGTATCCTCAACTCCTTCGGATTTTTTGCCTAAACCTAAGTCTCCAATGTCGAGGTTTGCACCGATTTTGAATCGACGTTCGCGAATCACGCGGTCGTCCTTCTCCTCGCTCACGCCCTCGCGAGGAACGGCATTCGGCGATAATCGCATCCCCGTCAGGAATAGTTGAATATCGATATCTTGGAGGAAACATCTCCGCGCATTATCCGTAATGGTTGAAAGGTAAACATCTGAGGCACACTACATGGAGAGCACCTCGGGCTCATCCACTGCCGCCATCTCAGCGACCCCATTGTCGACGCATGGATTAACTCCCAGCGGCTCAGTGCATTGGAATCTCTCCTCGGATGAACTGCATCAAACTGCTGTACAGCGGGGTGAAGCAGAGATGACAGCACATGGAGTCTTACTCGCAACCACCGGAGAGCGCACCGGACGTTCACCCAATGATCGCTTCATCGTAGACGAACCAGGATACGCAGACCATGTTTGGTGGGGTAAAGTGAATCGCCCAACAAGTCGCTGGGTGTTTGAGAATCTTCTCAAGAAGGTGCAATCCCACCTTGATTCCGCAGATCAATTATTCGTCAAAGATGCACATTGTGGTGCTGATACAAATTATGCAATGCCTGTTCGACTAGTTACCGAGAAGGCTTGGCACGCTGCCTTCTTCCACAATATGTTCGTTCGCAGTAATCCTTCGGAATTGACTGATCATGTTCCNGAATACACGATTTTACACGCTCCCGACTTAGTCGCTGACCCTGATGATGATGGCGTAAATTCCGGAGTCTTCGTTATACTGGCATTAGACCGGGGTTTGGTAATTATTGGAGGAACTCATTACGCTGGCGAGATCAAGAAAGCCATCTTCACAATAATGAATCACATTCTACCAGAAAGAGGAATCATGCCAATGCATTGCTCAGCAAATACCGATGGAGANGAGTCGGCCTTATTCTTNGGACTGTCCGGNACAGGAAAGACNACTCTGTCCGCTGATCCTCACAGGGCATTAGTCGGNGATGATGAACATGGTTGGTCGGATGACGGAGTTTTCAATTTCGAAGGNGGCTGCTATGCCAAGTTAATTGGTCTNTCAAAGGAAGACGAACCCGAAATCTTTGCAACAACCAGAATGCCTGGAACAATTTTGGAAAATGTAATCCTTGATTCAAATAGAGTTCCCGATTTCGATGATGGAACCCTTACCCAAAATACACGNGCATCNTATCCTATCGAAGCCATAGAAAANCGAACTCCTGACTCAACTGCAGGNCATCCAAAGAATGTAGTTTTCTTGACCTGTGATGCCTTCGGGGTTTTACCTCCACTTTCTCGACTAACTCCAGACCAAGCCGCTTACCACTTTATGTCAGGTTATACTGCAAAGGTTGCCGGAACAGAAATTGGAGTAACTGAACCTCAAGCCACATTCTCAACTTGTTTTGGCGCGCCGTTTATGCCCCGCCATCCAAGTATTTACGCAGATTTACTTTCGAAGAAAATCAGCGAACAAAATGCCAACTGCTGGCTGATTAATACTGGATGGGTAGCAGGCGGATATGGCGAGTCAAATAGGATCAAAATTCGTTGGACCCGTGCTCTCTTGAATGCAGCACTACGCGGTGATTTAGAAGATGTAGTGTTTGTCGAGGATGAGAGATTTGGCTTCTCAGTACCTCTAGAATGTGAAGGTGTTCCTAGTGAAATTCTCCAACCGCGAGAAACATGGTCAGATAAGCAAAGATACGACAATGTAGCCAACCTTCTAGCACAGATGTTTAGGGAAAATTTCCAACAGTATGAAGAAGGATGTAGCCAGCAGGTTTTGGCCTCATCTCCTAAGGTCCTGCTCTGATTTGTATTCAATTGAATGTGAATCAACATTGGAGAAAATAAAATACGAGAGAATTTCTTTCGCATCATGCGTAAGATATCCGTCATGGCCACAGTATGCATTCTACTGTTGATGTCATTTTCTTCTGCTATTGAACGAACAAGCGAACTAAACCCAGATTCAATGCAAATGAGAAGTGGGAATAATGTTCCAGATCCTTTGCATCTCGTGGATGATTCTTTGTATGCCGAGACTGTAAATGGAATGGATTACGATGATTCTGGAAATCTGTATTATGGAGGCTCATTATGTGGTCGTTCAAGTACTGAAGTTAGTTCTACTTTTGAGTGTGAATTAACCTCCCAATCTGGAACCGAAACAACACTGAGTTTCACTCCATCTTACGTCGCGGTAATGGACAATGGAGGAAACAGAATCTCAGCACATCTATTTCACAGTGGATACGGTGATCGAATCGATGAGATAATTGTTCTAGAGAACGGTGATGTCCTAGTAGCCGGTGGATTTTGTTGGCTATCAAACGAATGTTATTTCCAAGGAGACGGTATGCTACTTGAAGCACCGGGAAGAAACTTGGACGCATTCATTTTCAGAATGAACCCTTCTGGAGAGGTAATTTGGTCACGGGCTTTTTGGTCGGATGGAAATGACTTGATCCACAGTTTGGACGAGGGACCGAACGGTGAAATATACCTTCAGGGTACATTCTGCGATGTTGGTAGCTCCCAATGCAGATTGAACTCAGTAGATGGAGTTCAAGGGCCACTAAGCAAAGGAGATGCGGACATATTTTTCGCCAAATTATCCTCTGATGGTTCTATTAATTGGGTGAAGACCCTCGGTAGTTCCACAGAGGACCATACTCTTGGAGGAGGTTATTGGTCTCTCCAACAGATGGGTATCGTCGCGACATCTGATGGTGGTGTCTTGGTGACTGGTTCAGTTTGTCATGACAGCACATTTCTCGACACTTGTGCATTCAGATTATCTCCTGATGATGTAATCACTCGTAGAGACGGTTTCGTGGCAAAATATTCTGCCGATGGGACTTACCAATGGTACGAAAAAATCGGAGGCGATGGAGTTGATTATGTCCAAGTAATGGTGCCAATCGATGATGACAGAGTACTTGTGGGTGGCAACCATTATTCTAGCAATTTCACAGTAACTGGATATTGGGTAAATAACTCAGGTAGTTCAGATGCTTGGTGGGGCATATTGAACCANGAGAACCAGCAATGGGAGGGCCTTTGGGANTCNGATGAAACTGGAGATGCTTACATTCATTCAGCTTCTGTAGGTTCAAATGGNGAAATTATTGTAGCAGGTTCCGGTTGTTGGCAAGTNACACCTTGTACAATNGAAGTTGCCGGTAAAACACACAATGGCCGTTCATATGGAATCGGTTGGGCATTGAAGGTTGATGATGAAGCAAACAGCNATTGGATTCGAGGAGTATACTCCACAACTAGGTCAGCTTCCCCAGTATCTCAAGTCTTNCAAAATGAGTTTGGCGACATAGCGATGTCAATACCAAACTGTTACAGTGAAGANAATGAGAACGACTGTAGTATCACNATGGGTGGNCACACTTTCAATTCAGTAGAAAATGGCACTCTAATCCGAGTAATGATTCTAGATTATGATAGAGATGGAGTAGTCGANGAATTGGACAANTGCCCTACAGGAGATNAAGGTTGGACAAGTGATGCCTCTAATGATAATGACTTAGATGGCTGTAACGATATTACAGAAGACTTGGATGACGACAATGACGGTTGGTTAGATTCGGAAGAAATTGCTTGCTCTCACTCNCCAATAGATCCNNCCTCAATGCCGACTGACACTGATGGCGATGATATCTGTAATAATCTCGACAATGATGATGATGATGACGGCTATCTTGACGTCGAAGACGTATTTCCTTACAACTCTGAAGAATGGAAAGACAATGATATGGATGGAATCGGAGATAATCAGGATGATGATGATGACAATGATGATTGGAAAGACCATCAAGACGACTTCCCAAACGAAGCATGTGCTTACATCGATTCAGATGGAGACGGTCGCCCCGATTCTTTCGTGATTCCAAACTGCCCCACCTCTCTTGAGGAAGATTCTGATGATGACGGAGACGGAGTGGATGATACTGTGGATGCTTGGCCTATGGACCCAGCAATGGGTCGAGACACAGATGGGGACGGCTTCCCAGACGAGCATAAATCAGGATTAACAGGTTCAGTAGCCGAGGATACAGATGACGATAATGATGGATATCTGGATTCAGAGGATGATTTCCCCCTTGATGCTAATCGTTGGTTAGACACCGATGGTGACGGCATTGATGATTCAATAGATGCCGACAGAGATGGCGATGATTGGAGCGATATAGACGAAGATAATTGTGGAACTGATTCAATGGACAGTGGAGATTGGCCTACAGACTCCGATAATGATGGGATCTGCGATGCAATGGATAAGCAAGGAGTAACTGAAGTCCTTTCGGGTGGAATTGGAATTGCATTTGCCCTCGCTTTCTTGCTTATTCTAGGCGCGATTGCCTATTCTAGGCAAGAATCTTCGCTAGTTGAATCCGACTCGCAGATTCCTCCTCCTCCATCACTTGATGAGGTAAAGGAAGTAGAAGTAGAGGAAGATTCAGATTAGAACGACAAACCATTTCCGTTAAATCAGAAATTGATTTGATTCAATCGTGCGCATCAACCCAGTTGCGATACTGACGGTATTCTTACTGTCCTCTGCGATTGGTGGATGCCTTACGAATTCCGATGAAAATAGCGGAATCGAATTGATGGTAAATTATGAATTTACAAATGGTACGATTGTTGAAACATACGTTGATGGAGATTTACAATCTAAATCAAACGTAATCCTGGATTTTGATTTTTCAAAAACAAGCTCAGAGCATGAGTTAGTTAGTTTTGGAATAGATCCTAATGATGGTCGAAGCCCTATTTTAGTGGCCGCAGAAACATCACAAACGGTTTCGGTAGAATTCTCCGAGCACGGGATTTACCATCTAGATGTGTTTGTAATCGACGAGATGGAATCAAGAGAGAACCTAACAATTATTGTAAGAATAGAACTCAATATCGAATGGAATGAAGATACAACGAATGAGCCAACCTCCCTTGAAATAGACTCCATACCCAAGAATGCGGGACTATATCCTTCGATGATAATCATCGACTCAGATGTAGAAAACCCAGAACTAATCGAGAATGTTGGAGGAGGTAGAGAAGTGGAAATCACTTGGCGCCTTTTCGATGAAGCGGAGGATGCTTGCTTGGTTCGTCCAACGACTGTTGATGAAGGTGAAATTGCGAATTGGAAGGTACATCACAGAATAACAAACGAAATCCACGACCTAAGGATTAGTTATGATAGTGGCCAAGATTACATAGACATCGATCAATCGATTTCAATTCTCTATGAAGAAGTAGAATCTCCACCAAATCCTTGAGGAAAAGACCGGTGTGGCCCAACACAATGTCTTCTGAGCTGCACGTAGTAACCGGAGCATTCGGNTATAGTGGCAGATGGATAGCAAAGCAACTNCTGTCTGAAGGAAAACAGGTTCGTACCCTTACCAATGCTGCCGCCAGGGATGATCCATTCGATGGTGCAGTCGAAGTTCATCCATTGAATTTCGATGATTACGAATCATTGGTAGAATCTCTGAAAGGTGCAGATGTACTGTATAACACATATTGGGTTCGGTANAACGATAATCAGCGGAATTTTGACCATGGAATCGCTGTTGAAAATTGCAAGAAATTGTTCGATGCTGCTANCGAAGCNGGAGTTAGGAGANTAGTCCATTTCAGTGTTGCAAAACCNGACCAAGCCCCAGGTTGGACTTACTTTGCAGGTAAGGTTGAGACTGAGAGATTGCTCAGGGAATCCGGGCAATCCTANGCNATCGTNAGACCAACGGTATTCTTTGGCGGTGGNCGAAATGTTCTGATCAATAATATCGCTTGGATNATGAGAAAATTNCCAATATTNGGAGTATTTGGTTTTGGCAAGTATCCTATCCANCCAGTGCATATTCGTGATGTNGCAAGNGTGTCGATTGAACTTGGAGCNAGTGATGAAAACATCACTCGAGANATTGCCGGNCCNGAGCGATTTACCTACAGAGAATTTGTATCCTTGATAGGAAAGAGTATGAGAGTGACTAGATTGATTGTTCCAATACCTCCAATCATTGGTTGGTTAGCGGGGCAAATGATGGGGATATTCCTGGGTGACAGAGTCATTACTAGAGCAGAGATTCGAGGATTGATGAACGGTTTGGTGGCATCGGAAGAAGAGCCGTTAGGAGAAATCAAATTCAGTGATTGGATTGCAGAAAACGGGTCTGATCTAGGCAGAGCATATCAGAATGATTTGCAAGAAAGAAGGTACAATAGTTGAGGGAATTTAATGTTGGAAGAGATTGTAGCAATTGCTGCTATTCTGCTAATAATTCCAGGTTGGGCGATAGGCTTAGTGGCGATAATCGCCTATCTTTGGAGATTATTCTACAAGCGAAAGAAAGCGGATTGAAGGAAACATGAATCAAAGGGTACCCTATGATTCGTGTTAGTTTGTCAATAATCAAGTCGACGGATAAACCGAATCAACCAATCTTTGGCCAATATACCATAGTGGTGAGCCCACTGTTGTTTGTTGGAAGGAAACTCCACCGAATAACCAACCCTCGTATATCATCGAAAGAATTGCTAAGCTCAGTACAGCCAAAATCAGTAACAAAAAGTAACGAAGAAGGCGTAAACTAAACCTCCCCTGAGAGTTATCCATTTGTTCGTCCTCTTTTGCCACCATGCAAAAAGGTTTGATTCACAGTCGCTGTCTTGCGTGCCTTTGTGCATCAACGGCAGTTATTGCAGCCATGTGGACAACCTGCCTAACCGAGTCACCTCGCTGGAGTACGTGAGCAGGCTTGGCTAGACCTTCTAGAATTGGCCCAGTCATTTCTGCGCCCGCAATTCTCTGAAGCAATTTGTAGGCAATATTTGCCGAAGCCAGATTAGGGCACACCAATACATTGGCAGGTCCATCAAATTCCATGAATGGGAACTCATTCTGACGGTCAGGGACAAGAGCAGTATCTGCCTGCATTGGGCCATCAATAACCAGACCGCGATCTAATTCACGAGCCATTGCGATGGCTTCCTCAATTCGGTCAGTACGCAATTCGTTAGAGGTTCCAAAGTTGGAGAATGAAAGCATAGCAACCTTTGGACTAACTCCAAACCTTCGAGCAACCTTAGCGGTTTGAATGGCAATTTCTGCCAGNGTTCTTGCATCTGGATAGATNTTNATTGTAGCATCTGCAATGAACATCAGTTGACCATTTACNGTCATCATGTATAGACCCACAATTCGATGCGAAGAAGGGTCAGGGCCAATTGTTTGTAGGCATGGTTTCACGATATCTGGATAGTTATGGGCGATGCCTCCAAGATATCCATCAGCATCTCCGCAGTGTACCATCATTGGACCAAAGTAATTTGGAGATTTCAATTGGTTAATCGCATCCCTTCGTGTTAGCCCCTTACGTCCGCGAAGTTTGTGTAACTCATCTGCATAATCTCCACGTCTACGAGGGTCATATCTTACGTCGATAATTTCGCAATCAAAATTAAGCCCAAGCTCCTCCTTGACCGCTTCAATACGCTCAGGATGACCTAGAAGGATTGGATCGCATATTCCCTCGACCATACATTGAGCTGCAGCCTTGATAATAGTCGGCTCTTCACCTTCCGAGAAGACAATTTTCTTCTTGTCTTTCCTTGCTTGATTGATCACGTGTCGCATAATTGAACGAGTCAATCCTAACCTTGCCTCAAGGTCCTCTCTGTATTTCTGAAAGTCGAATTCCTCAGCGCTAATTCGCGCCATTCCTTCATCCACAGCTGCTTGAGCTACTGCGCTGGCTTCCCAAATTAAGACTCGTGCGTCAAACGGTTTTGGAATCAGATATTCAGGTCCAAATTGCATTTGTTCTCCTGCATATGCAGCGGCGACTTCGTCCGGCACAGGCTCCTTGGCCAAATCCGCAAGAGCCTTGGTTGCGGCCATTTTCATTCCTTCTGTGATTTCTGTGGCACGCACGTCTAGTGCGCCACGGAAGATGTAAGGGAATCCGAGTACGTTGTTTATCTGGTTTGGGAAATCTGAGCGTCCAGTCGCGATAATTGCATCATCACGGACTGCCTGAACATCTGTTGGAAGAATCTCAGGGTCAGGATTTGCAAGAGCGAAAATCAATGGGCGTTCGGCCATAGATTCCACCATATCTCCAGAGACCAAACCTCCTTTTGATAGGCCGAGGAAGACATCTGCGTCGACCATTGCTTCTGCTAATCCGCCGTCTTCAACATCCCTTGCAAAGGCGAGTTTGTATTCGTTTAACTCACCATTATCACCGCGTGATTTGGTGAGGATTCCCTTGCTATCGCACATTAGCAAATTATCCTCGCTAACTCCTAGGCGAAGGTAATGCTGAGCGCAAGAAATTGCACTCGCACCAGCGCCAGAAATTACCACTTTGACTTCTGAGACATCCTTCTCAACAACTTCCAATCCGTTGATTAAGGCGGCACCAGAGATAATTGCTGTACCATGCTGATCGTCGTGCATTACTGGAATATCTAATTCTGCGACGAGCCTACGTTCGATTTCGAAGCATTCAGGTGCCTTGATATCCTCAAGGTTAATTCCTCCGAAAGTAGGGGCAATCGCCTTGACCGCTTCAACAAATTCGTCGACATCAGTCCTATCAACTTCAATGTCGAAAACATCTATGTCTGCGAATGCTTTGAATAGAAGACCCTTTCCTTCCATCACCGGTTTTCCTGCAAGTGCTCCAATATCACCTAATCCAAGAACTGCAGTACCGTTACTGACTACGGCTACCAGATTCCCTTTCGATGTGTACTTGTAGGCATCATCTGGATTCTCAGCAATCTCCTCACAAGGATATGCGACACCTGGAGAATATGCAAGAGACAGTTCACGAGCTGTTCCATGAGGTTTTGTAGGCTCTACTCGGATTTTTCCGGCTGGTTCAGCAGCGTGGTATTCTAACGCCTCCTCACGCAGCCTGTCCTCGACCATACCTAGTCCTCGAGAACTCTCGGGCAATGCCCCCCTCTTTGATGCTATCCTAAACAATTCAAGTGTTTTATCGGCCCTTGGAAATGCGCTTTCTCTACGCCTCACTCCCTCATTAGAGGGAGACTCATGTGTAAATCAACAAACCCACCCTTTCTTAATGGGTAGAAGTAGGCCGATGGTTCGTAGCCATGTCTAATCCTCGTCAACTGCTGAGCAAGCGCCGGTCCGCATTGCTTCTAGCAACATTGATGATTATGTTACCATGGTCAGCATATTCTGACGTAAATCAGTTAGAACCAGAGCAAGGAGTTCGTGAGGTTTCACAGGCCGCATGGGGCGCCTCAGGAAGTAACGATACGGGATGGATCGATTTAGTCGCTACCGGAGCTGATCCGGAGAATGGAAGTTATGCATATAGCGACTTATTCTTGCCATTTGCACCAGGTGCTCAAATCTCGAATCTGAGCTTCGAGATAGCAGTAAATGGCTCTGCAGGATATTGGGCAAATGAGCCTCAAATAACTCTCATGGATACTCAAACCCCAATCCTCGATTGGAGAGGTTACGGCGACCTAGGCCAACAGAATGAGATGCAGAATAATCCTCCGAGTGTTCTCAACGGTACGCTAAGTACTCATCTGAAGCCAAATTCAATCTCCGATGCATCTTGGGAACTACCGGCCGGAGTGACGCTCACTGACATGGTAATCGAGGCGTTAAGGCCGGCCGACCCAATGGTTTCCTATTCTTCTGTTGACATTCAGATTTACGACTCCGCGGTAAATCCTAATGATGGTCGACTCTACATTTTGCTAGACGACGACCTTCTCCATCTAGACGCACGCTCTCAGAAACCAATCGTGGACATTGAAACAGGAATCATGGGGAGGTCATTAGCGATCGACAGTGATGCTGGAACTCTACTAATCGGAACAGAAGATGGTTCGGTTCTATCCCGAAGTTTATACGATTCCTCAGAAATGATGAATCTAAGGGAGTCAACTGGTATTCAAAACGCAGGAATCTATTCGATATCAGTCGATGATTATGGAACAGTTTGGGCTGCAGGAAATTGTAGCATTGTCTTCAAGCCAACGGGCGAAGATGTTTGGAGCGAGTATAATTACTGTCAGACCTCAAACATCGAGACTCCATCTGACATGATGATAATCGCTGACAATATTTACTTGGCAACAACAAATACTGGAGTTCACATTCTAGACTACACTACTTCATCATCTTCCGGTAGTGTTTCTGTATCAGTTGATTCTCAAACAGATTGGAGCACTCAGAATTTCCTTTCCTCAGACCAGATTACCGACCTTGAGGTTGTAGGGAATCATCTACTCATCGCAACCGCGGATTCGGGAATCAACCGTCGAGACTTGACCGCACAATCGTGGATAGCCACATGGTCAACAAGTAATTGGTTGGCTTCCAATCAAATTCACGGTCTTTCACTAACACCAGGTTGGCTACATATCCTTGCGGGTACCACAGTTCATGCTTACGATACTAACTCGTTAATTTTCCAATCTCAAAACCAGTTGTCACAACTTGGTCTGTATGGAAATGGTGCCATGGCCATTGCTTGGCCATCACACCCCACCCGCGGCCCGTCATCCTCAACAGCCCTGTTCAGTGACGATTCTGGAACTCTGGGAATGCAAATTGCTGAGAATCCCGCAGGCACACTAACTCTAGTTAGCGGACCTTCTATTGATGGAATGAACGTAGTCTCCCGTATTGATGATGGGGAAAGTGGCGAGATTTGGGTCGCAAGCGGCAGAATAATTGATCGATATGATGAAGCGGACCGTGCCTGGAAGGTTCCAATCGATATCCGTGATTATGTTAACAACCCTGGCCAAATCATTGCAATCCAACAGGACGACAACGACAACGTTTGGATTGGTACCAGTAATGCTGGAGTATTGAGATTAGTAAATACTGATGGAAGTTACATAGGAGCAGTATCTGGACTAGCATCGAACGAAGTTAGTTCATTGGCTTTTGATGATACAAATGGCTACTTAGTAGTCGGCCATAGCCAATCTGGAATATCAATTATTGATACCAATCAGATGACTTTGGTCGACACTATCACAACTTCGGATGGCCTAGATTCCGACTTTGTTGATTCGGTAGCAACTAGGTATGGAATAGCATACATGGCCACTCCAGATAAGGGAGTGATGCGAGTTGAATTATCAACTTCCACCATCATCGGTTCTTGGCAATCTCTTGGTGCAGATGATTTGGATGCAACACCGGTTGCAGTCGATGGCGATGTTGTATACATTGGATTGTACGAGTTTGGAATACTTGTTGTAGACAGACTAACCGGCGATATTTTGGACCTATGGAATCAGGATACAAACTCACTTCCAGATGACGATGTACTATCTTTGGAAATGGATGATTTTGGAGGCCTGTTGGTCGGCTCAGAAGGCTCTTTCTCGCGGTATGATGGTAGTACTTGGACTACATTAACCACCAGTGGTTCTTGGTGGAACCGACCTAGTGTGTTCTATGATGTAACAAGCGATGGAGATGGTCTCTACGCTGGCACAAATAGAGGAGCCTGTAAATGGAATTGGCAATATCAATTCCAAGATTGCGTAAGTTCCAGCGACGGTCTCGAAAGCCGTTTCGTCTACACAATAGAGATGCTCGCGCCTGACAGAGCATACACAGGAGGAAACCAAGGAGCAGGCATCGTAAACATGGACAACTTCACCGTAATTGAGACTTGGACTGCAGGTGACGATACTCAACGTGCTCGCACGGTCAAAGTTGACGATATCCTTTACTTGGGATTCGAAAATACTGGTATAGCACGTTATGACCTAATCAACAACGAATGGCTAACCACTTGGGATGGTAATCAAGGATATCTCAACGATGATGATGTAACCGCTCTAGTGCCAGGTCTGACTTATGGTACGATTTGGGCAGGTGGAGACTTTGGACTTACACTAATTGATGTGATCAATGATGTTGTTCTCATATCATGGGACAGAGGCTCCAATACAAACGGCCCGACCCTTTCAAACTCAATACCTGCTGATATAGAGATTTATGGTGATGTTCTACACTACTCGACCCAACGTTCAACCAGTTGGTGGGGCGGCGGTTCTGATAGCATATTCCGTATCAACCTGACAACCAGCACGAGCTTGCCAGAGATAGAGGTTGACGA
>NYXO01000006.1 GCA_002685415.1 Methanobacteriota archaeon
GTTGTGATCTGTATTCGCGAGAATGCTGTATCATCCCCGTCAACGTCAGAAAACGAGAAATCTGAGTTTTCGAATGTAACCAGTGTATCCTCAGCAGTGGAACCTGTTCCGGCTGCTGATGTCGGAGCGTCGTTGGCCCCGTTTACTGTTACATCAACCTGGTGCGATGCAGTTGTTGTACCATCGCTGACCACCATTGTTAGGCTGTCAGTGGCGGTATCGCCACCGTCTAGTGAGTCTGTATCTGTATCAGCGTTGTTGAGTGTGTAAGTCCATGCACCTGTAGCTTCAACAATGGACCATGAACCGTAAGTTCCGGTTGCGGTCTGGGTTGAACCTTGGTCGGTACATCCAGTACAGGACCAAGTTAGAGTGTCGCCAGCATCTGCATCGCTAACTGTCATTGTGTCAGTAGCGGTGTCTGTTGTTCCTGCAGCTGCTTCAGTTACCGATCCAGTATCATCGGAATCAGCGATCACAGGAGCGTCATTTGTATTTGCCAGTGTGACTGTGGCCGCAATGGACAATGAGACCGTGTCGTCACCTGCACCGGTTGTACCACCGCTGTCTTTCATTGAAGTGATGGTAACTACTCTGTTGTTGGATACTGTTGGAGCATCATCTGTGTTCTTGTAAGCAAGACCGTTGACTAGAGTCTCCATTTCGGTTTCTGAAAGTTCATTCCCGTCGTCTGCAGTCCAAGTTACTGTTGCAGTGCCCGAGTCTAATGTAACTACGGCTGCACCAGAGTTAGTTGCTGTGTTTGCTACACAAGTTGCAGCTGCTGTGATGTCACAGTCGGATCCATCGATTACGAGGTATTCTTCTTCATCTGCTACATTTGTGATAGTTACAGTGATTTCCTCGAAAGTTTGTGTAGCGGCGGAATCTGAGTCCGCTGCATCAGCACTTGAGAAAAGAGCTAGGTTTGAGCCTCCTTCTGTGAAGGTGCCAGTAGCTCCGGTTGCAGTTAGTGTCGGTTCGTCGTTGATTTGAGAGACAGTAATAGTGACTTGTTGAGATACTGAATCTGTACCTTGGGTTGCAGTGACGGTGATAGTAGTTGCAGCTACTTCGGAATCGTCAGGTGTACCAGAGATAGTGTAGGTTGAGAGAGTACCGCTCCCTCCGTCACTATTGTCAGTACATGACATCCAAGATGCACAATTGGCGAAGGTGAATGTGATGGCTCCATCTGAATCCACCCAGGACCCGTCAGAACTGTAGGCAACATCTTCGGTAGCTGTGGTGGAAGGCGATGCAACTAGTGTTGGCGCTGCAAATCTCTTTTCTGGAGTGTCCTCCAGAGCAGTAGCGCTAGCGCTACCGCTATCCACCATTTGGCTTGCAACTAGCAGTAATGCTAGTCCTCCAGCAAGGAACAGAGCGAGGTTCCTTAGGTCGTTCGTTGTCACTGTCTTCTTGTTCTCTAGGCTCTCTGTAGAGAGCGGCATGGCTGCAACCATGTTTGGTTCCACGTCCATTCTGCATTTAGAAGGTTGCGGAAACCACCCTATAGGGTGGGGCGGTCTAAGGAGGGCTGATAATCAAAATGGTGTTCTTTTAAAATATCGGAAAAAGGCATCAAAAATTAAGATAATTGGAGAACGAAGGAGTGTACGATAAAGGAAATTAAACGCTTCACTGCGAGTGGACTGAAAATTTTTTTTGACACTTTTGGAGTCACGACTGAACACCTTTTCCAGGAGCCTTAATTCGGGAAACAAAAAACCACATTATCAGAAAACAAATTGTGGACGCCAAGAACAACTTCAAAGACCTCCGATCTAGTTTGGATTTCTAAGGGTTAAATCAAGAATAGAATTCATGAAATATAGACCATAAAAAAATAGAATCAGGAGAGTTATTTTGATTGTTATTGTGAGGAATAGAAGTGGTTATTCAAATTTGAATCTTGAATTTACTTATAAATAAGGCGTGAAGAAAATGATTGAAAAGATGTCCAAATAGGGGGTATTAGCACCCAAAATAGAACGCATTTTAGACGAAAATAGACTTGTCTAAGGGTGAAATTAGTGCATTATTTACACCAGAATTAGAAAAATTGGTGTAAAGAAAATTGATGTTGCCGGAGATCCGAGGCTCCCTAAGGAGCCCCGGAAATCCGGTTACGTTACAAGAGTCGGAAGCTTCAGGCTTCGTCTACTTCGTCTTCTTCGTATTCCTCTTCGTCATCTTCTTCGAGGAATTCTTCTGTCTCGTCGTAGTCTTCGAATTCATCGTCTTCGCTACCACGGCCGCCAGCTGTTCTAACAACTAGTCCGACTAGAAGTGCGATTGCGAATCCAATTCCTACGAAAGGAGCAGGTTCTGCTGATATGTCATCGATGATGCTCAACTTGTTTGCATTGTCTCCCTTACCATCGTTGTTACCATCGAATTGTTCGGTAGGGTCCCAAGGGAAGTGGTCTTCCCATGGCTCACAGGTTGTACAGACTCCATTTGCATCTAGAACGTATACAGCAGGGTCAGGTACACCATCGTTGTCATCGTCAGGATCTAATGCGGCACAAACACCGTCTCCAGCGTTTGCAACGTCGTCTTCAGTACCGAAGACTCCGTCAGCACCTGGGTCAGTTTCGTTGTCAATTGGCATTACTGCGGCGTTGTTAGGGTCACCTACGCCACCAGCAGCATTTCTACAGAGTACTTCTGTTGTATCTAGCCAGCCATCGCCGTCGTCATCGTTATCCTGGTTGTCGCCTACTCCGTCACCATCTAGATCACGGTATTCGGATGGATTCATTGGGAAGTCGTCATCGATGTCCAATACTCCGTCATTATCGTCGTCTTGGTCTGATATGTCGCAGTCGTGGTCCATGTCATTGTCTGCAGGGACTGAGTTAGCATCCATTGGGTCGGTACCGCAGTTTGGCTCCTCATCGTCCAACCAGCCGTCATTGTCATCATCACTGTCTGCGTAGTCGCCGAGTCCGTCGCCGTCGTTGTCATTGAATTCTGAAGCATCGAATGGGAACGCATCCAATGTATCCACTACACCATCTCCGTCGTCATCGGTATCCAACTTGTCACAGATCATGTCACCGTCATAGTCTGCAGGGACTGAGTCTGTGTCAAGCGAATCGCTTCCACAGTCTTCTTCCTCTTGGTCAGTCCATGCGTCGCCATCATCATTCAGGTCAGCATTGTTACCGATACCATCCATGTCAGTATCATACCATTCTGTGACATCTAGAGGGAAAGCATCGACTAGGTCGCTGAATCCATCGTTATCATCGTCAAGATCCTCAACTAGGTTAGTTACGCAGTCAGCAACTAGACTGTCTGGGTAGCCATCACCGTCGTTGTCCATTGAAGCACAGGCAGATAGTGGGAATGCGTCGTCACTGTTTGACACACCGTCTCCGTCTATGTCATCGTCATTTACGTCACAAACACCATCTCCATCAGAGTCTATTGGGACATTTGTAGATAGCAATGGGTCAGACATACAATCCACTTCATGGGTGTCCAAGTATCCGTCGTTATCATCGTCAGAATCTGCCATCAAGGTTGTCTCGAAGACCGAATTATCCGGGTCAAACAGGTACGCAGACGCGTTTTCAGTCCATCCTGGATGAATTTCGTCTGGGTAATCGTCACCATCTGTGTTGACGCTAGCACCACCATCTGTTGGGTAGTAGTCAGCATCATTGGTAACTCCATCTCCATCCATATCTAGGTCTAGAGGGTCACAAATTCCGTCTATATCCATGTCTGCAGGAACGCTTGAAGCATCAAATGCGTCTGTTAGACAGTTGGTCTCGTCCGTATTTAGCCAGCCATCGCCATCGATGTCATCATCGCTGTTGTCACCAATGTCGTCTCCGTCCAGGTCACCAGATTCGTTCTCATCGAATGGGAACTGATCTAGTGTGTCATCGATTCCATCGTTGTCGTCATCAGGGTCTAGNTCGTCACAAATACCGTCTGCATCATTGTCAGGCGGGAAGCTTGTGTTGTCCAATGGGTCNTACACAGCTCCGGTTGTAGATGCTGCGCCACANTCTGCCTCTTCGGTATCTAGCCATGTATCTCCGTCTGTATCTAGTGTGAAGATGAAGTAAGATATCGTGTATCCTTGTGTTTCATAGTTGTGGTATGAGCTTGCGCGCACGTACAGTGCTACGATTTCTCCACCATCGAATGAAGCACTGTTGTTTGTGCCCACATCATCTGGATCACAGTCGTAACATGCGTCAATGTAACTACCTGTNGAGTCNTATAGAGTCATAGCGTAGTATGTTGTTGTNGGNGCATACATGTTTATCTCAATTCCATAATCCTGTGGGATATTGAAATTGTAGAAGTCTCTGTAATCTAGAGCACTGTGTGCCCATCCAGTGATTGTGTGATTGACTCCCACAGTGCTGTTCAACATTAATCCGTCATCACAGTCACCTTGTTGTAGACAATCGAGGTAAATGTCAGGNGCATCCATACATGTTCCTGCATCATCATCTGCACAAGGTAGGTTCGAAATGTCNTCCCACTCAACGCTGATNTCATAGTCGAAATCGACATCCCCCACCATAGTGTAGGACCAAATATTGATCCAAACGAAGTTACCCTCGTTGTAGTGTGTGGTTTGAGACTCCAGGTCTGCACCGAAGTTCGTNATGTAAGAGACGATTCCTTCATTTCCNGTNGTTAATGGGTTCGCATANGAACTAGGTTCGAAGATTGTGGCACTTACTGTATCGGTNGTTTCCCCGCCTTCAGTAGATACTGTAATGTTCGCATAGTATCCGGCTGGAATGGCCAATCTGTATGCATCGGTTCGATCCCAAACGTGGTTGATTGTTCCGCTCACAGTTGCGTCAACAGGCACTCCTGTAGCGTTCATCATTGACCCGTTTAGCCAAGTCNCACTTCCATCAGCCATTGTACCGTCNGCGAAANNAGTTCCACCAAGAGNCCATNNGCTNGCGCCNTAGTCAAGGTGGTGGTCGGCAGCATCTCCGCCTGTTCCNGCATCATCTTGCCCTGCGTCAGGNCCCATGTCTACAGTCCACATTTGTACATTCATNGTGTACATTCCAGAGCCCACTACTGATTTCAGCCTGATAGTTTCGGTNGAACCGCCGAATACNGAATTGTAAACCATTGTAATTGGCCCCGCTGGATCTGCTCCACCGAGATTATTACCGAAAGACGAATACAAGTCTATATCGTTCTTCACATCGCTGACAACANTTACTGTAATACCGTAGTTTTCTGGCACAAATATNTCGTAAAAGTCCTCAGAATCCCATGCATCGTGCAAATATCCTGTGTAGGAATAGTTTGTGGAGTACAACATACCTGGNGCGGTGCTTGTGGTATCTGTTCCTGCAACGCTATCTGGNACCACCATGTTCTGGTGCATCAGTACGTTGTAAAACTCNTANTTGATTGTGTAGTTAACTACAGTGTCCTCCGGNAGTNNATCNATCTCTACNGCNAACACNACNTCGTTNGCTTGCTGNGTAGGCGCGTAGCTTCGGTAAGCGAATACTGTACATGTGCAACCATCACCGTATGAGTCAGTAACGGATACTGTGTACGTTCCAGGTGCTGTCCATTCCCATGCCGCAAGNTCGTAATATGAATTAGANGCGAAATAAGNNGANGCACCATTCACTGGAATNGNNGGNTTGCGTCCATATTGNGTGGANGTGCCATCTGGTTCNGTNANNGTNACCATGACCTCGGANCCCCAAGANCTNGTATCTAGTTCGATNTCAAGCATNTCACCNGTGTTTACAGTAACCTGACAAGAGTCGGTACCTGAACCGAATGATTCCAATGAACACTCAAGATCNCTAGACAGAGTACCCGGCATGAATANTCCACTNGTGTTACTGGATACAGACTGGATTGTAGCATCATCCTTTGTAGCGGACATTACTGANCGTAGAGCAGANCCATCGTTGACAGTCATAGTAAAGTCTAGCCCTGANTATAGCTCATCGTCAGAATCATCCCATTCTAGGGTAGCGAATACACCTTGGCCNGACGGGACGTTGATTTGATAGTAGTCTTCGTCATCATAATCTTGGCATATTGTTCCAGTAATCTGTCCACCGCTACCGAATATGGTNGTCTCTGTACTGGTTAGAGGACCCTCGTCAGGNGCATCCAAGCCTGANCCTCCATCGTTNGATGTAGCACAAGGAGCATTAGCTGCTGGNGTGTATTCTACAGACACAGTGTATGAGAATCCGGAGGATGTTGTGTATGGCGAAGGTGCTCTNAATTGAAGATCAAATGTGTCAGCGGCTGAGCCTGCTACGATGAACGTTTTAGAATCGTAAACTGACCCNACAAAGCCATACAGCGGAAGATCNAGAATGTAGTANCCTGAACTACCAAATCCTGCCCCGTTATTGTATAGAGTTCCGGTATTGAGAGTCGAGTAACTACCATCACCGTCAAGATACAGGTATACATACTGGTAATAGTAAGCGTCACAGTCACTGTAACAATCGATTGTTAGAGAGATTGTAGCGTCATGATTTGCTGGTATGTCGATTGTATACGAATCAAAAGGATTCGAGCCACCCTCATCGTAACCAGTTACGAATCCGGTAAAGTTTGTGTGGAATTCNTTGATTAGATCTGGTTGTTCTAGACACTCAGTTGCTACAGCTGATGGGTGATCGCAAGAATACAGAGTCGGATCAGGAGTCGTGGTACTAGTGGTCGATGAACCGTAGTCNCCCTCTCCACCATCGGATGGCNTAACCTTGATTGTCAAGTCATAATCTGTAATCTGTGGATTAGAATACCAACCGCAATCGTAGCAGTAAACTTGGATGAAGATGTCTTGCCCACCGACATCTGTTCCAATNGTACTTGCTGGNTCTCCAGACATTGTTGGATTNCCGCCCCACATACTTTCGTAGTTATCATCCACGCCACAGGGTGAACCACCGTATGGAGAGGTAGAGATACCCCCGTAAAGCCCTAGGTCGAAAGTATCACATGTGTAAATTGCAGTCCAGTAAATGCTATCCTGCACTGATGTACCTGACCCAGGAGTGTCTTCCCAGGTTGTAATAGCTTCAACGGAATATCCCCAAGGAACGCTGAGCATGTAGATGTCATTTCCGGTAGCTCCGTAACTATATGTTGGAAGATATCCAGAGAATGTTGTGCTTGTTCCAGTCGCTGAAGGCGCGAAAGTGACACCAGGAGTTAGATCGATTATGTCGGTCATTGTTACACCGGCATCAACTCCGGTACATGCATCATCACCGAGACATCCAGAGGATGGAACTGGTACGGTTGATGCTATCATCACCTTATCGTCCAACTTCTCCTGAACGTCTGTGTCCAGCAGGGCGATTTGTGTTGATACTATCATCAGTAGGGCTATCGATATTGTACGAACAAGTTTGGTGTTCATGGGCGTCACTGGTAGTGACCACACTATGTGACTGATATAATCATACCGCTCCGTGTATCAAAATCCCGCATTCTTGAACTAAATCGGATTCAAACTCCAAATCATCTAATTTTTGCTCATAAACGGAAAATATGCTATCTGTACCGTTTTTTTACAAATCACGAGTAACTGTAGAACCCTTCACCTGATTTACGGCCTAATTTACCATCTGAAACCATCTTTTGCAACAAATCAGAGGGCGCATATTTTGGATCTCCATCAAATCCCTCATGAAGTACATTCATGATGTGTAGAATTGTATCTAAACCAATCAAATCAGCAAGTGCAAGAGGCCCGATTGGATGATTCATCCCGAGTTTCATGATACCATCTATTGCATCAGGTTCTGCGACCCCTTCCTCTAGTGCTAAAATAGCCTCATTGATCATGGGACATAGGATTCTATTTGAGACAAAACCAGGAGAATCATTGCAAGCTAAGGGCACCTTACCCATTTGTTCGCTGGCTTTCACCACTAATTCAGTTACATCAGAGGATGTTTCTTTACCGTTGATGATCTCTACTAACTTCATCACAGGAACTGGATTCATGAAATGCATACCAATCACCCTATCAGGACGACTTGTAGCATCGGCAATAGCATTGATGGAGATACTCGAGGTGTTACTCGCAAGTATTGCTTCGGGTTTGCAAATTGTATCTAATTCAGCAAATGTTGAAAATTTTAGTTCCGGGATTTCAGGAATCGCTTCAACAACTAAATCAGCATCTGCTGCTGATGTTTTCTCGGTTGAAGTAGAAATTAGAGAAATTGCTTGATCTGCTTGTTCTTGAGTCATTCTTTCTTTCTTAACCACTCTTGATAGTGAATTTTCTATCGCTGCAAGACCGTTGTCCAAGTAATCTTGCTTGATATCAATCATCACTACTTGATAGCCTGCACATGCTGCTACTTGTGCGATACCATTTCCCATTTGACCTGCGCCTAGTACGGCTATTCTCTCTATTCCCATGTTAGTGCGCAGTGTTGGGTTACCAATGAAGGCTCGCTTTCATACAATTCTCACTCAAGTTCGAGAATATTATCATCTGGGATTCTATCTTGCCAATCTGAGACTTCTCTTTCGCCTCTTGCCCAAGCCCGTAATTCCTCCTCTTCTGGGAGAGGTTCAGGAGGCAAATCCGGCTTTGTTGGTCTGGTTTCGTCAACCATTTCATCTATCCAATCCATTACATTGTCTAGGTTTTCCTCAACCTCACGAATCTTTTCTTTCCTTCTACCAATCATGAAAACAGTCAATCCAATTAAGGCAATTAATGCCAAAAGCAATCCTAGTCCATAATACAAGATTGGGCCACCAGCCTCTGCATCATCAATAGCCCAGTCAAGCCATTCTTGATAGAGAACTTCTATGCTAGTAGCATTTGTATTACCACCAAGGTCTACAGTGGTCACCTCTACTTTGTGCCAAGATGCATTAGCAGGTATCCCCAGTTGCAGACTGAAGTTGCCCTCTTGTCCGCAAATGAACGAAGTTGCAGAAACCTCAGTCCAAACCGTCACACTGGCTCTAGGCTCGCAAAGCCCCTCAATTATACGCACTGAGTCTAGGTTGCTGGTTCGGTTTGTGATTTCATGCAATTCAATTACAGGAGTAATTGTATCTCTCTCTACCCAGAGCCAGTATGTTTGAACATGATCTAAGGCATAGACTTCAAGATAGAATTCATTCACACCCTCATCTAATTGCAACTCAACATCGACGAAATTCACCCCTGGTTCGAAAGTATACGTCGGTTGTAGATTTGAAACGTTGCTCCCTGAAGGTACATGAGTCACATTAGCCCATTGATTAGGCCCTCTTTGGAATGCTAAATCTACCACCTCTGTTCCAACAACTGTGCCATCCCAATTAGCCCAAATTGCTGAAGCGTACAGAGAAGGTTCAAGCATGAATATTTGACATTCAAAAATTTGATTTTCGTTGTACTGACCCTTAGTTGAGTCCCAAGCCCGTACACAGAATTCGTGCTCTCCAGTGAAATTTAATTCGAAGAAATGACCACCATAACTCGCATTCCATTCAGAGATCCTTTCGCCATTATGCTGGAATTGGAGCTCGATGTTTTCAGAACTAGTCCACGAAAGCCCCAATCGGTGATCGGATAGAACACCATCAATTGAAGGACTAATATTCCAATCGACTTCAGGCAGTGTACGGTCTAGAATTAGCGGGTATGTGTAATAATTGGTGTTGTTCGCCCAATCGACCAATTCCACTTCAAAGTAATAACCACCGTCAGAAATATTTTCTAAATCGAGAATGAATGGACTGTAAATTTCAGTCACGAAGGGAACGCCCAAATTTTGCTGTGCTGTGTTCAAAGATGGGCCGAATTTACAATTTTCAATGACATATTCATTTGTATTGGAAATTAGAGCCAAACACATTGATTGAATGTCGGGTGTGACCTCAAATGATAATTGAGAATCGGTTACGTTTAGCGAAGGGCCTGACCAAGACCAATTATCAAAAATTTGTTGAGGATTTTCAGAGATGAATTGGGATGAGAAAATCTCCGGCGCGGTTGTGTCCAATACAACCTCAAAAGACCGGCTGAAACTATTTCCAGCTGGGTCTTCAACTCTGAAAGAAAATGTATTATTTCCACCAACTAGGTATCCACTAGTCGAACTATTTGGGTTATGCCAATTCAGTTCTTCAGACTCTTGAAGTTTGATTTGAAGATTAGATTCACCCATCGAATTAGTTGAAATCATCTGCCCGTTGTAGGATAACTGCGCATCCCACTCTGTCTGAATAGACACTTCGAGGATATCCTCGCTCGTAATAATCGGAATATCCGAAATTAGTAATATTGGAGCGGTTATGTCGAACTTTACTGAAAGCCAATCAGATGCTTGTCGGCCTGATAAATCTGCAATACTCGCTTCGTAATCGTGCCACTGCTCTGTTGCTGGCAGGGTTGAATTAATCCAAACCTCCCTAAATGTCAAGTTTGTAGTTTGATTTTCTGAGCTCCAAACTGTTGTAATATCAATCCAAGAAAGATTTGACAACCGGGCTTCGACAGAAGTTGCGTTAGGCACAGTGGTGTTGTTATTCAGGCCAGACCATGTCAAATCAGACAAATTGAATCCGCTACCAATATCCTTTGCATGTAGCGAAATTGGTAAAACAACATTAGTTTGAGTTAGGTTTTCAGGCGTAACAAATTCTAATTCCGGTTCTAAATCCACCAATTCGTAAATGAATGGCATCCTTATTGGAATTCCACCTTCTAAGGTCACTTCTATGTGACCTTCCCAGAATCCTTCTGAAGGAGGACTCTGGAACTCTAACTCCAATTCTAGGGCATCTGTAGGTATTGCACCAGCGAGGGCCTCAGAACCATTGGGCCATTGAGAAATAATCTGACTTTGATTGAGAGACGTTGCATTTGTCACGGTTAATGCGGTGCCTGCGATAATCTCAACATCAATCCAAAATTGTACACTTTCACTCACTGACCAACCATGTACAGCGATAGAGTAGTTGCCGTCTTCTGGACCGTCTACTTCTATACTTTCAGAACTAGTACCACTCCAAGATCTAGAAACTTCTTCATTGGACTCGAAGTTTCCATCTTCATCATTGTCTCTGAACAAATATAGGTCCAAGTCTGCTTCCTCGTATGCATCCATTGTTATGCTTAATTCAGTAGCGTTCTGAACTGAGAAATTGTGCCACCAAGAAGAACTCATCTTGTCTCCAGAGTCGTCTTGATACGCGGTTTCATTATCAAAATTGATTGGTTGAGTCCAACCATAAGATTCGATACTCTGCAGTGGAATCGGAACTGTAGATACTAGATGGACATCCTCGGCACCGCTAGATTCCGACCAATCAGTAACAACCTTGTGGAACGCAGAACGTTCCGCTGCTACGTAGCCAATGGAGATGTTCAGGGGATTATCATTGGTGGTAACACCATGATGAGCTGTGTGCAAAGCCATCTGATGGATTCCTGGAGACACTGGAACAGCAAATACCTCTCTAGATTCTCCAGTATAAGTCCCCCAATCATGACGACCTGAGCCTCGATGATTGTTTATCGAGCGTTCTTCTATGTAGAATGTCGAGTTTCCGTATGCCACTGGATCTTCCTCAAAATACCCATGAGGAGTTTGAGACATCCACAACACATCGATATCTGTGTATGGATTATTATCCCAATCTACGTCAATTATTGCAGTACCTCCTGTGTCTAGAGCTTCTGGCCAATCAACCGTCATTATTCGCCAATCGCCAGATTCGGCCCTCCAACTCCATCTTTGAGCGCCTGAAATCCAAGATTCGGAATACAAGGTCTGATTCGACACATTTCCGTCCAACGGACGAGCAATTATGTCGACGGGTGCTGTGTAGGGTACGTTGGTGATGACTGGCAGAGTCCATTGATGTAAGGGTGAAGACCACATACTGTGTCCAAAGCTACTGATTACCAAGCCATGTTGATACAGCCCGGGTTCTGCATCTAAAGGAACATTTACTGTGAAATTGTAAGTTGTATTTGAGTTCGGGAAAATTGTCCAAAAAGGAGGAGGACCTCCCTCTCCTGTTGAACGGGGGCTAATCCAATCGTCACTTACTGGACCGAATGCTGTCCAATCCCATTCTATACTGACATTTTCCAAACCTGAGGAAGATGAATCCTTTCTTGAAACCCCTAAAAATAAGCCGTCTTCCATATCTTCGAACGGCAACCCCACTCGGAATTCTGCTTGAGGACCATGATGATACCATGTGCCATAGGCATCGAATTCAGAGGATTCGGTCCAATCTACCTCATCGACCATTGAATCATTATCTTCGTCACCAACCCAAATTCCATCCCCATCATCGTCACTCCAACGATATAGTGTAAGTTCAATACGTTCATTTGATGAACGATCTAAATCACCATCAAAAGCTGCGTATTCAATAACTGCTCTTCCCCTTACAAGATTAGTTTGAGCCGGCAATTGATAGCTTGTATTATTGACGTGTATTGGAATAAGTAAGTCAGGCCTATTTCCTTGGTATCCATCCCAAGTATTGTTTTCTCCGCCGCTACTACCGTTACCAATGCTGAGCCACTGACCTACTTCGTGAGCCAGTGCTTCGTGTCTAACGGGAGAAATCACAAAATCAAGCGGAGTATCGCCGTGATTTGTTAATTCAAGCGGTACTACCTGAGATTCACCAGGATAAATAACGTTGATATTTGCATCTCGATGTTCACCTTGAAATGTACCAGTCATCCATTGACTCGGAGTTACTGACCAAGTTCCATTTTCCCCATCCAAGGTCGCGGTTGCCCGACTTGCATTGAACCATCCGCCTCCTTGAACAAATGGATCGTAACCCCTATCGTCTGCGGTTGCTAAAACAAAGTCTCTGAATTCCTGAGATTTAGGGAAACCCCCCTTAGTCTCTATCCAAGCCTCCTCAACCACTGCCATTAGACCCGCAGCGATTGGTGTGGCTAGGCTTGTACCTCCCCAAGTTGTGGTTGCTGAATTGCCATTATTACGAGTATTGAGAGGGATATCCCCTGTTGCGGACCACCCTACTGCAACTATGTCCGGATCCATCCTGCCCACGATATTTGGGCCGCGATTATTCCAAGGAGCACTTTGGCCCCACAGCATGTTTGAACGGCTTGAGAACGCACCAACCGAGAATATTCCTTGTGCAGCCCCTGGAACTTTCACAGTACCATAGCCATGTCCACCGTTTCCAATGGCAACCGCGTAATGTGTCTGATTATTGTAAATTCGAGTTAACCAATCGAGGTAAAGAGAATATGAATCTGCACCTGAATCATCCACTCCAGAATAACCAAAGGAAAAGGAACCAATGTGAGGTTGGTCATCCCAAGTACTAGGGTCGCCATCGTTTCCTTCTGCGATCCACCTCCAGCCATCCAAAGAATGTCCGCCTGAGTAGTGATTACCAATGCTAGCAATCGTAGCATTAGGAGCCATTCCAAGAACTGCACCATCGTTTACCTGAGCTTGCGCTGCTACTGCTGATGCACATAGCGTACCATGATTTCCTGAGTCGAGCATGAATAATGTGAGATTACCTGCGCCAGCAATGCGATTGGAATAACCATGCCTACCAGAGTAAATTTCTCCGTATGGCACACCATTTACTCCATCGGATATCCAATATAGCAAACCCGCAGATACATCTCTAATTCCATCACCGTCTTCATCCAAGCCTGCGGTTTCATTCCCCTTAACCATCCATTCATCGTCGCTGAAGTTTCCATTACGATTGATGTCTGGGATAACAGTATCATATGTCCCGTTACTGACTGAATCGATAACGAGGATCGGCACATCTCCGCCCATCTGGCTTCTAAGAGTTGAATCGGGATGTTCCCCTAAGTGATAAATTCCTGAAGTCGAGTTAGGGAGCCCGGAAATAACGTATCCTGAGTTGTCTAATACACCATCGGAATCATTGTCATAATCGAGTGTTGATGTATCTGCATACCATGTGTTTCTTTGTGGATATGCTTCGCCGTTAACAAGCCAGTAGTACATCGAATTATGGTCAAACATCATTGGCCAACCATCATGTTCGTTGCCATCCTGTATTCTAGCCTGAGTGCCATCCAAGTCTGGATGAGCAAAGTCAATACCAGTATCTGCTACTGCAACAATTATTCCTTCTCCAGAATAACCTCTATCCCACGCTTCGGTTGCCCCATGTATTTCACCTGATCTTACGGAATTAGGTTGATTTTCGCCCATATCGAGTGGAGTGGTATCGTAAGGTTCTGGAGAGTTTTCTGCATCTAATATACCAATTATTCCTGCAACACCCAATAATTTGTGGAAAATATTGGAATCTAGCCAAAAAGTTCGATGGTCAATCACACCATCGGTTGAGTCTGTCACAACTAGCTGTTGCCCGTTGAATGCAGCAGATTGAGTTTCAATCTGCCCATATCTGTGCTGCCAAGCATTCAGTTCTCTGAGAGAATGACTGATTACTGTCACACGAACTTCTTCTTGGCCGGAATAAACCCGTTCCCAAAGGCTAGGTTCCACCCATGGATTTGGATTAGTAAAAACCACTTCAGAACGTTCTGACTTGTCACTTTGTTCTGAGTTTGTGTCTACAAAATAATCTGACTCATTATTCTGAATAACGGCCGCGCCATATGACATCGAAGATGTCAACATTAGCATCACCAAGGACACCGCAAGACGCTGACGCATGCTGTGTTTGTCGGCACGAACTCTATTGTAGTCTGCGGTTTCACGGCCCGTCAAGTCCAAAGCGGCTACACTAGACCGANCNGNCATAGTCCCGTAGTGTAGCGGTCCATCATCTCAGGTTTTGGTCCTGGGGACCCTGGTTCAAATCCGGGCGGGACTACCAACAATAAATNCNCTCATTCTTCGATTTTTTCNGGCATTCTCGCTAAATCTCGAGTGATGTTNTTCTGATGAGATTCTAGAGTNCCCCCNCCGATTTCAAGCAACTTTGCATCCCTCCAAAGTCTCTCAACCGTGTATTCNCCCACATAACCATAGCCACCCATAACCTGGATTGCTCNATCAGCGATATTCTTTGCAGCTGTAGTGCCAAACAATTTGACACCATCAGTGTCTAANCNATTGCCNGACTTTGAGAGGTCTGTGTTTCTCGCAGTATCATAGATGTAAGCACGCATTGCACGATATTCAGCCCATGATTCCCCAATATGTCGCTGGATCTGTCCAAAATCTCTAATTTCTCGGCCAAATGCTTCCCTCTCACTGGCGTATTGATTCATTGCTGCTAAGGACCTTCGGGCTATTCCTAATCCCATAGCTGCGAGTCCTATTCTTTCCAATTCTAAATTACGCATCATGTGAATCATCGATTCACCAGGTGAACCTACAATGTTCTCTGCAGGAACAACACAATCATCGAAAACCAATTCCGCGGTATTCGATGCCCTCATGCCTGATTTATCGTAAATTTTCTGGCCTACGCTGAATCCGGGCATCCCCCTTTCAACAAGGAATGTAGTTACTTCCGCTCGACCTTTAGCATCCGTTCCAGTTCGGGCATACAACCAACAAATATCTGCAGGAGTCCCTTCCTCGTCAATCGAGCCATTAGTAATCCACATTTTNCTCCCGTTAATGACCCAGTCTCCGTCTTCGTTTTGTTGTGCAGTGGTCTGCATTCCTAGAACATCTGTACCGTATCCTGGCTCGCTCATAGCCATACAACCGACCCATTCNCCACTGCAGACCTTGGGNAGAATTCTTGCCTTCTGCTCTTCTGTTCCATTGAAGGCAAGATTGTTGACCATCAATTGCGAATGNGCNAGATAAGCAAGGCAAAAAGCAGGATCCGAGTAACTCAATTCTTCGTTTATGATTGCTACTGAGGTAGCATCCATTCCAGAGCCACCATACTCTGCTGGTACGGAAATACCAAGCAACCCATACTCGCCTAGTTTACGGAATAAATCGAGATTGAATTTTTCCTCTCTATCAAACTCCAACGCTTGCGGTTCAACCTCTTCNCGTACAAAGTCTCGGACCATCTCCCTAAGCATTCTGTGCTCTTCAGTAGGGTTTGCAAGGTCGATAGTCTCCCATTCAGCCATACCTCTGCGAGCAAGACCTGTTCTATGAGTGTTGGCAAAATCAATTACGACACCNTAGGTGTCGATTATGGAGTTACTCTGCGGCTATCTCGAGGGAATGGGATTACTTCACGGATGTGTTCAGCACCAGTTAACCATGCACAAACACGGTCTACNCCCAGNCCAAAGCCACCGTGAGGAACTCCTCCATANCGTCGGACATCAATATAGAATTCATACGCCTCTCTGTCGTTGCCTTCTTCATCGATTCTATCGAGAATCTCTTTCTCAGACCAAGTACGNTCTCCCCCACCGATAATTTCACCATATCCTTCTGGAGCCAACAAGTCATGGCAGAGAACNTATTTCGGATCTTCAGGGTCAGGGCGATGATAGAAAGGCTTGGCAATTCTAGGGTAATGAGTTAGGAAGTGAGGGACTTCAAAATCTTCAGTCAACACCTTCTCCTTCGAGTAGTCTAAATCTTGCCCCCATTCAATCTCTACACCCATCCCTTGAAGCGTCTCAACAGCCTCGTCGTAACGCATTCTTGGGTATGGATTATCCGCATATCTAGAAATTAACTCCAAGTCTCGACCCATGTTTGACAAATCATCTGAATGCTTATCTAACAATGTACTGGCTATGTTGCGAACAACGCCTTCGCCATGAACCATTACATCGTCATTTGAGGCCCAAGCGATTTCCATCTCAGCATGCCAGAATTCGGTCAAATGACGCCTTGTTCTTGACTTCTCAGCCCGGAAGGAGGGTGCCATTGT
Source organism: Methanobacteriota archaeon (assembly GCA_002685415.1). GTDB lineage: Archaea > Thermoplasmatota > Poseidoniia > Poseidoniales > Thalassarchaeaceae > MGIIb-O1. The sequence continues at coordinate 16,840 of NYXO01000006.1, forward strand.
GTAAAGGCGCTCTAGTGCAGGCATTGCTGCCTCAGCGTATAGTTGCCAAGATTGGGTCAAGTAAGCCTTGCGCCCAAAGTATGGTACTTCGAATAAAGTGCTGCCACCCTCTACTGCTCCAGCAACAAAATTCGGCGCTTGATATTCTGTAAAATCTCGATCTCGGAAGTAAGAGTGGATCGCNCCNAATACTGTGGAGCGCATCTTCAGCATAGTGGTCATTCTGCTGGTTCGAAGGTAGAGGTGACGATTGTCGAGTAAAAATTCAGTTTCCCCCCCATCTGCCTGTTCCATGGCAGATTCTGTAATTGGAAATGGATTAGCGGGATTGACAGGTCCGACAACCTGCAATTCTGTAACCTGAATCTCGTGACCATGTTCTCGATCNGTTGCCTCAGCAGTCCCTCGTAGTGTCAGGCTGGACTCGATTAATGCATCCTTTACGGCTTCAAAGGCATCGTCACCGACGACGTCTCTTTTCACAACACATTGAACGGTTCCAGTGGAGTCCCGGAGGACTACAAATCGTATCTTGTTTGAACCTCTAGATCGATGAACCCATCCTTTCAATTCAATCTCCGAACCGTCATGTTTTCCGGCTCGAACATCTCCAATCCAAGTCNCTTTGGTCATACTAACCCCGCCCCTTGGGCGGGGCATTCACATATCAAACGAAGCCTTCAGGCAGATTGGATTTGGCGGGTCTGACGGGGTTCGAACCCGCGACCGCCCGGTTAAGAGCCGGGTGCTCTACCTGACTAAGCTACAGACCCAGCCAGCCGACTTGGCATCCCTCTTTAATCGGAACGGTCCGTAAGGATATCAGGCTAATCTACCGTCTTGCTTGATGAGAGTCACGACTCCNCCTTTGGCAGCCATGACAACCGCATCGCAGATAGCCACAAATAAGCCAACTTCGACAACCCCAGCGATATCCAATAAGGTTGATTCTAATTCTCTAGGATTAGTAATTGTAGGGCCAAACGAACAGTCAAGNATGTAACCTCCATTATCNCTNATGAANGGNTNNNCNCNNCCTCTTCTGACAACAGGNCCNGGGCAAATTTCTGCAACCCGNTCTGCGGTTCGCTTCCATTCAAATGGTAATACTTCGATAGGCAGATCAAAGCCNCCNAGAATTTCAACTTCTTTCCTATCGTCTGCAACAACAACCATTGCTTTACTAGACTGAGCAACTATTTTTTCGCGCGTTAGTGCTCCGCCACCACCCTTNATTAGAGNAAAATCAGAATCNAANTCATCTGCGCCATCAATTATCAAATCTAAAACTCCAGCGTCTGCTAAGGACANTAGAGGGATGTTTAGGCTCTCTGCCAGTTCTCTAGTTGCTTCNCTGGTTGGGACNCCNACTACAGACAAACCTTCTTNTTGCATTCTGCGACCTAATTCTAGCACCGTGTAACGAACAGTCGAGCCTGTNCCAAGACCTATTTTCATGCCGTCTTGNACAAAATCGCAAGCCGCGATTCCGGCTTTCTGCTTTAGNGCCTCAACGTCGCTCACATGATNGGCCAGATGAAAGACGGCCATGATGGTTACCCTTCTAAGAAGACNGTAAATTAGGTCAGAATTTACAACANTTGCAAACCGTTGGGTTCATTCGTNGAGGCCATACCGNTNAGATGAGGGAGCAGGAGGGTCGCTGACAGTGCCAGACACTGAGGAAAGTCCCCTCTCCAAGATGCAAGCGGTCCGGTGNAAGCCGGAGGNCCGGGAGGGCCGGCTCTGCAACAGAAACGTCCCGCGCCAGGCGCACNATGATCCCGAAAGGGTGAGGTTTCCTGATCGCGGCTGGAACGAGCAACCCCGCTGGAGCAAGTCCAAGCAGGCCCGTAGTGCATCGACAGGGCCGGGNAGGATGCATAGTTGAATGCGACCAGCTGAAAAGTGAACAGAAAGGGGCTTACTCCCTGTACCCTCACCAACCATACTCAGTGAAAACTAGACTATTCTAGGGTAGCTTCAAGCACACTGGAGGCTTCCAATGCGCCGCTATCCTCGTAATCCAACCAAGGACCTCGACCCAACAATCTAGAACGTAATTCATGCCATGCAACNATGAAACTTGGCAGCAGTATACTGGAAGTTATGAGAGCTAAGATTAGAAGAGACATCATCAAAATGAAGAAATTCTGCAAACCAGGGATTTCAACAAACAATCCTGCTGAAAGTCCTGCACAAGTTGTTGCCGTGGTTTCAAAGATTGTTTGACCGGTTCTTGAAACGGATTTTACGATGCCTGCTGGAGTTTCACGTTCGTCTTTAATCCTGTCAATTATGTGAATTGAATCATCTACCCCTATACCAAATACAAGGGTCCCAACCATGGCAGTAAAGAAATTCACATTGACTGAACCCTGGCGCATCAATAACGGCTGCCATAATACGACAACAGCGACCGCTGCCATTGTAAAAATCGCTAATCGAGGGGATCGGAATAAAATCATCATAGTGATTAGTAGAATAATCATTGTAGCAATCGTAGTTTCACTCTGAGCCTTCTGTATCCCTGCGTTGATGTCAATGCTTACCGGTAAACCTCCTGTCAGCTTTGAATTGATTACCCCTTCAATTCCAAATGCTGAACAAGAAAGTGCATCAGGGCAATTGCCATCTCCATCAAGATGATCGTCAATTGCATTCCTTAGAGGTGTAGCGTCTTGCAAGTTGATGTATGGTTGAGTAACGTAGACTAGCGTTTTTGTCTCACATGGTGTCGAACCNCCACAAGTGTCCTGATCAGCGTTCATCAACATGCTGCGAATTTCAGGGCTCAAAGTATCTAGAGCGATATTGACCATGTCTTCTCTACTACTGACTACATATGCCCAACATTCAGGCCTTAGTGGATTAGTAGATTCATCCCAGCATTCATCNTGGAGTAATTCCCAGAGACTCCTGTCGTAGACCTCTAGGCTGATTCCGGTTACTGGATCGGTTAAATTAACATCAACATGGATTGCTTTCAGTACATTTACTAGACTTATACTCGATGTTTGTGGGACGTTATTGATTTTATTTTCTTGCATTTTATCCATAGCATCAAGAATGGGTAAATCCCTAATCGGGGCTGTTGAATTGACCGGACCTCTTGCCTCGGCATCAACTATGAACATATTCGTTTGCCCGCCTTGAAAAACGAAACTGTACTCCCTCAATGCATCGTAGCTGGGAATGTTTGGTGGAACCTCATCTGATCCACCACTGAGTGGCTTCCCCATCTCCTCCTCAAGAATTGCCACACCACCAGCAGTTGAAACCATTGCAACAAGTAGTACTACAAGTGTTGTCTTAACGGGTACTTCACCTATTTTTTGCCAAATATCAGATTCAAATGCAAGAAGGATAGTACCGCCAAAGAAACAGCCGAAGAAAATAGCATTTCCNACAGTCGTGGTCCCTTGAATGTAAAGATAAGTACCTGCAGTTACTGCCACAATTGTTGATATTATGAGGGTTTGAACAGTGGGCATCTCAAACCCGATGTTGGACTTTCTGTAGCGGAAAATATGAACCAATGCAGGAACCATAACCATAGAAAGAAGAAATGTGATGAATATTCCCAGAACTAGTGTTACACCAACAGTCCTCATCGGATGTATGGGCACAAGATATTGCCAAGTCAAAACACTGAATCCGATTATGGTTGTAATCGCTGAAAGAAAGATTGCGTGACCCGTGGTTTGTGCTGCCCTNACCGTTGCGGTTAGACTAATCATGGAGTCCCACGGATCTAATTCATCAGGAGTTAAGCCATCTCGTTGTCGTTTCCAAGACTCTTCTAGACGTTCCTCAAGTAACTCTCGACGATTCTCCTCAATTCTATTGGTTAAATGCAGTGAATAATCCACCCCTAATCCAACAAGAATTGGACCGGCAGAAATTATCATCGGAGTCAAGGGGATATCTGCAATAACGGTGGTTCCGAAAGTTATTGCTAAACTCATGGCTATTGGCAAACCACAGATAATTATGACCTTGGGGTTACGGTGTAAAATCAACATTGTAATTGCTACTAATACTGCTGCTCCTGGAAGCATTTTTGTCACTAATTCTGAGTATATGGCGTTCGAGACATCTTGGACAACAGGTGTTAGTCCTGTGACAGTGGTAGCATTTCGTACAGGACGGTCTTGGGCAATGGATTCTGCTTGAGATTCCATAGCCGGTGTAACGCCCATTGCAGGAGATGTCGAAGGAGTATTGGGGTCTTTTTCCCTTGCCTCTTGTAGCCAAAGTGAATGTATTTCAGTACTTACTGAAGAAGACATTACATTTCCTTCGTAAACACGATTGCAAATCTCACAATCGTCGTCTGAAGCTCGTTCAATTAGCTGCTTTGTATACTGGATAAAGGCTTGATGATCTTGCACCAGCCCATCTTTCTTGTCCTGTCTGGCAGGGATATCAGTTCCATCCATGTCATACTTTAGGCCAAGAATAATCACTCCAGTATCCCAAATACCATCTCCATCATTGTTGTAGTTTCCATCTCCATTCTCATCCAATAAAGGATGGTCTTGTGTATCCATAACAAATGAAGACAACAAACTTTCAGTTTGAGAAACTAGATTGTCAAGATTATCTTGGTTATTCGGAATACTGTACCCATAGAATGGATTTAATTGTGCAATTGAGCACCCATCTCGTTGACCTGTAGGTAACCCGTATTTTTCCACGGCACAATTGAAGCGATAGCTGGAAGAATTTGCCTCCTTAATCACTTGTGCCGGAGATAGAATCCACACGACTCCATCGAGATCTCCTCGATCATCCTTATGTTCATCTAAACCTGAACCATAACCCCCTTTGTTATCATTTAGGTCATCGCCTTCTAGCCAAGATAACTGCTGTAAAATATCGACACTGGTTATGTTCTCCGTCCCTCTGCAACGGTATTCCCCATCAACTTCAGGAATACCAGAGTCGCACGAATCGTAAATGGCATTATTTGTCTGCACATAAAGAATCATAATGTCAGTAGACCATTGAGTCCGAACCTGCTTGAGCAAATCGGTTGAATCTGCATCATCGGGAAGATATATTTCTACATCTTTGTCTATTTGTTGCCCAAAATCTAACGATTTTTGACCTACCAAAACTGTTGCAATTATCAGCAAGGCAACAATCAGACCAGGGCTACGAAGAATTGCTGAATACCAAAATTCAGTAAGCCTCTGTGCAATTGCGTGGCCTCGCTTAGAGCCAGCATTTAGCAAGTAATCTACATAGTCTACGGCATCACCAATTGGTGAAGAATCAACTTTCTCTATGACCTTCTCTCCAGCTTCCCTTACGGGTTGAAGGCGCTCGAAGAAGCGCTCCCAAAATACCGCTTCATCATCGCGCTCGTCATCGGGCACGAGAATGGTGCCCCCACCGAGCCCACATGAAACAATCGCATGAGCGCTCGGCGGGAGGCTGATTTTCAATCAGTTATCTGAGAACTGACTAACGGTGGTTATGGTTTGCTGCCCTTCTAGCACTCGGTGTAGAGCTGAAATGCTGATCACAAGTGGTACATACTCAGTTCCATCTGCAGTTGTGTAGGTGTGGCAATTGCCAATTGNTTCCTGATGCAGACTAATCTTTANCGCACCTCCGGCTTGACTTTGCCTAGCCCACCCAACAAGGGTGGTGTTCTGTNCATTCTCGGGCTGTTCTTTTTTGCTTGATGTCTTTGGCATATTTTCTTACCTCCAAGTGGANGGTCGAAATGCGGATCTAGATATGAATAGAATAAATGAGGGTGAAATGAAAGTGAAACTGGAACCTCGTATACACCGCCGAAGGCTGTGGGTGCTGAACTAATGGCCGAACGGCTGAAAGTGAATGAGTGTCTCCAAGAGTCGATAATCATGGCTCGCAGGCGCAGGAAAATCGAACCAATGGGTAAAGACGAAGACGTCCGAATGATGGCTGGACTAATCACAGCAGGCGTTGTTAGCATAATACTGCTAGCCTCGGTACTTATCGCACCGCCTGCTAACGTCGGACCTGAGGAAGGTTCTCTTGCTCCTGATTTCGTCGCTTCAGCGTACAATGGAGGGAATTGGGAAGAGGTTAGACTGAGCCAGTTATACGACGGGCGCTACGTGGTGATTACCTTCTTAGATACAGATTGCCCTCACTGCTGGACTGAGGCAGAATATCTTTCCCAAATTTATGATGAAACGTCTGGAGAGGTTATGTTCATCACCATCGCCGTTGAACTCCANATTTCAGGACACGAGAGTACCAGAGAGGAAATAGAGGCATTCAGAGATAAATCACAATTTGGAGATAACGAAAATAATGGCGATGGTTGTTATTCAGGACGAAAGAACTGTGCTGAAAGACCTGGGGCCCCCCACTCATGGATGTATGTNGACGACCTTAGTTCATCCATCGCTAGTGATTGGGAGCTCCCNGGCACNCCCTTCAATTTAATTTTAGATGGAGACGGAACAGTTGTTTGGAATCAGGCCGAGCGGCAAGGCGAAGACATGAGAGCGGCGTTATTGAATCTTCTACAGGAGAGTGAATGAATGGCTAATGCTCTAGCAGACCCAATACTATTGTTTTTCGTCGCTGGATTATTTGCTTCCGGATTTCTCCTGGCAAATGGGAGAGGAAAAAAGGGCCTTGAAGGAACAAACAGAATGCTTGACGGAAGCTTAGCCTTTGCCACAACAGGACTACTTGGGTCTGCTTGGACTTGGATCATCTACAACGACATGGTTCGAAATCCGCTAGGCGGAGAATTTTGTGCGACTGAAGGATTTGTTCAATGTGGTTCTGTAATCGGCGACCCTCGTTACAACAATTTCTTCGGTGTATCATGGGGAATGCTGGGGATTACTGCATTCACAACATTATTTTTCTTTATTTTGTGTGTNCGCATGGACCCTTTAGCCAAATGGTCTGAACAATATACCAACTATGCTTGGTGGTTAGGCCTCGCTGGGGTTCCATTTTTGTTCATTTTGATAGGGATAGAAATCTTCGTAGTTCAACACATTTGTCCATTCTGTACCATAGCGCACCTAGCCTTGATTGGATACCTGATATCTGTATGGATGCTTAGGGAAAGAAGAGAAATTAGTGCCTGGTATTGAAAAATTATGCCAGTGTTTCGTTAAATTATCACGCAGTAATGATTTGACAATTCTACGAATGGCTCAAAATAGAGACTTGGGTGGCGCAACTATGGAACTAGTGACAGGAGGTGCCGGATTCATCGGATCTCACCTAGTCGATACATTGGTCGCACAAGGGAAAAAAGTTCGAGTTTATGACAACTTTACAAGTGGTAGAGAAGAATTCCTTGCCCATCATCATGGCTCAGGAATGGTAGAAATCATCAAAGGAGATTTACTAGATTTTGATATGCTAAAGTCAGCAATGGAAGGTGTGGAAACAGTACACCATTTAGCTGCAAACCCCGATATTCGTTTAGGCACTGAAGTCACGGATACCGACCTACGTCAAGGTACTATCGCGACCTACAATGTACTAGAAGCAATGAGAAATACTGGAGTAAAGAGAATTTCATTTTCCTCATCCAGTGCGATTTATGGAGAAGCAAATGTGATGCCTACACCTGAGACTTACGGACCGGTAAAACCAATCTCCCTTTACGGAGCAAGCAAATTAGCAAGCGAGGCATTAATCACGGCTTGGTGTGGTACTTTTGGGGCGAAATCTTGGATTCATCGTTTTGCAAATATTGTAGGCCCTAGAGGAACTCATGGCGTCATTTACGACTTTATTCATAAATTAAAGAAGGACCCTAGCAGATTGGAAGTATTAGGTAATGGACTTCAGGAAAAGTCGTACATGTCCGCCGAAGATTGTGTAAGAGCAATGGCTCATATTGTGGACGGAACAGATGAGGCAATCAATCTGTACAATCTAGGCACTGGCGATACTTGCTCAGTCAGAAGAATTGCAGAAATTGTCGTAGAAGAGTCCGGTTTGAAGGGCGTTTCAATAGAGTATACTGGTGGAGACCGAGGTTGGGCAGGAGATGTTCCAAAGACAAGTCTAGATGTGGAATATTTATTCTCAACAGGGTTTGAACCTACAATGCAATCCGAGGCGGCAATCAGACATACTGCCAGGGCTCTGATTGACGAAATTGGCCTTTGATACAATTCCAAATTGCTAAATCTGCGCCTCGGATTCATAACTGATGGGCTTGACGAGTGAACATGAGTAAGCGCTGGTACCAAGAGAATCGGCGCGACCCATGGCGTCGAGAGGCAAAATCCAAGGGTTACAGGGCTCGATCAGCCTACAAACTCAAACAAATTCAAGAGAAGTTTCAGTTGATTAGAGAATCAGATGTTATTCTGGACGTGGGATGTCACCCCGGTGGATGGACGCAGGTTTCTGTTGAAGAGGCCGGGCTAGAAGGAGTGGTGATTGGTGTGGACTTGAAATCTACATCACCAGTTGAAGGTGCAAGTATAATTCAAGGGGATATTTCGCAACAAGAGACTATCGACAGAATTGAAGAATTGCTCGATGGTAGAGAACTGAATGTTGTCTTGTCGGACATATCACCGAAATTGACAGGAAGATACGATACAGATCAAGCCATTTCACTAGAACTTTCGACCATGACTCTGGATGTAGCGATGGGGATGTTAGCCCCTGGCGGCGCATTTGTTACCAAAATATTCCAGGGGGTTGGAATTGAAGGGCTGATTTTAGCTGCTAAAGATCGGTTCACTAATGTCCAACGTTTCGCCCCCATGGCTAGTCGCAATGCCTCATCCGAGACCTATCTGGTCTGTCGTAATCGTTTGCCTAAACCACGCAAGGGAGCACGTGGGAAGAGCGCTTATTCTCAGGTTCAAGAACATCTGACTGATGTTGGAGTGAATGTAAAAGAAGTTGACGAGAAACAAGAAATAGTCAGCGGTTTCCGTCGATTAACCAAGAAAGAAGAGGAATGAAATCGTTCACTTTCAATTATCCTTTAGGAGACTTTCAGTTTCAATATACTCCCCTAATTGGAATTGATATTCTAACGCACTCAGTTCAAGCGATTCAAATGGACAGACTGAGCAATATAGAAAAGGAAATTTTGACTGATTCTAAAGAAANTAGTAAAGATACAATTCGTCATANACGGAAAACCAAAGTAAATCGATTGAAAACGGACGCTCCTGTATCAAACCTAGAGGTTCTGGTTCTTCGTAGATANCCACCAAGAGTGGTTTCTAACCGAAAATGGACTGGAAGAGCAGCAGCTGCCTGTGGACGAGATGAATCAGGCGTTGTTGGATTGGTACTTTGGGATGACCAAATCGAACAAGTTGCAACTGGGGATATTGTTCAAATTACAAATGGTTGGTGCAAACAAAGGCTTGGAGAAAGAGTAGTTTCTACTGGCAGGAATGGTACTCTTCGAGTTATTGGATAATCACTCTGAGTCTCTATCATATGGCACAATATTTTGCCATTCAGATGCATCAGAACGAGCAACTATTGCCTCTACCCAATCTGTATCTGAGCAATTGAAAACTTCGTGAGGAAGCCCAGGTTCAATATAGAACATGTCCCCTGCGTTATGAACTACTGATTTTTTACATCCCGGCCCGAATTCATGCCTAACCGATCCTTTGAGAAGGAATATCATGACATCAAAGTCGACATGGATGTGGGCTTTCGCTATACCACCAGGTGGAATGAATGCCTTATTCATAGACAAGGCAGTAGAAGGTGTATTTTTCCCTGAAAGCCCTGGACCGTATTCGATATTATTCCAACCTCGGACTTTGTCAACATCACGCAGACCATGAATTCCTCCTGCATCTTCAATATATTTCGAGAGGTCAACTTCTTCTCCAGTAAGTGTAAGTTCCGATTTGTCCATAACTATCCCTGAGATTCGGGTAAGGCTTGATGATTTCAACCCATTCCAAGTAAGAAATACAAAGACTGAGTAGAAGTGCTGATGTTCTAGTCGTCGGTCAACGCTAAAAGGGGAGGGTGGCTCGCCCGCCTCGCTGAGGGACAACGTAATGGCAGCAAGAACAGACATCTGCACCTCCTCTGGTCTTCCATTGGTGGAGAACAAAAGCACTGCATTCCCATGCCCAGAGTGTGGAGAATCAATCGGACGTAGTGAGAGATGTCGAGTTCAGGCAGTTGCCTATGTTTGCCCCAATTGCGGTTTTGAGGGTCCCTGACCACACTAACGGGTGAATCTACATGGGTCATGTTGTTGTAAAGTACAAGGTCACTATTGACCAGCCAGACGAAGGAAGCCCCGATTATGAGGGGATTGCGAATACCATATCATCTATGGAAGAAGTCCAAGCCTGCGAAATCAAACCCTTAGCATTCGGAATGATGTTTATCGAGGTTCAAGCTGTTCTCGGAGAAGGAGAAGGTATTGTTGACGGATTCGAATCAAGAGTAAAAGAAATCGACGAAAATGTCGGACAAATTGAGGCTCTTGAAATGGGTCGCCTCTGATACTGATTCACTTATCGAGTCTAATAGTGGTCTANTGGAGACCNCATAAATTCACGCATCAATACCGTTGCGTAGGTCCCTGGTGGAAGAGTAAATCTGATCCGCAAGTTAGCACCCTCTGGATGCCATCTGTCAGCATCATTCGGACCTGCGTCCCAACGTTCAGAAACGGAATCCTCAGAAAGTAACGTTGCTTCTTCTACATTGAAATCTCGGAATACCACACTCAAAGGACGCCTAGTTCCATTTGTTGAAAGGTTTGGAATTTTTTTTACACGCCAATCAATATTTTCCAATTCGGTAGTCTGAAGAGCCTTCGACTCAATTTCTCCAGGTACTCCCTCGGCTAATCTAGCATCTTGCCCTGGCAATGGGCCCGTGACCGCTAGTCTTCCAAGCCTACAATTTCTCTTACACCTTTCCAAATTCGTTTCAGTCACCAGTGCCATCTTGGAGACATCGACTCTACCGCTAGCCTGTATTGGTGCTACTAAATCACCTAATTCAGGTTCGAGAAGATCCAATCCTGCATCAAGACGACCTGCTAAAGAGTGGTTGAAAGCGAGTGATTGTAGTGAATGTATGGTCAATAATTGCAATGAAGAAGGTAATGCCCTGAATGCCTTAAGATAATTATCGGGGTCATCTACTAATTTTTCCAAAATACTCTTCTCATATCCTAAGTGACTAGGGGCATTCTCAAGACATGCAGCTGGATNTTTGCTATCCAACCACATCTTTCGAAATATACTTACATCATCAGTCATCTTTGTCCCTGGCATACCCAGATACAAATCTACTGCTTTCTCATAGTCGCCTTCGACCACTGCTCGACCTACCTTGGGAGTAACAGGCCTGGTTGCCCCAAATCTTTGGGGTCCTATCCAATTTGGAAAGGCATCATCGCCTAACCTTTGAGCCATACCTTCTCTAATCTCCAAGACTCTTCTCATCGCTTCTTTGGCATCGAGCGGAGAGCCATCTGCATCACAACATCCACGCACAGTAATCGTGAAACGATTACCGTCGTGGTCACTCATGCCCACCTTCTGGTGAGTGCGGCCCAAAATTTCCAATTCAGTATCTGGGATTTCGACTGATTCCACCTTATGCCTCGGTGCATCGATAACCAATAATTGGGTTGTTACAGCCCTTTTATCTTTGAGTCCTGAGGAAAAAATTCTCTTTCGACTTATTCCACACGCTCCGGCCAATCTTCGCAAGTAACGATTGGTTTCCCAGTTGTGGAGCGTCGCCCTTACAACTGTAAATCGNCCCTTTTTGTCTAAGGCAGGAGTGCGAGATACTTCCTCTACTCTAAAGTCCTCAATTCGTACCTTTAGTAGCCCACCAATACCAGGACCTTCATGTGCCCAACGGTCTAGACCTAGATACCTCTCAATATCCTCAGCGTTGCCTAAATCAAATGTGGCTTTAGCCAAAATTTCACCGCCCTCAGAAGCTGAGGTCGGCGAACTCCTTCGCTATGTCGGAACATAGATCCTTCACAATCTTGTCCGCCTTGGCTCCTTTCTTGACTCTAACATAGAGTTCTGGTTCGTCAAGGTCAGGGTGCCCGGTGAAGAAATTCGCATACTCGACCTTGTCATTAGCGTTCAGGCGGGACCTGAACAATTGCAGTGTGGAATGGTCCTCGCCAATCAGACGCAATCGGATTTCGGACCCTTCATTTTTGAGTACCTTCACTGGCATGACGAGCGCGCCACCGGACCTTCCCTTTTGAGGCCTTTCATCAGATTGCTGGACCCTAAGGGTCCAATTTACTGCTTGAATTATTTAGCCGTTGGTGATGGGGACGCCAATGGTTGCAGGGCCCGGACTAGAGATTCGGGTTGCCCAGACCTTTGAAAAATCGGCTCCTGCGATAGTTGTAATCAGCATACTGCTAACCATTGTCACAGGGATGGCCTTAAGCCCAATGCCCGAATTTCAAACAGACCTTGCCGCGTTCGCTCCAGATTCGGATGCAGATGCGGCAATAGAAAGAATGGAAGAGGTCATGCCACCATCTCCGCACAGAATTTATGTTCATATTGAGCCAACGCAAGAAGGAGCTAACGTATTGGAGATAGGGGCTCTTCAGCAGTTGCATCTAGACCTTGAAGCCGTAAACTTGCTTTCAAACTCAAATGGCGANTTTATCACCTCCCACGTAAACGCGGCTCAAATTCTACAAGTGGCTCTTGATGAAAGGGATGCAAGTACTCGCAATCTATCAGACTTCAATAACTGGGAGGAATTACTTGAAGCGGTTGTTGCAGATGAAGAATGTACAGATGCAATCGGCGATGAAAGAGCGATTGCCACCGCCTCATTCGCTCGTTCGGTAATGCTTCATTCCGATTTCGATTACGAACCTATTTGCGATTGGCTATCTAATGGACGTGAGGGAAACCCCACACCAACAGCATCCAGTACAATGTGGGTCATCGAGATAGATGGCGACTTAGATTCAGATAATAGGTTGGCAAAAGCAGTTCAATTACGAGATTTACTTGAAGACAGGTCTCAAGCACAAGGCTCGGCATTGAATTATGGAGTGGTTTCAGATGACTTAGTTACCTATGACATCAACGAATCGACCTTAGATAATCTACTCTGGTTACTCATNCTTTCNATNNTNGTNGTNGTNNTAGTNNTAGCNCTNGCCTTNNGATCAATAATGATGGTNGCNGCNCCATTGCTNGGATTNACNGCNGCNTTGGTNTGGACATANGGCATTAGNGCACTAGCGGGTTCCGAATTTTCAATTCTAGAAGTCGCGGTTGCCCCTGTTGTATTNGGATTAGGAATCGATTATTCTATTCACTTGCAAAGAGCATATGAGAAGGCAAGAGAGACCTCGATGAATCCTGCTCAGGCATGGGTACGCTCATTTTCTACCCTCAGACTAGCACTAACACTATCCGTGATAACCACTGCATTTGCTTTCCTGGCTAATTTCCTATCTCCCTTGCCACCTTTGAAATCCTTCGGTTTAACTTTGGCCTTGGGTGTTGTATCGGCATTTGTCGCAAGTACAGTTACGGTGGGCGCACTGCATGTATTGGTGGAAAAGACCACTGGAGGTAGCGCCCGTCGATCAATGGAGTTACCAGGATTTACCAGCATGGCAACTGAATTTCAAAGAAGGCATACTGCACTAATTCTTCTAACAGTAGCAGGACTAACCCTCTCCTCTGTCGTTATTTCCGTTGGTCAGTTAGATACAAAATTCGAGTTGACTGATTTTTTGGGGGATGAAATGGAGGTAATAGAGGTTCGAAACTCCATGTATGACTCATATGAAGTAGAGGCGCTGAAATCTGTAGACATACTCATCGAGCCCTCTCCTGGAATGGAGGCGCTTACTGGGGAGAGAGATCTACTGAAGGAATTGAATCGACTCGATGAGGATTTGGCATGGACTACGAACGTTGTAACGCCTGAAGGAACTTCCAGGCCTTCTTATGATGGACTTTACCCGATATTAAGAGATGCAATCGAGTCTGATGAAAACTTTGGCGAGATGTACAATTTGGGTGTCTTCGACGGTGCAGTTGATGTAACTGGAGAATTTTCTGAGGGAGACTTGGCTTCAGCAGTGGGTTATCTCCTAGCAAACGAAACTATTGGTGAACCAATTCGCGGTCAAACTTGGGGGGAGAGAACAGCAAATTATGTTGCTCTAACCAACGATGGTAACGCCCTTCGATATCTTAGGATGCGAATTGATGTTACCGCAGGCAATAGCGAAGAATCCTCGGGCTTAGCTAATCAATTCAAGGAATTTGAAATTAGTTTAGAAGAGGCTACAGGAGCTAGAGTTCATCTAGGCGGAGACCTGATTCTAGTCCACAATGTTTTATCCGGTCTAGTTATTTCTCAAGTTGAGTCTACTGCTTTCAGCCTAGCAGTATCACTATTTGTTCTCGTGGCTCTTACACGAAGATTTGGACCTTCGATGGTGGTGATTCTGCCTGTCGGTTTAGCCGGGACTTGGGTTGTTGGGGCAATGGCTATTTTGGGCATCAATTGGAACGTGTTGACTGTAATGATTACCGCATTAACAATTGGTTTGGGGATTGATTATTCTATTCACGTATGGAGGAAGTTTGAGGCAAATAGAGAATCGGGTATGGGCACTTGGGCTTCCATGAGAGACATGTATGCAACTACGGGTTCGTCCTTGATTATGTCTGCAGGTACCACTATTTGTGGATTCATGGTACTAGTTCTATCGCCGGTTCCAGTGATCAAAGACTTCGGGCTTGTCAGTTCGATTTCAGTAGCCTTTTCCTTAATTCTTGCATTAATGGTTCTCCCTGGACTTCTCGCCGCAGAAGTTCGAAGGTCAAATCTAGATTGATGAATGTTCATTCTGCGGCTTTGTCTATTGCCGATGATACACTTTCCATATCCAAGCCCTGTTCCCTTGCAACAAGTGCTAGAGCCATCCAAAGAGTAACTGGACCTAACGCTCTTCGTTTTCGTTGCGCACGTCTAACGACCTCATTATTTGCCAAGCCGGATTGGGATGCAATTAATTCAATTAGAGTTGGAATACTACCTTCTGCACGGTCAATTGGCATGGGTTTATTGGATGAGTCATTCTTAGTTACTTGATTATCACTAATGACAATTGGCCGAGAGAAACTTTCTTGATTTTTTGATTGATTGTCTATATCTTTGATTGCATTAACCCTTGGTTGAGATAAGTCCGAGGCTGAATCACCACTCCTGTCTTTTTCGGTTAGGTTGTAAATGGGAGGAGATAGCATCCTGCGAGTCATTGGCCTCCAACCTAGACTTGGAATTTCTAATTTGACTCCATCGCTTGGATACAAAGTTACATCCTGCCGAGAAATCCATCCAGCGTCAGAAAGAGCGTCTATCACACTTTGAGATTCTTCTGGAGAGAACCATTGCATTTCAAGAGACCAAAGGCGAATTACATCGGATTGATTGATTTTTTGAGGTTCTAAGCCATCAAAAATCGTAAAGAGTATGCGAGATATATCTGCCTCCTCACTCATGTTATCCAACTAAACTCCGTCAGATGTCTGGCTTTAGGATTACGCGATTAGAGTTTGCCCCGTGGGAGAACTTGTAATCATTCGGTTGAAGAAGCACCGCGTTCTCGCGCCCCTCCGAAATGGCACGTGACTACATCGCTCGAGATCCGAAAACGGGTCGTCCGATCAATCGAAGACGTGCTGCAAAGCAAGTCGATATTCGTTCAATGTTGCCTCCTTCCGGAGTATGGGAACGGATTCCGATAAGAGACATAGTGCCACTGGCATCAGGCCAAGTAAAGATGGTGGAGATTCCTCGTTCCGAAGGAGGAGGATTGGCAAGACGTATTGATGGCATTTTGGCACTAAATCGTGTTCTTCCCGCTNTGATTCCCGATGCACATTCTGCTTTGTGTGAAGCATTGGATGATGATGAAGGGGTTATCCGTGTGGCAGGACTGAAAGCCATGCCTTCATTCGCAATTAAGAAGCACGATGACCTATTCATTTTTCTTTCAGATAGATTATTAGAGGAAAATGAGCATGTTAGAAAGGCTGCTAGAGAATGTCTGAGGAAAGTAGCACCAGTATTCCCCTCAGGTTGCGAGAGTATCCTTAGACGAGAATTAAGGCATGAAAACAAACAACATAGAAACGACGCTTTTGCTACCTTACAAGATACTTCTCAAAACTGGGTAGAGACTGGTTGTTTACACTTAGATGAGTTAATTCGAGAAGAAGATGTTGATTTACGACGAAGAGGGGCTAAAATTCTTCGAACAATTACCGCGAAAGGAGGAGCTACAGGATGGGATCTGATTTCTTGGTCTTTGCAGGATGAAGACCCACAGGTTCGACGCTCTGCCTCCGCGTGCCTTCCTACACTTGCAAATGTTGAATCTAGGGTAGCAGCGATTTTGGTTGAGTCATCGATGTTTGATGATGATTCCGGGGTTAGGAAAAACGTAATTCGAACTCTCAAAACGTTGGATATGCAAAATCCGAGAGTAGCACAATTGATTCAAGATGGAGCCAGAGATAGGGATCCCGAATTACGTAAGGCCTGCATTGATCAATTGTCGATTATATTAACCGGAGAGAGATTGAGAGAAGTAGCAGCTGAGTTGCTAAGGCAAGAGACTCGCCCTGAACTAAGGACGAGACTCGAAAGACTCTCCCGAGATGTTGATTGGGACGGCACTGAAGAAGAAAAGAATCGAGCCCTAGCACCACTAGACAAGGTTCCAGAAGAGTTCTCTGAGATGCAATTACCTGAAGTTGATGGACTCAAGCCGGTTTCTCAGGATTTAGCCAATATAGAACGTGTTTCAACAACAGACAGAACTCTCCCACCACGAAGTGGTGAGGTAGAGACCATCCGTGAAGGTCATAAAGAAGAGTCAGGTCGCCGTGCCGCGAGGAAACAAGATGAGCGAGACTTTTGACGAGAAACTCGAACAATTCGAGCGACTCTGGGACGGCGTGACGCCGAAGGGGATTAACCGTACCAAGTCCCTAAAATTCCGCCAGTACATGCGCCAACACGTGCTACAAAAGTACCACAAGAGGAGTAAGGAACAATTTTCGAGCGCTGATAAGGGTCATTACAACCACAGCTTCTCGAGTAAGGATCAGTTTCTCACTAAGGAGAACTGCCGAAAGTACTGGATGGGAGAACTTCAGAAGGAGATTAGCGAATCCGAATCCTTCTGAGGCGATTAAATGAGCCCAGCCGCAAAGGCATTTTCTGATTGGAATCTTAACTCAAGCATAGCAGATGCCATATCGAGTAAAGGCTGGAGCAATCCAACTGAAATTCAAGCCGAATCGATACCGGTTGCGCGCCAAGGGCGCGATGTAGTCGGTCAAGCGCGTACCGGAAGTGGAAAGACTGCGGCTTTTGGAATACCAATTATTGAGGCCACCGATGCTTCAGGCCAACCTCAAGCAATTATTCTCTGTCCAACTAGAGAACTAGCAGTCCAAGTAGCAGAGGAACTTACGTGGTTACAAGGAGACAGTGGATTATCCATTCAGACCGTCTACGGCGGCACCGATATCGAAAAGCAGGCTAAAGAATTACAATCTGGCTCTGATATAATTGTTGGAACTCCAGGTCGTGTCATTGACATGTCCAAGAGAGGACATCTGAATCTATCAGAAATCTCTCATTTTTGTTTGGATGAAGCAGATAGAATGCTAGATATGGGATTCTTTCCTGATGTTCTTTGGATATTTGAACAAATGCCCGCGAGGCAACAGACCTTATTGTTCAGCGCTACGTTTCCACAAGAAGTGCTAGATGCAGCAGAGGAATTCATGAACGAGCCTGTTTACGTAATGAGCGATGACCTTGAAGTTGAGGTCCCTGAAATAGACCAATTCGCAGTTAGAATTGGCCGCTCAAACAAATTGTGGGTTCTCGGGAGACTTATCGCTAACATGAGTGATGAAGATCAGATGTTAATTTTCACCAATACAAAGCGCATGGTCGAATTACTAGAAGAACGTCTAGGGAAATTCGGAATGAGTGCAACTGGAATGCATGGAGATAAGGCTCAGAATAAAAGGGAAAAAATTCTTGATTCCCTCAAAGATGGAAAAACAAAAATCGTCGTCGCTACGGATGTAGCTGCGCGTGGAATTGACGTTGACGGAATTACCTATGTTGTCAATTACGACCTTCCTGATGATACCGAATCCTACGTACACCGTATCGGACGAACAGGCCGAATGGGACGTTCAGGGCAGGCATGGTCGCTTGTGTCGAAAGAAGATATGGCCGCTCTTGATAAGATTGCAAATACCTGGAATCTCGAAATTCCGTATGTTGAAGCCCCTGCATTACCACAGGGAATGACTCGAGACCCAGTCCGAAAGCGAGAAGATTGGTCCGAAGTCACAGACCCGTTCGGCATGGTAAGCGTCACGCTTGAAGTAGGTAGAGGCAAAGCAACCAAGCGAGCGTTAGCTGATTGGATTGTCAGCGAAGCCCGCATTCCTGAAATCGCGTTAGGTGAAATCCAAATGGAGGAGTCATCTTCTACAGTACAGATACATGTTGAGAAAGCGTCCTATGTTATCGATGTCATCAAAAAAAGAAACTTTGATGGCGTTTCGTTAAATCCATCATTATTGGAATTTTGAGGGGTTCTGATGAATGAAACAAAGACGCCAAATCGGCGTCTCGACCTATTGGGATTCTTTTGCCCTATACCTGTCCATGAGACACGAAAAGTACTAGCTGAAATGCAAGAAGGGGATGTTCTAGAAGTGCGTGCTGATGACCCTGAAACACTCCAAGACATGCCCGCCTTGTGCAATAGAATCGGTGTTCAACTTCTAGACATCACTGAGGATGCCGGAGAATATAGATTTTTGATAAAGAAATGAATTATTCATTCGGATGGGTTCATGAGAGTATTACAGGTCGTGAATCCAATGACGTCTGTCCACGGCCCCTCGGACCTCACAGAACTACGTGATGTCCCAGCAGACGCAAGATTGCCCACCCAACATGGAGATTTTCGAATTAGGGTATTCCACGAAGATACCACTGGGCTCGATCATGTAGCCCTAACCCTCGGAGATATGCATGGCCCAGACCCGGTCCTAGTTCGAGTACACTCAGAGTGCTTGACTGGAGATGCATTTGGAAGTCTGCGTTGTGACTGTGGCCCTCAACTTGATACCGCCTTACAACGAATTCAGGAAATTGGATGGGGTTGTTTGGTATATCTAAGGCAGGAAGGAAGAGGTATTGGGCTACAAGCCAAAATTCAGGCCTACAATCTACAAGACAAAGGGGCAGACACATTGGATGCAAATTTACTGTTAGGACACCCAGCAGACGCTCGAGATTATGAAATTGCAGCAAAAATTCTAGACGCAGTGGGGGTAGATAGTGTCTGTCTGCTGACTAATAACCCAGACAAGGTAAACCAATTACAAAATCACAATGTAACGGTAGTCGAGAGAATGCCACTTATTGCAGGAGTGAACGAAGATAATCGAGACTACCTTTCCACAAAGGCAGAGAGAATGGGACATTCAATATCAGATGACCATNTTGAGGCCTGAAGATATTGTAAAACTATCACTGAGGATGATTTTTGGGGCCGTGGCCGGGACTTGAACCCGGGCCGGCGGGACCACAACCCACCGTGCTAACCGCTACACTACCACAGCCGTATGTAGCCATTCGACTAACAGACCATATTTCAAGCGTTCCGCGTGAAGTAGCCTTGACTCCACCAACCAACGGATTGAAGCGGTGTTCTCCACCGTTGGGGATTGATGAGCAAAGGCGGGAGTCTAAGTTTGGGTTTGGCTGCCTTGGCAATAATTGCGATTCTTTCTCCTTTAGCCACAGCAGATACAGTGNTCGAATCAAATAAAATTGAGCTNATTGAAGCCGGATCATTTGACGACCCTAGTAGCTGGGCTATTTCTACAAAATCCGCCTTTTCAGAAGAACCAGCGGAATACAGTGTTGGAATGGTTGCTGATGGAGAGTTATCTTTTACTCATAATCGGCCAGATAATTTCCAGACACATACTGCTTGGGCCTCATACAGCCCTACCGACTCAAACTTTTCACTGGGTTCGCCTGATGGCTCCTACACATGGTCAACAGGTCCAGATATTACCCTGTCCGGCTATTCATTCAATGGTCTAGAAAGTCGTACCTTAGCAAATGTTTCAATGATTCTGCACATATCAATACCTGATTCACTGCCTTCTGATGAAATAAGGATAACAATTGAGGCTAATGGGCCGGAAAAATTAGTCAAAACAATTGCAAGAACATTTGGACCAGTCAATCGTATGACAACCCCACTGATCGAAAATATAGACGATTTACAAGGATGGAACTGGGAGGATTTGGAAGATGCATCTGTTACTGTAGACTACGTCTCAGATGGTGCTCCAGATGACTCAGAAGTGAGAGTTGATGCTGTCGGAATACGAGTAAAATACCACCAACCTTGGTACTCATTTGAGACAGTTAAGGCGATTCATGAGATTACAGGATTAACTATGCCCGTAATCGATTTTGGGCCTTATGACGGTCAGACTTCTCAATTACTCACAGAATCTTGCGGGCTAACCCCNGAAGAAGACGNAGAAGGATTGTGGAGTTTTGACGTTGAAGTCCCTTATGATCAAGAATTAGGCAGAATCCACGTCTATGGTGAAGGGAATTACACAATCGAGGCGATGCCCCGAGGTCAAACATCCATAGAAGAGTTTCAAATCTATGAAAATGGAGATTTGCTACAAAACCCAAATGAAGCGAAATCTGTCAAAATTACGATTTATGATGGGTGCATAAGTTCGGCTAGAATAGATGTAAATGACCCTAAATTAGTGGTAGTTGGTTCAATTGCAGGTTCCACTCAAGGGTTAGTTCAGCAATATAGTAATGTACGATTTGCAATTGGGAATAATCTACTCAGCGAAATACCAATGGAAACAGGTGAGTTTTCATTCCAAGTCCCAATTGGTTATGCCCTGCCAGCCGAGATGGACGAATTGGAATTTGGTATCGCTTCTAGATTCCAATGGTCCTCTAATGGGCTAGCAGAAACGACTGTTGTACATATTGAATCAATTTCTATTCAAGGAGGTTACAATTTGGTTTGGGACAGAAGTGTGGTATGTTCTAACCCATCCCACCAAGAATTGGTAGAAGATGAAGGAGGCATACTGATTGCAATGGCAAGTAGATGTGAAGATGATCTGACAGATTGGCAAGACCTAGAGGTNAATGCTTGGACAGATAATAACGANNTNNTTTCAGTATCTGCATTNTCTGGAGACATCAGAATTCAACCTCTTANNGATGCTAACGGNGANGCGTGGGTAAATGTCGAAGTNANAGACGATTCGGGAAATGTCTGGAATGGAGGATTCAGCGTAAATGTTCTCGAAGTTGAAGATGCCCCAAGAATAACAGGACTCCCTGTGTTGACTTACATTAATCTTGGAGAAACTAAAGTAATTGACATTACAATCAATGACCCCGATTCGACAGAATTATCAATTTCGACATCTAGGTCTTGGGCAAATGTGGATTCTTTTGGAGACTTGATTCTAACGCCCGTAGAGCCAGGGACACATATTGTGGAGATTATGGTTAGTGATGGAACATATACAGAAGTGCAAGATATCGAAGTTATCGTCACTGCACAGCCTGATTTAACTGTGGAAAATATGGAAATATGGAAAGGTAATATGATTATCGATTCAGTCGATGAAGGAGATGTAATTCAACTCAAAATATACGTTAGGAACCAAGGTAGAGGGGTTGCAAACACAGTTGATGTCAGATGTTGGATAGATGGAATGTTAGTTGGATCAACTATCCTTGAAAGTGTAGCACCTGGAGGCTTGTCCATTGCTACATGTGATACCCAAATCATTACTTCAGGGAATATTGTGATCAAAGGATTGGTTGATGGAACCGCTTCAATAGAAGAATCGAATGAAGTAAATAATGAGATAGAAATTTCNGTAGTTTCACAAGGTAGAGACAGTGGAAATAGTGATAGCACCACAGACAGAGGGCCTGCGATAATTATCTTGTCAATTGGATTAATTGCAATTTCAATAGCCGCCTTACAATTTGGACCAGGGCGGATTAGAAAGCCATATCGAAAGAGATAGGTTACTCAATGCAACCAAAGAGTTCGGAAATACTTGATTGAAAGTTTCCGTANGGCTGATAATCGTTGAAAATCAGGGAATAGTTATACCATGATGGACGGCGAAGTTAGCCTACCGCGCTCGTCTATCGAGCCGGTGGTGTGTGTATTTGCGATGATGAAACTAAAGGTCAGAATAGAGACTGAGGAGTGGATTTACGAAGAGCATGAGATGCAATAATCTCAGCCTTTCTGCCACGTTTGAGGATAAATCCCAGTCTGCATAAGGACCACTTTCGGTCTTGCTACTTCGCCATGTACCATAGATTGAATTTTAGCGGCAGCGGAGTTAGTTTCTGCAATTGCCACCGCTTCTCCCTTGAGTGTTTCAATAACCACTAACTCGCCTCTTTCTATTCCTTCATCTAGGCTAACGACTCCTGGTCTGGCGAGAGCCGCACCATGGGCAATTGCAGCGGCTGCTCCATCCTTTACTATAATTCTAGGAAAATGTCCTAGAATAGATTCGACTGGTGCAATTAGTCTACGTAGAGCCCGATCGTCCTCATGTTCTTTCCAGAGGAAAACCGCATCAGTTAACTGTTGCATGCTACAAGCATTTGTTTGATTGAATGAACCAGTTTGGTCTCTGTGTAATTCAACTAACTCACAATTTGTATCAAGAAGAAGTCCAATATCTCGGGCTAATGTTCTGATGTAAGTTCCTGCGTTACAAGTGATTGATAATGCAACCAAATTGGACTCTGAATCATCTTCTATGATTTTCATTTCATGAATGATTCTAGTCCTCACACGAATTTTTACTGCAGATTCTAATGGAGGTACATTGTAAATCTCGCCATTTAATGAGTTAAGNAAATCATCTAACTCCTTTGGAGTTATTTTTCTACCAAATTTTAGTACTGCGATATACTTCTTATCGCCNGTAAGGACCATTTCNGTTAGCCTTGTTGCTTTACCACAAAGCATGGTAAGTAAGCCCGTAGCAAATGGGTCCAATGTACCACCGTGGCCCAATCTTTGAATCCCCAGCATTTCCCTAGCCCAAGCCGTTAGTTGGTGACTGGANGGACCTCTAGGTTTGTCAACCAAGATTACTCCGGCATCCAATAATGACTCAATAGTTCTATCATTTGGATTGCACCCAAATTTAGGATCCGTCTTAGNAGAATTATCTAGAATTAACAATTATTCAGCCTCCATTGATTGCTGATTTTACGANAGAAAATACCTCATCTGCAGTTAGATTGTCTGCGTTAACAACTAAATTATACGGGGTCATTTCATCAAGATTGATGTCATACAAGGCACGATACCGTTCTTTGTCCGCACTTTGTCTGGCAGCTGACTCGGTTAGTCTTTGTTCAAAACTACCGCCTTCTCGATTTTGGACTCGCCGAGCCCTCTCTTCGTCGGAAGTATCGACCCATACTCTAAGGCAATTTATCGCAAGCTCATGAGCCCACCAACCTGCCAATCTACTCTCGATAATTTCAGGGCCTCCTGATTTGGTCATGGCGTCCTTCAGTAGTTTGTCAAGAGAACGATCTACATCCAAGTCTTGTTTACATAATTCACTAAATTCTACAACAGAGAGATTACGGCGTTTGGCTTCAGTGCGAAAAACCTCACCTCCGTTTAGTGAATTCCAACCGGTTGATTGTTGAATTTTGCTTACCAATGTCGAGGTTCCACTTCCTGGCGCCCCACTAATTGTTACTCTGAGCAATTACCTCACCTCCACTCATTACGGCAGACACCGCAACGTAATCGGCCTGAACTGGTCCGTTCTACCATTGTAGAGGAACAATCAGGACAAGCGGTGCCTGANTTGGGNGGAGCAGAATGAAGGTTNCCNCCTCNCTTAGGTTCANTATTGCCTTTCTTTCGAGGNCCNTCACGAGAACGGCGTTGACTACGGCGNGTCGTTGCAGAGGTTTTCTTTTCTTCATCTTTCAACAAATGCAACAAGGGCTCAGGTATTGGATCTCCATCCAAAACCAATGGATGCCTGCCAAAACGAATGATTTTGATATGACGATCAATTATTCTACCTAGTGGAGCACTCATTGCTATGTAGGTAATAACCCATGCTGGGAATATCCAACAAATAGTATCCATCATACTCCACATAGGTTGCCATGGAAGGCTTACGTAACCTACTCTGAAGCCTGCTGCTGATTCTGCCATCCAGCTAAAAATTCCAATAATGAAGACTATAGTAAACATCATCGGTTTCATCATAGATGATTGCATAGCCATCTGATCTGGCATCAGCTCCATTTGAAGACGGCGCATCTTGTCAGCCCTTGCAGTATCCCTTTCAGCTTGAGCCTCTCTCAATTGCTTGGATATCTGTTTATTTCTGTGGCCAATATGAACCTGGGTAATCGGATCCATAAAAAAACCACGAATTACAGTATTTACTATCATAATCGATGAACCAATAATGAACACAGTGGGGACGAAATAATCGGAGTGGAATGGTATAGTTGGTTCGATTACAGACGCGGCTGAATCTGCCATCAATGTGCGAAGCCCAGGATTGAAGGTCAGTAATAGCATAACTGCAAGTAGAACAAACATCGGACCCATCATGCCCAAAGCCGCTTGACTTTGGGCATCACCTTGCCCTGCAGGTGCCGCCATGTGTCTGCCTCTCTGAGACTCTCAATTGAAGGATTCGGCGGGGCTCACATGTAATGTTAGTCGGAATTAACTAAATTGAAAGCTACAAGTTTCGCAAGAAGAGGCACCGACTGAAGCCTCCGTTCCGCATACAGGGCAGACATCAGGAGTGACGATTTTTGCTTCTATTGATTTATCTTCAGAGTCAATTGGTTCTTCAACAGCCTCGTATTTTTCCACTGATATTGGCTTTACATCCTGTACCTGAGGTGTAGACAAATCAACTTCAATATCTTCATTTGAGATAGATTCAATTTCTTCTTTTTCGTTTGTTACAGGATCAGATTGAGATTCTATCTGTGCAGNCTCTAGAGTCAATCTAGCAGAGTCGTCAATCCAGTCCGGCAGATTAGGTTCCTCGTCCACTTCGTCACCGAAAGTAGCCCCATGGTAGTCTTGAGCATCTGCTACCTTGTATTCACTCTCGGAATCTCCTTGGAGTTCAAAAACCACTTCTATTCTCTCGTCCTTTTCGATTCTACCGATAGGCCATGACACATGTGTCCCTTCTCTGGCTGACTCCTTACTGTAGTCCACAACTCTCTCTCCTGATTGATTGGAACGAACCGTGGATTTTTCGATATTGAAAGTACCAGGTACAACATCATGAAGAAATAAATCCTCTAGAGCGCTATCTGAGTCGTTTTGGAACATTAAGAGAATCTCATACCTACCAGGACCTGCAGCGGGAAAGACTTCTTTTCCGGTCGAGAATCTTCTGCGGCGATGTACTACACGGATTAAAGGAGCCCGAACACAATAACGAGTAGCTACTGGACCGAATCTTTCCATACTAAAATCTGCACGAATTGGAGCAGCGAGTTTTTCATTTTGAGGTGATGGGTCTTCAGCGTGTAATGGATAAGTTATTGTCAACGATTTACCTGGTTGTAATCCGAGGGGTGCTGAAGTCCCAACGGTGATTCTTAGGGCATGCCCTTGCGAATCTGGGGACACCAATTGTTCCTCTAACTGGGTGCCATCAACTACCTCTATTCTGTACTGATCTTCGTTTAGCTCTGATCCTTCCATCTCAATCCGTACTTGATTAGTAGAGGGTGTATTGAAAATTCCAGGGATGTCGTCGAGCAAACGCATTACATTAATCGGCGCTGAGCCAGTGTTTTCGATTACAGTGATACAATCTAAGTCTGATGCGACATAGGAGCGTATTCGAGAAATACTGTATTGTTTGTTTACCTCGGCGTCCAGGACCTTGAAACTCCTTTCCTTTAATTCTAAAGCCCCTGTGGATTCGACATTGGCTCTAGGTAAAATCGAGTAATTGATTTCATGAGTGAAATTGGGCTTATCAATCGCTTCAATTCTCTTCTCGATAGAATCCCAGAGCCCTTCTGGAGGTATTTCCTCCCGAATATCTTCCATTTCTAAGAATGGATCATTACGACCTGCTAGCCATACTGTTGCTCCAGATAGGCTGACAACAAAGGAGGAGCGATTTTCGACGACTAATTTACAGTGAAAAACATCTGGTCTATCGTCTTCCTTGGGTGAGACGTAACCAAATTGACGGGCTCTGGACTTCACCGAATCGAATAGAGCCCTTGAGACTGTAGCCTCAGAAGAATATGCAGCACTAACAGTTCCGGTTGCGAAGCGCTGAATAGTCTTCGTAGTTACTCTTGGCATAATTTCTAGGATTGCACTATCACCAACAGGAAGTCTTCCTACACGCCAAATAAGTTCGTTTTCCTTAATATCGTATTCTGGCCCTTCTGATAATTCGAAATTATCCGGGAGCGCTCTTCTTACTACAACATCAGTTAGAGTCACAGGTGCTATGTTTTCAACACTAAGTCGAATGAGAACTTCTTGTGCATGTTCTGAATATACCATTGAAAGGCTGGATTCTTGAGGCCTTTCAGGTTCGGTGTCTATATGCTCTCTTAGGATCATCATCCTTGGACCTGATGCCGTGTATGGAAGTGTGGTAGTTTCGGTGGCATCTAATTCACGCACTGTAATTGCACCACCACCTATATCCGTAGAGCCCGTATTCTGGAGCAGTACTTCTATGTCCCATGCACGGTCTTTTCGGCTAGAATTTCTCAGGATTAATTCTCCGTCAATAGATTGTTGCCTGACGGTACCATCTGGATTGAGGACTGATTCTTCCTTTTCTTTTAGCGTGACGTATAATTTATCCCCAGGGATAGAATCTACTTCAGAAGAGGGTCTCAGATTACTCGAAAGGGCAGATTGGGATTCTGCTAATTGATCGGAATCGGAATTTGACTCTTCTTCTTCAAATGCATTATCGAGAACAGAATTCCAATCTCTATCGGTAAACTCTGAATCCTCATTGGATCCCTCTACATACATTTCTTCGTCATCCGCCTCAAGTGAATGTGGCGAATCATCGAATGATTCAACATCTCGCCTATCCCCACTCCATTCATCTATCTCAGCATCTTCTTCGACAGGTGAAAAACCAGGAGGAGGAGGAGGGGGAGGAAATTCGGCAGGAGGTAGAGGTGTTGGGTCAAAATTAGGAGGAAGAGGCGGAGGTGCATCCAATTCCGGTGGTAAAGGAAGAGGGGGTTCTACATCATCTGTGGTAGGTAAATCGTCAATGAATTGAGAAATTTCTTCCATGTCTAAATTATCATCCAAATCCTCTGCGATTGAATCATCTATCTTTTCCTCTTTTTCCCTTGAACCAAAACCCGGTGGGGGAGGAGGTGGAGGAATAGGGGGCATTCCAGGAGGGGGTGGCGGAGTATCGGACATGGCAGATGCACCCCTTGAGGTAGGTNATGACGTGCGTTGGATTGGTTTAACAATTGCTNGNCCACAGTCCTACGGACTGATTGCAAACACGAATGATTGAATTACTCAACCTCTCAGCAAGGCTTCGTGAGCAATCAAGACGGAACCACTCCACCAGTAATCTTCGTTGTCGGCACAGCAGGTGCTGGAAAGAGTAGNCTNGTGACTGCTTTNCAACGATGGGCAAGATTTTTGCAGGTCGACGTACTAACAATNAATCTCGACCCTGGGGCNGAAAGNGTNCATTATGANCCCGAATTTGATGTTCGCGATCTAGTCTCCTTATCCGATGTTATGGATGAGTATGACCTTGGGCCAAATGGGGCTCAAATTCTTGCTGCCGATTTAGTNGCATCACAGGCGCTAGATGTCTTCGATGAAATAGAAGGACTATCAGGAGATATTTTGGTAATTGACACCCCAGGTCAGGTCGAACTATTCGCATTCCGCGAGGCCAGTAGCCATTTNGTCGAAGTCTTGGGTCAAGGAAGAGCTTGNCTTGCGTTCCTCTTTGATCCAATGTTGTCTCAAACACCAAGTGGCTTTGTGTCACAAATGCTTCTATCATCTATCGTTCACTTCAGATTAGGTCTTCCAACAGCTAACTTCCTTTCAAAGGCAGATTTACTAGAACCAGAAGTATTGGATAAAATTCTCGAATGGGGAGAAAACCTGGATGTTTTGGAAGCCGCATTATACGAGGAGTCGGCAGCCGAATCGATGGATCAAAGTTCTAGCACATCACGAGCAGAATTTGCTATTGGGCAACTTAGAATGATGCAACATGCGGCAATTCAACCAGGTCTCATCCCTCTATCAAGCGAGGAGGAAGAAGGATTAGCAGATATGCTAACCTTTGCTCAGACAATCTTTGGTGGAATGGCCGATATGAGAGATGGATTTGCAGGAGATATNGAACATGAGCAACAATGAGAAGCAGAACCTATTAGCCATCGATGATTTAATCGATGATTTGGATGATATAATCAACTGGGCGATAAAATACAAAAATGATGAATCGATACANCAAGATTTCAAACCTTTAGATGGAATGGCCATAGGTTCGATATACGAAAAGCCATCCACTAGAACAAGAGTTTCATTTGAAGTTGGAGTAAGTCGTCTTGGTGGTCAACCATTGACTCTGCTTGCCAACGACATCCAACTAGGAAAGTCAGAATCTATTGGTGATACAGCGGCTGTGTTGTCCCGCTTTTTGGATGGCATAACCTACAGGTGCTTTGGTCACGCTGATGTTGAAGAATTGGCTAGAACTGCAACGGTTCCAGTAATCAACGCCTTATCTGATTTACATCACCCTTGCCAATCTGCAGCAGATTTAATGGCGATACGTGAACATGCTAACTCCGAGGGCCATATTGCTTGGGTTGGAGATGGAAACAATGTATTCCACGATTTGGCGCTAGCCGGTCTAGCTCTAGGTTACGATGTCAAATATGCTACCCCAGTTGGTATGGAGCCTGATGCTGCTGTACTTTCACGGTGCGAGGCAATAGCCTCCAANACTGGTGCTAAAATCNTTGGAACNAATGACCCNATAGAGGCTGTGAAAAATGCAGCAGTGATCTACACTGATATATTCGTTTCAATGGGTGAAGAACATATGAAGGATAAGTTCTCAGCCTTCGAAGGATTCCAAGTTAACGAGTCTTTAGTAGCGCATGCTCACCATGATTATGTGTTCATGCATTGTTTGCCTGCNCATAGAGGAGAGGAAGTGACTGATGCCGTAATTGACTCTCCGAATAGCATAGTATTGGACCAAGCNGAAAATAGAATGTGGGCGCAAATGTCTATCCTAACATATCTGTGTAACAATGATGCTTGGCACGCATACAANGAGATGTAATCACATCAGCGCTGCTATGATTAGACCAACCATGGTATATGTCATTGATGATTTAATCTGCCTTGATGCTGCAGTATCCTCANCGAGGAAGATATACTTCTTCACATTCATGAGTGTGAATAACCCAGGCCCGATGAAAATAATGTATTTCACGTCGAAAACACCCATAACGAACGGGGCTAGTAGTGCCACCAGAGTAATTAGTAGAATAAACCATGAGGTCAATCTCGCATTTTCTGCACCAACCCTCATTGCATAGGTATTTCTTCCTTCGTCACCATCCATGTCTTCGACGTCTTTGATAATCTCTCGTGAAAAATTGTACAGCGTCCCTATGAAAAATAAAGAAAGCGCTCTTTCATTGAAAGGGTCANATAAACCAGCTGCACCAAATAATACAACCAATCCAACAGANAGTGAAATTGCNAGATTACCAGGTAAACCCTTATTTTTCAAACCCAGTAATAATCTATCATCTTCATAATTTACTAAGAGGGCTAAAGCGATAACCCAGATGTATATTGTAGGATACCAATCCTCAAAATTATCCTTTATCCCGTTCGCAATTTGGGCAGCCAGAAATAGTGAGATAAAAGAAATAATACAAGTCGAAATAATTGCTGTGAAGGCTAGATTCTTACTTATTCTCCCAGAGGGNAATGGCCTATCGGGACGATTTATTTTNTCNATCTCAAGATCTAAATAATCGTTCAAAGCATTCCAAGATGCCATNAANGAATATACTGAGAATGCTAGTAGAGATGTAATTTTCAGATTGTNNNCTGTTGGAAAANTACCNAGTGTTACAATAGCTCCAAGGAANACNCCTACNGAGCCAGTAAAACAATTTCCAGCACGGAATAAAATNANCCAGTCNCGAACNACACTCACNCTTCNNCGGGAGTGAACATAAGTCTTGATTCCTTGCACACCTAAGCGGCAGGAATCAGAGGTTCGGTTGATAGTGACCAAACACAAACTGTGTATACGCTACCTCTGAATTGCCCTCTTTGGTGACCCACCTTAGAGAATCTTGGGTCCTTTGCGAGTATGTTACCGACTTGATTCATCGTTGCACCCCACCGAAATCTCTCGTTTAGATGATCAAATACCTCTACAGTGTTAGCTGTACCTTTTTCTTCAAGTAGTACCAAAACGGCTTCCCTTAATCTTCGTGTGCGAGACATCTAGATAGCCTCCATCGGGATTTTTCTAGAGGCAAGTANCCTTGCATGTAATCCTGAATAGCTTGATNGACTGACATTAACTTCAATTGCCCGCTTCGGAATAGGTTGCCAGCTACCGTCTGNAGCATTTCCATTGGATGAGTTTACCAATAACTCANATTTACGTCTCGTTGGGTTACNAGTTGTCTTGTTTAGGCTTGAAAAAGAGACTACACGTANTGGTCTAGGTCGCTTTCTGTAAACACGATTGGAATGGCAGTTTTGGTTTGTGTTCATGGTTTGATGTCGAGCGTTCTGCATATCAATGAAGACTGAAGAGTGCAAAGTGAAAGTGAAAGTGAATATCTACCACAAAATCTGACATCCATCGTTTTCAAATACAGAGTGTCAGTCCCCGCACTAGACGCTCGTGTAGTGTAGTTCGGTCCATCATGACGGACTCTCGATCCGTCGACCCGGGTTCAAATCCCGGCACGAGCACCAACCAATAATTCGTGTATTAGTCATTATATCAATAGTCAGAACCGTCATAAACATACCTTCGTTCCAGTAGTAAGGTTCAGATGCGTGTAGAACACGATGTGAAGCTTACTTTTGATGATGTATTGATTAGACCTAAACGCAGTACGCTGGTTTCGCGATCGGATGTCACTTTGATCNGGGAATTCACTTTCCGCCACTCGGATGCTACATGGACCGGNGTACCAATTGTTTCCGCCAACATGGACACTACAGGATTATTCAGTGTAGCTGCAGAATTACAGAAACACCAAATNATGACTTGTATGCAGAAATTCTACTCGACAAAAGATTACTCTAATGCTTGGAATGATGGAATCAATCCCGAATTCGTGGCTATTACGTGTGGATCTACCGAAAATTCATTTGAATTATTGAAGCGAAAGATGGAAACTAATTCTGGCACTAAATTAATTTGTATAGATGTAGCAAATGGCTATCGTGAAGTGTTTCTAGACTTTGTAAAGAGGGTAAGAAATGAATTCGAATCCTCAATAATTATCGCTGGTAATGTCGCAACTCGAGAAATGACTGAAGCGTTAATTCTAGCCGGTGCAGACATTGTCAAAGTTGGAATTGGGCCGGGTTCGGTATGTACCACTCGAAAGGTAGCGGGTGTCGGTTATCCTCAACTTTCTGCAATTGCAGANTGTGCNGACGCCGCACATGGTTTGGCTGGACANGTTATGGCCGACGGAGGTTGTTCCAGTCCTGGTGATGTAGCCAAAGCATTCGCAGCCGGAGCCGACTTCGTAATGTTAGGAGGTATGTTTGCTGGCCATGATGAATCGGGTGGAGAACTCGTCACTGGAGAANACGGGAAACAGTACAAGTCATTCTACGGAATGTCTAGCGCCAAGGCTATGGAAACTCACTATGGGGAAGTTGCAAAGCATCGGGCTCCAGAAGGTAAAGAGGTTCGAGTCCCTTACCGAGGGGCTTTGGAAATTACAGTTCAGGCTATCCTTGGAGGAGTTCGTTCTGCATGCTCATACGTAGGTGCTCGGAGAATCAAGGACTTGCCAAAATGTACCACATTCATTCGGGTCACTCAAACTACAAACGAAGTTTATCAAAGATTCAATGTTGAGGAATAATCAATATTTCATAGATTCTTGTGGGCCAAAGNCTACATCCTAAATTGCTAACAGNNAGATGTGGACGAAATCCTAGTAATCGCTGCTATTGGTGCCTTCTTTGCTGCTGCATTAACGGTCCCAGCCGGTTTTGGGCTTTCGACTATGCTTACTCCATTCGCCTTGCTACTAATGCCACCACATGAGGCAGTAGCTGTTGTTGCGGTTGTACATGGTGCACACAACGCCGCAAAATGCTGGAGCATGTGGGNTTCTGTTGACTTAACTGCATTCAAGCATTATGGAATTTGGTTAGTTATTGGAGCAGTATTAGGAGCCATTTTACAGAATGAGGTGCCTCAAAATCCTTTATTGGTTATAATCGGATTATTTTTGATTATTCTGCCAATTCTGACAATATCCGANAAATGGACTGGATATCGTATTCCAGAAGCAAATGACCGAATCGGCGGATTTGGTTCGGGATTCATGGGTGGTTTGTCAGGCCACCAAGGAGCTCTACGCGCAATGTTCCTNACTCGCAGACTACCTGACAAAATGACTTATGCAGCGACTGCGAGTATTCTTGCACTATGTGTAGATCTCTCCCGAATTCCTGTTTATCTTATCTTTAGACCTGAGGAATTACTAGCACACACCCAAATCACGCTGGTTCTAGTCGTCTCGGCAATCATTGGAGTTAGGGTTGGGAAAAGGTGGTTGAAGGCTTTGAAATCGACATGGATCCATAATGGTGTAATGATTGGAATAGTCGCTAGTGGCATTTTCTATATCTGGGAAGGAATAGCGTAATTTTTCAAATGTCCAACACAACTTGTGCCATCCACCCAGGTCCCTCAAACGAAGGTACACCTTCTACACCTTCGACAACTTCTCCCAAAGCTACTTCTTTCACAACTAGGTCATGTAGAGTTATTGCTTTGACTTCAATTTCTAATTCGACATCTCTAGTTTCAACCCACAATACCTGTGCACGAAGATAATCCTCTTCGAGAGAGAACTCTGCTTCCACCAGCCATTTGTCTTCTACATATGAATTGTATAAGACCTCTTCCAACCATCTAACTAAGGTTCGTTCAATATCTGAATTGCCACTGGGTATACTCCACTCAGCAACATGCCGAATATGTCCNTCGAGATATTCTAATCCTCGATCAGAGAGTTGGATACCCTGTAAGGCAAGAGCTGATTCCCTGAGAATTCCTTTAGCACTATCAGAAAATGCCCTGAATCCAATATCAGCAGTAGTAGGCATTACCCACCAGGACATACTCTCACCAAAACCTCGGAGAGTGTTTTATGTGATGAAACCTAAGGGANACGAACTAATCGTTCGTACATAGTTCTCCTTGACTGGGGAAACTTGTAGGGTCTTTCGGATTGGTGTTCCACTTATTTTCACACTTGTTATTGTATCCGTCGCCATCAGAATCAACGAATGCATCAGCGGCGTCGAAAGGATCGAAATCAAAGTAAAATTCCCATCCTGACCACATACCATCATTATCATGATCTTGGTGATANACTTCGGACCCATCAGCCCAACCGTCTTCATCAGTGTCTGCCAAAACAGGGTCAGTCATATTTTGGAATTCTTCGTAATTTGTATAATTCTCCAAGTCATCATAGAAGCGACCTCCCTTATTGGTTGTTGGATCGATGTGACATTCAGCATTTTGTGGATCTTCCCAACCCGGGCAATACCGATTCAGCAAATGTGTACGATTGAGGCCATCGTCATCAAAATCTTCAGCTCCATCGTCAATTCCGTCTAAATCAGAATCCGGCATTCTCGGATCCATCGGGCCTCTTGCACCGAGAGCGTTGAGGGTATTATTGTCAACCAGACCCAAACTAATCGCTCTCTCTGATGCGGACACCTCCCAGCCATCAGCAAGTAGATCGCCATCTGTATCATCATCGACAGGATTAGTGTCCCATCTATCAGGGGCTTCTAAAGCGTTGAGTAGTGTATCGTTATCGATATCAAAATTAGAGTCAGGCATCGAACCGAATGATGGATCTAGAGCCCACCTTCCATCGCTTGGAATTGTGAATCCTGTCAAATTCATCTCATAAATGAAATATTTAGGGTCAAGAATCCCGTCTCCATTACGATCGCCGGATGTTTGGAATCCCTTCAGGTAACTATCCCAAACCCAGCCGCCTGGTCCAAGTCCACATTCGACCATACTGGTACAACCAATTGGTAACCAGTTCTGAGTAGTTATCCAGAGGCTATGAGAGTTAGTATTCTGTTGGACAGAGAATACCTGCATTTCCCAGCCATCAGGTTGACCATCATCGTCGGTATCATTGTCCAATGGATTTGTAGCAGATTGCCAAGGCCTCGGAATAAAGAGAACTTCNCCCCCATCCGAAAGTCCGTCATCATCTGTGTCTGCATTATTTGCNTGGGTAATGTACTGGTCTTGACCATTNACNACTTCTTCCCCNTCGTTTAGTCCATCNTTATCNGTATCAAACATNGAGGCGTTGGTGAAATAAACCGAACCNTTCCAAACAAATCCATCNACNGCTTCNGTGAAGTCTTCTAGCCCATCACTATCTGTATCTCTATCGCTAGCATTGGTGTAAGTTTCGTAATATTCTGTGGAATCAGANAATCCATCTCGGTCAGTGTCGTATACTCCTGGGTCGGAGTAAACAACTACGTCACGAACACCCACATCGACAATTCTAATCNTCCAACCAATTACTTCTATTCCATCAATCAGNCCATCGCTGTCTGTGTCTTGAACAAGTGGGTCAGTTGAACGTCCTAAGATAACCCACTCTTCTTCAGGCTGAGTGAAATCTGTATCAGGGCTAAATTTTGCACGATATTCATCTAAGTTGGTGAATCGCTCGTGATCTTCAACAACGATTGCTAAATCTTGAAGACGGCTAGTTACTTCTTGACCNACTTCAACGTTNATCGCATAGACAACTCCCGCGGTCGGTGTTTTGATTGGGATGTTTACGTANTGGCTNTCCTGAACNGTTCTGACCCACATAATTGTNCGNTTAACTTGTACAGTATCTCCAATCTCTACAACTATGTTNTGTACTGTAGAGATGCCTACCAGATCTGTGTAACGAACGGCTCCGTCTCCATCTGCATCATAGCCGTCGAAATCTGGGTCCTCTTCGGCATTACTTCCATCATTAGGGTGAATTCCACTATTGTACTCCCATCCGTCGGGCATACCATCATCATCGGTATCTGCGACTAATGGATTGGTGAAATTGACTGCCCCCCAAGTGTAAGCNACCTCNTANTCCTCNACATTGTTCANGCCNTCTTCATCAACATCCCCATAGGCATCNGTNGANTTTGCAGGNTTNANCAGAGTGTTGTAACAATACTCGAATCCATCNGGCATTCCATCACCATCTGTGTCCCAATCACCNGGTCCATTGAGGCGACCATCGCCATCCATGTCTTCGTTGAACCAAGTTAAATCGCCAACCNCGCTCATNAAATCTGTNTATGGAGCATCCAATCGAATGGTTCCGAATTGCGGNACNCCACAGTGAACTTGCAATTCTTGGGAGCCATAACCAACCTCTATTCTATCTGGTATCAAATCTCCATCGCTGTCTTCTTCGAGTGGATTTGTGTCNTATATTTCCTCGAGATAGTTTGGTAGTGAATCAGGGCCCTGTCTATCTATATCCAAAACCGAATCACATGAATGATCACCATTTGGACCAACTGGTAGAGAATTCCATGTGCTAGTTCCGATGATTAATTTCATTTCAGCTTCAACTTGAGGGGTGAGTAAAGGACACCCCCAGTTAGGATTCAATGGGTCCAGTAAAGTAACTGGCCCTTGAGGAGTTTGGACCGTCTCAGTGTAGAGTGATTCCCAACGGTCGTTTAACCCGTCGCCGTCACTGTCACTAGCGGTAGGGTTTGTTCCAATGGCTGCTTCCTGTTCATTGGTCAGTCCATCTCTATCCGGATCACCGTATGGGCCATTGTCAGGGTCTGGGAATGTTTCGTTTTGTTCACCAGCATCCTCACCGTCTGCATTCGTGTTTTCAATGTCACGATCATCAGGCTCCCCACTGTCCAATGGGTCCAGACCGTTAGCAACTTCCCAGCCGTCTTCTAAGCCGTCTCCATCTGTATCGGGATTATTGTGATCAGTCCCATACAGAGTTTGCTCCATTCTATCAGGGAGTCCGTCTTCATCGGAATCTCTCCCNGCCTGTTGGACCTCGTCTTCTGAGATTATAACATCTGAACCAGCCGCATCAAACCCACCAGATTCTGTAGTNGATAATCCTGCATCAATTATCGTGTAGAATCCTGCNAGACATAGGGTCACGGTAATCGCCGCGACTGCGTATTGATTGTGGTTCAAAGCCAAATTTCTCACCNAACCCCTAACGGGGTTGTTTGNTTGACTTAAGTCATGGATATAATGTTTCAGCGATAACGCATCTCAAACTTCAGTTAGCGATTTCAACTGATGAGGACAAAAATAAGGCCACTGAATCACTGTTGAATCTACACTTTAGTTTTCCTCGCCTTCCATGTGCACGTTCCCAACAAGCCAATAATACACCTCCAGATATTGCCGGATGAAATGTATTTTTNAGAGTGATTTTAACACCCCCGTGCTCGTCAATTGACTCAGCAAATTCAATCCCTCCAAGACCATTCATTGAGAGATGTCTACGTCCAACTCCAATCCAATCATCAGGCTTTGAAATGAGAACATGTATACCTGAATCAAAATGAACTTGCCTCATCGAATCTGCCGCAGCAGACCACCAAAGATTACGCTCAACATCTTCTATTGGCCATTCAATGTCTTGTCTTCCAGATTCAATNTTGGTTAGATATGGGAGGCAGAACTCTTCAAATCTAGATATCAAATCTCTATGGATTATCATTTTTCTTTCGTTCAATATTGACCACAACCCTCGAGAATCTAACCTTAGATCTTCCCAAGATTCTTCTGTNAGATCGTAATCTACAGAATCATTATCTGAATTCGGCCAGAGAAGTAATTGTCTTGAAGGGGTTGGCAATTCCTTATGGTCTAGATTCAAAGTCACAATTAGGCTTTCTTGAGAAGCCTGAGTCCAAACAAAACGATGACGTTTTCCTATTGCTATCTCCCATGCAGAAGTCACTAAACCAGAGCAAATAGGAGATGATGCAGGACTTTCGACAAGAATTCTAACTTCGTCCTCATCCTCTAATTTACTAAATTCACCAAGGCCCCTCGTTTGCCAATCGATTTTGTTTTGAGGCCATTTTTTTGGGTCCCTGCCGGATGGTTTTTTCATCAGGGAATTTTCAAAAAAATACTCTTGATGTTCCAAGGCGGCATGGGCTAATCTTCTGCCTAAACTCTGGCCTAGTCTTTGTTCNAAACCCAAAAACCATGTTTCGAATCCTTTTGTAGAAAATCTCCCCGCATAATGATTTACCTTGGAGGAGTTATTGTCTTTTATCAATCCATCAGAAATATACAACCATCGTTGTTTAATTCTGTCCGCAGGGTCGGTTGTGGGATTTTGCCGATTAAAGAAATCAAAAAATCCCATGNTATCAGCCATTGATGAAGTTGTCAATTCGGTCGAAGGCTNTTGACAATACTTCAATCGGAGGTAAGCAAACCATACGAAAATGCCCGGAGCCAAATTCAGGAGAGAATCCAGAGCCATGGACGACCAATACATGTTGTTGGTGAAGAAGATCTAGAACCCATTGTTTGTCTGAGGTTACNGATTCGTCTGTAATCCGAACAAATAGGTAAAATGCACCTCCAGGTNCTTCGCATTCAAGTCCATCAATNTCTGNAATTCGAGCCATACAGTAATCCAATCTTTCCTTTACTCTGGAACGATGCCCTTCGAGCCAATNGTGTTCATCAGTTAATCCCGCCAAATANCCATGCTGGGCAGGAGTAGAAGCACATAAACGACTTCTCAATAGTCTCTCAACTCCATCACGTACCAATTCTANNCGCCCTTCAGGATCATGCCATGCCATGTATCCGATGCGCCAACCTGGAGCAAAGTATACCTTCGAAACCCCATTCAGAACGATTACTGGTGAGGTTTTCGATCTTGAGGCTATTGAACAAAGTTTACCTGTGAAATCAAGTGCATCGTAGATTTCATCAGCGATGATCGTACACTTGGGGTATTTCTTTGAAATCTCCAGTAATGCATCTATTTCATCTGAGGTTAGTACATTTCCTGTAGGATTATTTGGATTGATTAACACCAGTAGCCGAACACTATCATCCATCTTGGCTTTGATATCTTCTAAATCAATTCGCCAGCCGTCGTTCGGATTGAGGCGATATTCAATTGTGCTTGCTCCATACATCTGAGGATATGCCATGTAAGGTGGATAGTGTGGGCCTGGAGCAAGTACCTTTGAGCCCTCTTCTAAAAATGCAGCGAATATTATTTGCAAGGCTTCGGTAACTCCGTGTGTAACATATACATCGTCTTCAGAACAATCCCAGCCTTTGTGAGATTCCGCTTTGGCAATAGCCTGCCTAAGTGAAGGAATACCATACGAAGGACCGTAGCCATTATCCTGAGAATCCAATGCATGTTTGTAGGCATCAATCATGTGGTCAGGGGTTGGTAATCCTTCGTATGCCAATGGATCACCAATGTTTAACCGGATAATTTCATGTCCTTGTTTTTCCAATTCAATAGCAGGGACTACAACATCTCTAATCGCATATTCAATTGATGCCGCGCGCTGAGAAACATCGACTTGTTCGACCATTTATTTCACAACCCGAGAAGATTTCGAGCAGCTTCCAATGCATCAGGTATACCATCCGAGTTTGAGCCACCGCCTTGAGCCATTGTCGGTCGCCCTCCTCCTCCACCGTCTATGTGTCCGGCTATGGCACGAAGAATTTCTNTNGCATCATGTTTCTCAGCCGCGAGTGANCCTTCAGTGCTGGCGACGATTAGTTTCCCACCTCCGTCTCTAGTTCCAAGAACCGCAAGAGTTGGATTTTGAGGNTCTCGTGTTAATTGACTTAGCATAGACATTACTGCTTTCATATCNCCGTCAACTTCCATAACAGCATAGCGGATTCCATCTTTTTCAATAGCNCCATCGCCCCCGCCACTGGTCCGCAGCCTTACGATTTCGGCCTCCAAAGATTCAATCTTCTTCTGCTGNGATTTCCATTCATCAAAGAAACGTGAGACCGCACCTGGGAGGTCTTCTGGAGAGACCCCAAGCACCTCACTTGATTCGTTCAAGAGGCGTTCTTGAATNCGCGCGTGCTCGCGCGCCGTCTCCCCTGCCACGATTTGCAGACGCTCGACCCCGTCTTGGACTTGACTAGACCGGATGATACGAAGTTCAGCAACTTCACCGGTATTATCGTGGTGCGTTCCTCCACAAGCCTGTACATCNTGGTCGCCGATTTTGATTATTCGAATCTGACTATGTTTGGGCGGACCGCCCTGATATAATTCGAAGCCGAATTGAACATCTGCTTCTGCTCTATCTAGAACTATTTTTTCTACAACAGGATTCTTTGCGATGATGTCATTTGCATGATCTTCAATCTTATCCAAATCATCCCGAGAAAGTCGAGAGTAGTGAGTAAGGTCAATTCTTGCATATCGTCCACCTTTATTTGAACCGGCTTGCCAAATATGTGGGCCTAGAATTGCACGAGCACTTCCACCTACGATATGGACTGCAGTGTGGTGATCCATAAGTTGCCGTCTTCTTTCCCAGTTAATTTTACCAGTAATTTCTCCTTCTTCAACCGACTTATTGGTTAAGTGATAAATTACCCCATTTTCTATTCTAGTATCCACCACTGTTGCGGTTCCTAAACTTCCTTGGTCGCCAAGTTGACCNCCCCCCTCGGGATAGAATAGAGTACTATCCAAAACAACTGAATGAGTAGGCATTTCCACGACCTCAGAGGATAGATTTAGTGAGTTGATTTGTACCTGATTNAGGGGCTTACAATCAAGAACAACTGCACTGAATTCTGTTTGACTGGTGTNAGAATAGTAGTCTTGTCTAGTGGGAGGGGAGTCTGATTGGAAAATTTGTCCTCTTTCCTTACCTTTTGCAGCCACCTTTGTTCTCTCTGCATTTCTAGCAGCCATNTCGGCTGCAAAGCCCACTCTAACAGAGAGGTTTTTCCAGCCTAATTTTGTTGCGATTGAAACCACCATGTCTGGATTCAATCCTCTTTCTTCTGCTAGACGAAATAGAACCTCGTCTGGTGCATTGTGAGCATCTCGTGGAAGTTCTCTAAGTGCCGTTTTAACCGCTGCTTCACCCTTCCTCAACATCTCATGGTAGCGAGCTTCTTCAAGATCTAGAATGATTATTATTCCATCTCTACTTTGGAGAAATCCATCCATGTCAAGGTGAGTATCGATATGATGAGCGGCTAATTCGCTCAGAGAGACATCGATACCTAAATCTCCCTTCATTCTACAAACTCTACGCGCCATCATTCGAACAAGATAGCCAGCTTTTGCGTTACTAGGTACTAACCCATCACCTAGCATATTACAAATTGCATGCATATGATCAGGGATTGCATAAATCGATGAAAGAGGTTCNGTAAGGCGTTTCAAGTCGGAGACTGATATTTTTACACCGCCGTCTCCCAATCTTTCAACGAGTCTCTGGTACAATGAGTCGACATCGGTTCCAACATCAATATTGAGAATTCCAGCAAGTTGTGATAATTCAGCCAGTAAGTCATCTGTGTCGACACCCAATCCTAATCCTTCAACCATCGAATCAAAGCCTACGATTTGCTTCAACCAACCGACAGACTCAGGATAGATTGCCTCGTAAATTGTAGGAGTTCCTGCCGCTGCCCAACAAAATCTCTCCAAACCATATCCCGTGTCAATAATCTGGAGAGGCATTTCTCTGTATCGAAGTCCTTTGATTTCGACATCGCCGTCTTCGTGCTCCTCTAGATTCATGAAAACCAGAGTAGCTAACTCCAGGCCACCGACAATGACTTCCAGAGCCGGACCTGCATTCCCACCACCTGACCAGGGATTTTCGATATAGGTAATATCAGCAGGCTCTATTCCGAATGTGTTTACCAGCATATCGTCACAATATCGAACACATTGATCGATCCAGTAAATCACATCNCCNTCATCTGGTCGATTAAANGCNTGNTGNGCCATCATTTCGAANGTGGTTAAATGNCTNCCAGAACGNCCTACTGCAGCAACATCGGTTAATCGAATACAGGGCTGNCTTATCCCTAGNGGATTTGCCGGNGGAGGCACCAATCCACTAGTTACATGTGGCTGGAAATCAGCNATTGANGCNATGGTCAAGTGAATATCATCNCGCCATCNNGCCAATACTGGATATGGATCTATTCTCGCATGCCCTCTCTGCTCAAAATAATCGAGGAATGTCTCTCGCATGG
The DNA here is from genome assembly GCA_002685415.1 of Methanobacteriota archaeon. GTDB lineage: Archaea > Thermoplasmatota > Poseidoniia > Poseidoniales > Thalassarchaeaceae > MGIIb-O1. Next base: position 58,602 of record NYXO01000006.1, read on the forward strand.
CATCTTTCAATTCTTTTCCACGCATGGGAAATCCCTTGATTATTGGATTGCCAATAAACGTGTATGAGTCTTCAACCGTATCACCAGAAGTTGTACGATTTTCGTCTCGTGACCAAAACCTGAGACCAGTGACAGAACANACTCTGCACGAGTGCCCTGACTCTTCCCAAAAGGGAATATTGGTCTCTCCGAACGCCATCACTGCCCCTCCCTGCAGCCTACCCATCGAACAAGTCGTCTTGAAAGCAATTGTTCATACTGCTGCGGCGCGTTGAAATCAATGGTGCTTCACGAGATGTCATGAGCGCTGCNTGGCGNGAGCATCTTCACAGTGATGGAGANGGGCGAATGCGCATCTCCAAACATGGTTCTATGCTCACTGANGCAGTATTAATTTCAGATNANAANCANATGGANNCTCATAGTGACGACCGNTCTCCNGAGCAACTCTGNAANACTGCAGGAATNCCTGGAATCGTNGGTGATGCTTGGGCAATGGCTGATTGGCATTTTGGCTATGGNTTTCCAATTGGAGGAGTNGTNGCNACCGACGTAAATGCAGGNGANTTAGGAGGTGCNATNTCNCCAGGAGGNGTNGGNTTCGACATTAATTGTGGAGTNCGNNTATGTTCCCTAGATNTNGANATTTCNGACATTGAACCNAANTCNTTAGTTNGNGCTCTNGCAAATCAAATNCCNGCTGGTGCTACNAGCAAAGGTGGCGTTCAACTAGATGAGACGACNATGGCTTCTGTTCTTTCAGAGGGGGCGAAAGCNGCAATNGATATNGGGTGGGGNGANTCNGNAGATTTGCAGGCAATAGAGTCCAACGGAGTGTTGGATAGCACGGAAAGAAATGTAGGTGAAAGAGCTCAGAAACGAGGTATGAAATCTCTAGGAACATTAGGTTCAGGTAATCACTTTCTAGAGTTGCAAGTTGTCGATAGGATAGAGGATCAAGTTGCAGCAAATGCCTACGGTTTGAGAGAAGGACAAGTCACCGCGATGATTCACACAGGATCAAGGGGACTTGGACACCAGGTATGTAGTGAACATGTGGCCAAAATAGAGAGTAAATATCAACGCGACGGAGACCATTGGAAGGCACCAGATTGGGATTATCGTTTACGAGATAGACAACTTGCAGCAGCACCAATTTACAGTAGGGAAGGAGCAGCCTATCTCGATGCAATGAGAGCGGCTGGAAACTATGCCTTTGCGAACCGGTCTGCACTAACGCAAAGGTTGAGAAATGTGCTTAGAACCCAACTCGGAGTTGATGGAGAACTTGATGTTGTATACGATGTTAGTCACAACATTGCAAAAGTTGAGGAACATGTTGTGCATGGTAAATCATGCAAATGTTGCGTGCATAGAAAAGGGGCTACTCGGGCCTTAGGAGGAGATCACCCGGAGCTTGCTAATCGATTCTCTAGTGTGGGTCAACCTGTATTGGTCCCTGGCGACATGGGGACTGCTTCTTGGGTATTAGCCGGTCCAAAGAAAGGGGCTAATGATGCATTTTCCTCCTCTTGCCACGGAGCGGGAAGACAACTGTCTAGAACAGCAGCGAGGAAATCCGTCGATTCATTAGCCCTAAGAGAAAGACTTGAGGCTTCAGGAATTCATGTTCGAGCCAAAACTCCGAATGTGCTNNCTGAAGAAGCGCCCGAGGCGTACAAAGATGTGGATGAGGTAATTGCGCTCACAAATGCGGCAAATCTAGCAAGACCTGTGGCAAGACTTAGGCCATTTGCTGTGATAAAAGGATGAGAAAAAAGATATCACTGCCTTTCACGNTATTCAATTTCAATTACATCTCCATCTTCCATGACATAATTTTCNTATTCGAAATTCTGTTGACCATTTACAAACATCACAACTTCATTATTGTCGTTAGCAACTTTATTCATTATGTGTGTGTCATCAAATTGTTCGCCCCAGATTGTAAAGAAAGCACCTACAGGTGCATCCATAGCACCTGGAGTTTCTATGTGCAGCCTTCCAGTGTCATCATGTGTATGAACACCGCGCATTCCATTAGGACACACATCATCAGTGATACCTACTTCATCNGGAATCANAATATTATTNCCATTGATGGTGATTGAAAGACTTGCATGAATGTGAGAAATGCTTCCACTGTGGTCCGCTAGACAGACTTCTAAAACCTCCCAGTCAGGAATTCCATCAGTACTTGTTTCAGAATCCAATATCACGTAACCTGCGAACGCTATTGTACAAACCAGCCCAGATGCAAGGAAAACCATTGCTTGATCCATAACTCCCGCACCGGTCAAACGATAATGAATGATACCATGAGAAGTTTATGCTTAGAGCAGGGTCGACACCAGAGTGGTGGGATTCAGCAAAACTCGAATTAGCGAATAGAGATGTTTTGCTGAAGTCTCTAATCGAAGAATTTGAAGAGCCTCGATTACGTAGTCGAGGTGACTTATTTGCGACATTAATCAAATCGATCGTTGGGCAACAAATTTCAGTAATTGCGGCTTCTGCTGTCTGGTCTAGATTGTTTGATCTTGTTGGCGAAGTAAATCCTGAATCTATACTTGCAAAAACCCATGAAGAACTCAGGCAAGTAGGTTTGTCAAATAGAAAGGTCGAATACATCGTAGGAATTGCTGAGGCGTGGACTGAAGGTCTTGGTGAGATTGATTGGGAACAAATGAGTGACGAAGAGGTAGTACAGGAACTTGTAAAATTGCGCGGAGTAGGGCGCTGGACTGTACAAATGCTGCTAATCTTTGCCTTGTTACGTCAGGATATTTTTCCAATTGATGATATTGGGCTAATCAGAGGAATGGAAAAATTGTATAATTCCGGCAACCCCCTAGAAACCTCTGAATTATACGAAATTTCTGAAAAATGGATACCTTACCGTACAATGGGCGTATGGTATATTTGGAGATCAATCGACCCTGAACCTGTTGAATATTGAATCACATCGAATATCCGCGTCTTGGTTGATTCGGTATCTGTGGAGTATTGCCGGATTGAACACCGTCAGCTTCCTCCATAATTATCGTAAGAAGTGTATGAACAAGGGTCCTCAAGTCCTCTAATTCGCCCCTCAATTCTTCTACAGTAACCTCATCGCTATGCTGGTCCATATTCCCATCCCCCATTGAGGAGAATTCATCCCCTCAGACCAAACTTCGTAATTCTGGGGTCTATAAACTCCACAGGTTAGCCTGACGGCCAAAATGGGTTTCACGCATGTTTCAGATGTTATTCGAATCAATGAAATTAGATGATTTCATCAGCTGTCCTGATCATCGTCTTCATATTCCTCTTCTTCATATTCTTCATCTTCGTAGTCGTCTTCATACTCTTCTTCGTAATATGAATCGTCATCATCGTAGTAGTAATCATCGTCACCGCTTCTGGATCTGCTAACAAAGAACCCAACCATTGCAACTGCAACTAGGAAAACACCTCCCATGATGAGATATACCATTGTATCTTCATTAGTGCCTTCGTCAACTATAGGTGCTTGAACTACTAACCCACTTACTGGATGGGCAGGATTGTCGAAATCATCGTCAACAATGATGTACAATACGGGTTGTCCAGGTGCTCCAGCAACCCATTCAAACCTTGCATAAACCGAAGAGGTCTCAGCAGGTAATTCTAGGTCTAGACCTGCTGATTCTGTTTCCCACTTTCCATCACCAGTTAGTTCGTACAGGTTAATCTCTATTGTACCATCTCTCTTTCCACTATTCGACCAATATGTCTCGATAACAACTGTTGTATCTTGTAGTGGATCTTTAGGTGTAACTACAACATTATCGAGAGACGGACTAAACTCCATAACTCTCAGAGCAACGGCTCTTGGAGATTGTTCACTACCTAAACCTTGGATTTCATTTCCAGCTTTATCAGTGGAAGTTACCCAGAACATGATTCTGTCTCCATTTTCAATCTTGAACCCTTCAAGATTTGGTGAAAGGTCAAGTTTTCCTTGGAATACTTGACTGCCTTCTTCCATTAACAAGAGGCCTATAGCACCTGTATCTTCTGTGCCTGCAACAGGTTGGTTGTCTCTTAGGTAAACCCAAGCAACCTCAAGATCTGAGTCTGGCATGCCAATTTCATCCTTAATTGTCAAGGACACCATTACTTCTTCCAATAGATCGGATTCAAGCACAGTTAGTGAGGAATCTGGATAATTAATCTGGTCGAATAAGACCGTTGGTGATTTACTGTCTACCGTGACTTTACCATCTGTATTGGTCGAAGTAGTACCTATTCCAGGCACGTTTAGGACAGTTGTTGTGACATTCATTGTAGGATTGAATGGAGCCCTCATTGGTAGTGTCATGGTAGAGTACCATTCACCCTCTTCACTGACATCAGCGAGAGAGGTAATTACTTCTGTCCCGTAAACCAAAGTCATCTCTACTTGTAGGTCGTCAGGTACTTCAGTGAATACTTCTCCAGACCCAGCATAGAATACCTTACCTGCCATATCGAATTCATCACCTTGCCTTAGATACAGATGAGCATCTTCTGTCACCACTATTGGAGGAGTCAAATCTGACATTCCAGAGGCTACAGCGACAAGTGAATTATCTAGTACCCAAGTTAACTCTCCGATGTTGTTTAGATATGCAACCTCAGTAATCTCATCGATGATACTGACACTTGGCTTACATCCAAATTGACCTTCTTCCCATGGATATTCCCAAGACAATTCGAACATCATTGCAAGTTCAATAACTGCCGAAGTGATTTGGGTTGTCTGCACGGTCAATGGGGAAACCATTGAATCGTCTGCGGTCCATAACTCTCCAGTAACAGGATTGTAGGATACTTCTCCTAGATTATCATCAATACGATCACCACACAGCATTATGGTGATGTTGTCTAAGGTTTGCAAACCATTAGGCTCGCTTATCTGCATTGTAAATGTGTGAGGGACACCTGCCAGTAGATATCCTGTCTTTCTATCTAGATTGAATCCGTTGTTTATGATTTCAGTAGGCTCATCGGTTGCGACAATTACACTTGCCCAAGAATTCTCGGCACCGGCTCCACCACCAGTTCCTCCGTCCTGATAAGCCAGGCCGGCCCAATCGGTTCCTTCAAGATAAATGTGTACAGGACTGTTGAATGATTGCCCAGACACATCAATTCCAGCGAAACTGACCTGTTGCTCACCAGTCATCCCTGTGGAAAGTGGTTGAACTTGTGACAGATATTCTTCTTCTTCAGCAATACCGTTGGAGTTAAGGTCATCTGAATCCGCTCTCCAGTAGTGCATGGTTAATGTTTCACCTCTAGCCTGTGGTTCTTCTATTGTAACGAATAGGCTTAGAGGTTGAGATGGATCCCAAACCTTTCCATTGGCATTTTGTAAACCAGCTGGAGTCATTACCTGAAGTGGACCTGCAGTTGGAGGTGTGTAATCGTTGAGCATTACCACAACAGGTGGTTGGCCAGATGTATCTTCTCCACCAATTGACCCTGATAGCGGTCCGATTCTGAACAATTGTGGAGAGGCTGCTATTTCAGATAGCCCGGTTGGTGTACTGAATGTTCCGGAGAACACACCATCATCATAGGAATCCAACAGTAANAGAGAGCCTGATAGATTTAGTCGGACTTGGAAATCGGAACCCATAGGTCTTGTATCCAAGGAGTTCTGGAATCTAACTGAACCAGTGATATTGACCTCACTACCTTCCAAAATTGGGAACGGATAGAATGTTGAGAACTGATTCGAAATCAGACGTCCATACTGGTCGCGGATTTCAAATGAATCAATCTGCAAGTCATTTTCAACAGCATTTCCAGTTGTACCACTGGCAGAGTTAGCCGGCCATATAGACGCCCCATCCCCATCAAGAGCCTGAGCAATCCAATTGATTCGATCTAGATCATTCCAATTCCATGAGATGTCAAACTTCCAAGTTACCTGAACATCCATCCAGCCATCTCCTCCGTCAACAACCGATACTTCACTAGCAGATGTGTCAAGAGACATTAACTGAGAACCTGAGGTCTGAGTGAATGCGACTGCACCAGAAGTCATACCCCATGAACCATCGTCAGAGTTGCTTACTTCAAAGGAAATTGTTTCTCCATCGGATGCATAACCGTCCAACAAAATGGTCTGTAATTCTGAGTTGTCATACAAATGTCTGTGACTTGTCACAATCTCGTACATTGTACCGTCCGGATAGAACACTTGTGGTACTGCGAAATCCTTGTTTGTAATCATCAACTGATGAGAAATTTGGCCATTAATCGATATTTGACCAGCAGGTGCAGTGATATTTGTTGGTATGTTGATATTCACTGCACTAGGGTTCTCAGCCGCAGCTGTAGCATGGTAAGCTGCAAGAGATGTTTCCAGATCAGAAACTGTCTCATATAATGAATAAGATATAGCTAATCTAGAGAGGGTAATGGTCTGAGTTGTGGAACTTTCTAATGTAACATCAACCTCTTTCCAGTCTCTTGAATTGGCGTTTGAGTCAGTCCATGAGCTGCTCATGGCCGATATAGACGCAACTTGGTTAGGAGAGAAAGTGAAGTAAGTCAAGTATTGATCAGATGAAGAAGTGTATTTTTGATATCCATTAACACCAATGTCAATCGAACTATCAAAGCCATCAGAATCAGAAGTGATAGCCAGTAATCCAGAATGTGCAATTGCGCCATCTGGAATTAGGATAGTCAAAGTCTCCTGTANACCTGAAGTTAGTGATATTTCCATAGATGTCGAACCCATTTGATTGGGGTTAGCACTTGCTTCTTCTGCCAACATCGTGGTTTGCCAACCTAGATGTCCACGACCTTGAGAATATGGGAAGTCCCAATCATCTGAATCATCTTCAGCAACATCAATTGCAACATCTCTTGCGGGCTCTGCATAGACAGGTGTAATCAACATCTCTTCGATATATCCGTTTGGAGGCAAAGTTACTTCAATTGAATATCCATTGATTGGATTAGCGAAAGAAACGTAACCTCCCGCTGTATTGTTTGCAATATTGTTTCCATTAGCATCNAGCACNTGAACCAGAACATTGTTTGAGGAATTTCCAAGGAAATTAATTCTCTTAATTGGCCTGACTGAATCAATGTAATCAGATGTTATTGTACTTGTAATAGCAGTTGCATTCAACAAGTCATCAATCACCTCAATTCCGGAAGGTATGTTCCAACCATTGAAATCGAATAATTCTGCAGAAAGGATTCTAGGGCCTCCAACTTCGACATGCCTAATAATCGGAGTAGAAATTGTGCTAGATGAAGATAATTCCAATCTCACCTTAATTGCAGAATGAGTTTCGGAATCTACCCCTGCCAAATTAATCGGGAAATCGAGTGACTCAAAACCAATGATTGGCTCTTCGGTAGTTGCATCTAGAATCGAGCCTGTCACCGTCGAATTATCATCCACCTTGCCTTCAATCTCTACGATACCCATGTTGAATGAATCTAATCCATTCAGTTCTATAGGTTGGCTAATCCAATCGCCAGGGCTGCTGAAGTACCCCTGTCTAACGCCCACATTGTCAATGAACCAACCCTGTTGAAGGGAACTGGAGTAACCGTATTTGTCAGCAGCAATAAATTTGAATCTGACATCACTACCTGCCCATTCGGCCATTGATAATTCAAACGAGGTGAAGTCAGTATCTCCGCAACTAACGTCTGTCCAAATAGGCATTCCATCTAGATTTGTTAGGATGTAGTAAGTTCCAGACACATATGTTGCCATAGTGTCAGTGTACCATCCTGGGTTTACAAGTTCCCAAGGGCCACCATCTACCTCTACCATCAAGGCGCCACCGTTCATGTGACCTTGCCAGTTATTGTATTCCCAACACATCCACATATCGAATGTGAAGAAAGATATTCCAGATTCTGGAACAGAGATATTAGGTGATACTAAACTTGCTTCTTTTACACTTCCAGTGAAGGAACCCTCCGCACCTATTGCGTAGACGTAGGGGAATGAAGCGGCTTCAGAGGGGCCATAATCATCAGAAACAATCGGTGTCAAATCCCAGCCACAAATATAGTTGTTCGAGCAGGTTTTGGTATTGGTTCTTGTAAATCCATCAACATCATCGACTTCCGGTTCAGTAACTGCTGAGTCTTCGAAACCATGAAGATCGTCGATGAAACCAGAAGTTAGAGTCAGGAAGCGCCATTCATTTCCAGATGGTGATGTAGGAGTATTTGCATCTGGATAAACACTGTAGAGAGTTGCACCAGATGAGTCAACGGGCCTGAAACCATAGAGAGTTAATCCTTCTCTCCCATCTGGGTCTGGTGCGTTGGTAGCGCTCTGTCCGTAACCAACACTTCCGTCTGTCTGAACTACGAATCGAATGGTAATGTTCGGCACTTGGTAGGCGGTTGGAACATCGCTAAGGATAGTAACTAAGCCTCCGCTATCATCTCCGTAGCTATTACCATCCATATCTGAATAACCATAGTTAGGAATAGATCCCGATCGTGAGCGACATTGAGTTGAGGTACTACTACTTGTAGAGGTAATATCAGTCCAAGTACCTCCGTTGTTATTTGATAATTCAAAACATGCATTATCCCAACCGGACCCTTCCAAGTCCCAGTGAATATCGAATTCAATGTCAGTGGCTCCTGTCAAATCTAACCCTGAATATGTCAGATAGCCTAGTTGATTGTGACCATAGTAACAGTAGTTTGTGTACATCTGAGCCGCATATCCATTCACATCACATCCATGATGCCAAGCACCGCTGTTGTCACCATCATTGTGATAATTTATGTTGTCGAGGAACCATCCTGCAGAGCCTGAAGAAGTATCAGCAGTTACTATCCTGAATCTAAATTGAATTTCTGTAAATGTAATGATGTCAGAAATATTTGACAGATTTGTGGATGAGGATACCCAACCGCTTACCGCATCTCCACCGAAAACTGGAATTGTGCTTGAAGAGGGTGTGCCAGATACATCAAGGTCGCCCATCGATATGGAATGTGTGTAACCTGATTCTAGATCAGTCCAAGTCCAACCACTCCATCCAGATGAACCATTCCTCAACCTATGTTCAACCCATGCTCCATCACCGGATTCTAGATCATGCCAGTGGTCAAAAGAAAACGAGTAATTCACGTGAGTATCTGGGTTAGCAGGAATGTCAGAGGACGGCAGAAGTAACCAAGCATCTGTGCCAGGATCTAATGCTTGACCTGGTAGTGTGCCTACTACCACTTCTCCTTCAGATGGATTTGCAGGGACTACACCATGGGCTAACTGTTGTTGATCGCCTACAATGGTTCCGCCTAAATTAAGCAAAGATGCAAACCATACTTCTTGGCCATCACAAAAATAGAATTCCCCTTCAATCTCAGAAGCATTTAATGAGGTGTTTTTGTCGTAATAAATTGAAAAATCGTTACCCCAAATGATGTGTGTACCTCCATACGGACAGTTGGAGTCTCCAGTTGTAAGAGTGTAATCCATCACGGTTACGGTACTATTCTGTACGGTACCATTAACATCACCAGCTGGTGGTTGACCTGTACCATTCTCAATTGTCATATTGGTCTGACATAGGTTTTCTGTAGAAATGACTTCATCGTCATCTAGAGAATTATCGAAGTCTAAGTCGTAACCTGAAGTGAGGTTGTATAGCAATAAATCTCCACATTCCGTTGATGGAGCGATAGGGTTCTGTAAAACCCATAGATGGGAACCAGGACCTGCATGATAATCATCCGCCATTGCAATTGAGAAATTGCCATTATCATCAAAATTCCATACCGAAGAAGTACTACCGTCGTCATACATGGTTAAGTTTCCATCCAAAATGGAATCGGTTGCTCCATCGTAGGTGCCGTTGTCGAAATCATCGCCGCTAATCGAAATCGAATCTAACCCTGATGAAGCCATCGGAACGCTATTGACGGAAATCCACCCATCAGTTATCGTCTCATTACTTGGAACACTGAAGGCATTCGTAGTAACACCATCATCATCAGGGTTAATCGGTGTTGTAATTGTCCAATTCGTAACTCCTGCACTGGCGAACGGAGCGAATATCATCAACATCACAAGGGCGGTTGCTAGTCTGCGGCGGCTGGCGGGCATAGGCCTAACATACATGGTGAGATTATATACAACTCGGTCCCTGTTCTACGAACAGGTGCTAAATGTGGTAAACTTTAGCGACAGTTGTAGTAATTCAACAGAGGTAGAAAAATGCTCATATTGGAGCCACTGGGGGGAATTGAACCCCCGACCTTCGCCTTACCAAGGCGACGCTATACCCCTAAGCCACAGTGGCAGTAAGACTCCCACCCGAAGTTCCGATTTAATCACTACGGGTTGGGAGATGTCGCTGTATCCATGTCTATGTTGCAAAGAAATGCTGCGTCAGACTAAAGTCAAGGTCGTATCTCGAAGGATATGAGCCGAGGTCGCATAGCCTGGTATTGCGCATGACTGGAAATCATGTGGGTTCTACCCTCGGGAGTTCAAATCTCCCTCTCGGCGCCACTCAAAATCAACTAAACTTCAAAGGGTCAACTTTGCGATTAATCAATTCCAAATTCAAGTGTGTTTCTTATGGTTGATTGCTCGCGGAGTGATACGTGGAAGAAGTACAGGTCGACGCGTTCGACGGAGAATTGGCTCAAGAAAGTCAAATCCGTCTGAGTGATGTAGAACTTACCCTAAAGTTAGAAGAGCGACACCCTAAACTAGCTTCTTTGGATTCAATTATCCAAGAATATGCATTTCATGGAAAGATGATTTTCCAACAATGGGGAGTTACCGAAGCAATGATCATCGGCATTGGAACCTTGTCAATAATACTCGGCGCATGGGACCTTGGAATAGGCGAAATAGCAACTGGTGGAGATTACAACAGATGGGGCCTATACGGAGAGGACGCTGGATTTCTGCATGTCAATGATTTCTCACTGATGTTAGCTTTACTTGCAATTATTGCTTGGTTTGGGTTCTTTTCTTTACTTTGGACAAGATTTCCTTTGATGAGAGAAAACCTTGTTTGGCTGAGTATAGCGACATTAGCAGTTCAACTTGGATTCGTAATCAGCCACTCTTCAGCTAGTGATTTCCCATTCGACACAAGTACGGGAGATTGGGCAGGTTTCGGCATTGGTAACTTAGTCCTAATTTTCCTTGCAATAATTGTTGTACACAGGGCTGTAATCGAAACTAGAGATATTCATGTGGAGGAACGACACACACACCCCGACCCTCGGGTAGTTCAGAAGGCATGGAGAGATCATAGTTTGAAAGCATGGAGTTTGAATTTAGCAACATGGATGGTTTTTCTTAATATTTCATCTTGGGCTGGTGCGCACGCGGTTTCTCCTCGGCCTCCAATCGAAAACGATATGACTCTATATGTCGTCATTTATGCACTATTTGGAATCCTTTCAATGGCTTTGCTACTCCATGTATTGTGGTATCCACAGTTTATGTTAGGCGCAGCAGGAGATCGTATCCAATCTGTAAGGGCAAGAGAAGTTGCTGGCGAATTTGTTCCCAAAAGAGCTACAAAAAGCCAAGGCTCATGCCCGATATGTAACGCTGATTCCGTTGCGGTTAGAAATCAAGATGGCGTGATTGAGGTTCCTTGTTCTAATTGTGATGGTAACGGAGCTCCTGGCGCTGCTTGCTCAGAATGTGAAGCAATAATACCGGCAAGAATCTCCTGTAGAGAATGTGGTTCCAGTACCACAGTGATGAGTCACTTTTCACGCTCCGATGCATGGTAATTTGAAAGTCTGAGGAGCCAGAATGTTTCTAGATTATTTTCTACCGTTTTACGATGATTTTTTGGATAAAGTGCCTTCTAAATTAAGGAAAATATTAGGTTTAATTCTATTTTCAATAGGTACTGTTTTGATCATCTCAATGAATATTCCATACTTACTTGTTGGAATTATCCTAACTCTTCTCGGGATTGTGACATTTTTCCATAATTCGTTGAACAGAGCACCATTATGGGATGAAGAATCTAATGAAAATGAAATAGAGAAAACATCTGAAGCTAACAATCCAACAACCTACAATAGCGCGTTGCCATGGTTGATTGGCTCGGTTTCTACATTAGCATTTATTCTAGTAGCATCGGTGATTTTTCTTTGGCTTAGATCAGTGGCCGATGAGATCTTGATTGGAGGACCTCCGCCAACCTTGACCGGATGGGAGCAATCGTACCAAGAATTGACTGGATTCGACGAAGTATCTGGATTGGATGGAAGCGGTGTTGTGGTTTGTGTAGTAGATTCTGGCATCGAAATGGATCATCCTGATTTACAGCACCTTACATTAGCCGGTTGGTTAGATGTAATTAATGGCGAAAATGAGCCATATGATGACGAGGGGCATGGAACCGCAATGGCGGGAATAATTGTCGCAAAAAATGGGCTTAGAGGGAATGCACAAGGTGTTGATTTACTGGTTGCAAAGGCAATAGATTCCAATGGAGAAGGAACTGATACAGGAATTGCTGATGCGGTGGATTGGTGCGCAGATAAACAGGCAGATATCATCTCATTGAGCCTAGGAGGAGAAGGAGGGATTGGTTTTGGTGGAATTACTACTGACCAACTGGAAAGTGCAGTTCAAGACGCTCTTGATCAAGGAATATTCGTGGTTGCGGCAGCGGGAAATGATGGACAGGATGATGATGGAGACGTATCGTCCCCGGGTTCCGTAGAGGATGTTATCTGTGTTGGTGGAGTGACTAGGCTGGGCAATGTATGGAGAGGAAGTTCTCAGGGAGATAACGATGGGAGACTTTGGCCTCCAATGCTGCCTCGTTCAAACCCGGATATGAAACCTGAAATTTTAGCTCCTGGAGCAGAAGTTCCCATTCTTTTTGCAGGTGGTGCCGGAGATGGCGCATGGTGGGGATGGGCCAGTGGAACCTCAGCCGCTACAGCTTGGGTATCGGGAGGTTTGGCAATTATTCTCGAAGCCCACCCTGAGTTGCAAAGAGAGGGAGCCTCAGGTGGCCCAAGTGCAATCGAATTTATCAAAACCCAATTGAGTGAAAATTCACAAATGGATGATGGACAATCCGAACACGATGACAAGTTTGGTTATGGAATATTCAGAATTGATTTAATGTTGGAGGCATTGAGTAACTCAAGTTCAGAAAATGATGTGGAATACTACTCCAACACTCTGCAATACACCGAAATTGAACATCAATCAAATCAAGCAGAGCGGAGGAAGACTCCCAGTGTCCCTCCTGCGAGTTCAACGAAAGCTGCAGAGTGGTTGGAGTTGACTGACTGAACAAATTCAATCCATTCATTGAATGAAGCTACGACCTGTTGTGCGGGAGTCATTTCCACTCCTTTTTCCGGCTCACCAACATCTCCTGTCGGCACTTGTGGTTCCAAGGCCATCACTACCCCACCTGGTGCTAGTAGATTGAATGCCAGAGTTGCAGCTCGAACTCTTTCTATCTCTGGTAAATCGATGATTACCAAATCGATTGGCTGGGGAAGAGGTGCGCTTCTCGCAACATCGGGAAGTGTCGTATTTGCGGCATTCCAAGATTCGGTCTCAGCAGCGATTTCAGTCCATGGGTCCGAAATCACCTGGGCCCATTGAGATGCATCATATCGACGAAGTAATCTATCTATGATTACACCAAATTTTCCACCTTCTTCAATGACACGAAGGGTGTCAGGGCGATTGCTGCCCTCCGAATTTTCGATTGCTGGATCCCCACACCATAAATCCATCATCCAAGCGGTAAGATGCCCAATACCTCCGCCGATGATTACAACATTCTTGGCGGGTATTCGGCCAACTATGTCGCGAATCCTTTTTCGAATAGAGCGTGGTAATGGCCTCAAATCCATGTGAATCATTTGTTCGCCAATAGCAGCGGCGATTTCTGGTTCAGAATCACTCCTCGATTTATCATCACCAAGAAGCTGCTCAAACATCTCCCTTTGAGACATAGTTGGTAGGCCTATCCCACCCCCTATCTCAGTCATATTAGTGCCTCCAGTAGCTCTCTCTTGAACCATCCCTTTCGCGGATGGCTTCAAGAACGGCGAGTCAGCCGCTCAGATGTGAACCAAGGACTAGATGACGAGGAGACCGTCGATGTCTCGGATTGTTCTAACTGTGAAGACTTCACAGAACACAAAATTCTTCGAAGAGTGAAGAAAGGAGAAGGAGAGGACCTACTAATCCAATGTGTTGATTGCAATGAGGTGCAAACCCTCCACTTGAGACCCGGAAAAGCAATCAATATTACTTCAATTCTTTCCGATGGAGCCGAAAGTCAAACACAATCTGTTGAATCGGACGATGATGAATTGATTACCGTAGGAGATGTGTTTGACCATAATGGGACCCTCTACAGAGTAACTAGGATAGATGATTCGGACACTAGGCCAAAGCAAACCATGCTAGCAAGAGAAATCTCAACCCTATGGGCTGTTCGCTGCGATAATTGCAAAGTCCGTTTAACAATGACAGATGGAGAAGAAAGTAGATCACGAACTATTGAATGCTCGCCTGATGAAGTTTTTTCGTGTGGTACAATTATGGAAATAGAAGGGGAACGATGGAGAATTCGTGCCCTCCATACTGGAAAAGGAAGAACCCTTCGAGGCAAGCGGACAGCTATCGAGCTTAGGCGGATTTATCTTCACCCTCCATACAAGGGGGAAGAAGAGGGAAGACAAAATAGGCGCTGACTATCTTCTATTTGTCCATGGCATAATGATACTTTTTGCGACATGCCAGGCGACATCCGGGTTTTCTCTTAATCGACGCATGCTATACTCATACCACCTGCTACCATAGGGAATGTATACCCGTGTTCGATGGCCTTCCTTAGCCAAATTTCTCCTTATGTTCCCTCTTACTCCGAGAAGGAATTGAAATTCATATCCGGGCCCCTTACCGGCTCTTACGGGGCCTGCATTTGCTCTAGGGTCGTCTATGTTTGGACCCATACCCCTGTTTCCTAAAGCGACAAGAGAATGTTCGATTACAGGTATGTCATGAGATGCAATCGCGGTATATGCTCCTGCATCCAATAATTCTTCAATCGCCTTATTTGTTGCGAGAACAATATCATGATATTTCGTTTGGGCAATATTTTCTGATTCAAGGTAAATCCCCTTACAGATCCTAACATCTGAATTGCCTCCCAATTTAGAGGATAGCAAAGAAATATCTTCAGTTGTTCTGAACAACCTAGATTGGAGAACAGTTCCTATGTTACTGAGCCCTCGATTGTGCATCTCTGTAACAATATCGATTGTAGATTGAGTCACTCGATTGTCTTCCATATCTAATCTCACGAAAATATCATTTTCTGATGCAACTCGAGTGATTTTTTCTATGTTCTCGATTGCTATTTTTTCATCAATTAATAATCCAAAAGCAGTTGGTTTGAGAGAAATATTTGCATCTACTCCTTCAGCAATGATTGCGTCCAATGCTCTATGATATTCGCTTACGAAAAAGTCTGCCTCTTCCAAAGTTGTAATTTCTTCACCCAATACATCTAGGGTAAAGCAGGCACCTTGGGAATTCATCGAGTGCATTACCCGCACTGCACTATCTAAGTCAGGGCCTGCAACATATCTCTTCGCTACCCAACCTACAACAAATCTTGGAGTGATTGGCATCATCAGCATGACGAGTCGCCCGAGTACCCCCATAATTGCACCCGTGTAGCAGGAGCACTTTCACGGTTGCTCAAGGAACAATCTCTTTCCCTCGGCGAACTTCAACTCCAATCAATGATAATTCTGAAATGATTGCCTTTCTTTGCCAACCTTTGAACGATTTACGATCGAGATGTACGAAGACGGTTCCACCAGGATATGCAATACGGGTTTTCTCAATAGCTTCCTTTAGGCTATGACGCCAAGGACCTGATGGTGATTCTTTATTCTCGTCATCAAAAATTAGAGCATAATTTGCGAGTAAATGACCGAATGGTAAACCGCTACGTGTAGCAATATCAGAATGCCGCGGGGCATAATGACCACCGCCTAACCCGACCATTACCTCACCTGTACCAGGCCATTCGCCTTCGGCCGAACCGTCAGATAAGCCTAGAACTTTAGAAATCACTTCCGCCCAGAGGTTTGCAGCATCTTTGCGAATCCACTCAGAATCCGTCGAACCAATCTCTAGGTAAAGTGTAGGTTTGGTAAGAACTGGACCATGGTGAGTTGTTTCTAAACTGACTTCAAATTCGTCCGCTAATTCTGATTTAGAGCATTCTTCCCTTAGGACCGAATAGATGGCAGAAAACCTCGGAGACGGAGGTACAGCCACACCCTTCACACCACCCGCAAATCCTTCCTCTCCATGAGGAATTTCACCCGGAACTCCTATTGCGTGAACAGTGAGAGAAGGTCGTCCACTTTTCGCAGCGTGGCGAGAAAGAACTAGTACTTCATCGACTGCTTCCGATGTCTCTTTTTCGTGAATTAAATCAATACCATCCGCGTAAATGTGTAACTTTTCAATCAATAACAGATGAACAGGTTGAATGGTGTGCCTCATTAATAATCCATGAGGAAATACTTCGAGAGTATTCCAACCTCCAAGACTGACAACTGCATCATGAAGATTAACAGATGCGTTATCTGCCCTGGATGCTAGCAGTAGTGTCACCATATTATTGGGCAAATAGCCTGTTACCTTCAACCCATCCAATAACCAATACAACATAGAGAGTCAGTGACACCACAGGTTCAAACACAAGAACCGCGGGGTCTAGTCGTGGAACGAACTGTCCCCTTCACTCCAACCAAAGTTGATGTTTGTGGAGACAATTACATCATCACAGGGAGTCTTGGCGAATTAGCAAAACTGACGCAAGATGGTAAATTAATTGAGGAATATTCTATCCCGTTTCCCTCATCAATTACTCACTCAACTACCTTAGGAGATTTTTGGATTGGAATATGGGTAGAAGCTGAAATGAGATTAGCAAGAATGTCAAGCCTAAATTTCAAAAATTCTTGGGAAAATGGTCCTACCCGTAGTGAACTGAGGACTTCCTCAGACCCCATGTCATTACACCCGAGAAACACGGTTTGGTCTCACGCGCTTGACTCTGAACCTACATGTATTACAGATATTGGTGATGATTTCTGTTTTATTTTACGCGGAAAAGGGATATATCGAATGGACAAACATGCCAATGAAGTATGGAGATCAAACTTACCAAGTACCATTGATGGAAATTTAAGGGGGTATGAAACCGCAATATCAATTTCTCAATCTGATGATTTCCTCAGTATATGGTATGACAATGGATTAGTAGTCGATATATCGACGGATACAGGTATCGAAATAGATAGGAGAAGATTACCAGTATCTGACAGAATAGAAAGAGTATTTCATTCTGAGAATTTTCATTTGTTGGCTCTATCAGAACAGGGATTTCTTATTGCAAATGGCGAGGAAATATTGCAATCTCATAAGACCCCTGGACCATTATTTGCGGCAAGATATAGAAATGGGCACTGGGAGTTCACGGGTTGGAGATTCGATGGGACATTAGGTAATTCTGGCCTAAAGATTCACTCTAGAAAACAACTAGGCATCGGCTTTGTTGCTGACAGAGTCCTGACAAATGATGGAACCTTGTGCGATTTTCCGATTACTCGTTCTTGACTGTGTAGCCACATTTTCCACAGGTTTTACGGTCAGAATGTTGGCCTAGGAAAACACCCGGTCCACAGTTTGGACAGGTTTCCGCCCTAACTAACTCGTCCCCTTCAATTGTGTATTTCGACCACTTCGAGTTTGCGTTGGGACTATCTGACATCACTCATCGCCTCCTTCTTCTGATTCAGCCTCTTCTTCATCCGAAGAGGACTCATCTGCAACAGGTTCTGGAGCGGCTGGAGAGTGTATCGCAGTGTGGCGATTATGGATAAATTCCGGCTCAACTTTTGCCGATTCAGCGTCGCCATAAATTACTGCAATTCCAGTAGTCTGAGGTCGGCCAAATCGGGTATTTACGTTCTTGACGAATGTAAATTCTTTCTTNGAGCCAGGTTCAGCCTTTGCAGCGGCAGCAACCATTTCGGAAAGCGTAGGTGTTGCNCCTCCGGAATGATTCCACCTGAAACTAATCTCTACTCGATTAAGCAATGGATTTTCTTTTCTATCGATAATTTCCATATTCATTTCCTCCTTATCGTATGTTCACCTTCAATGCGTAGGACCCTGGGTCGTTGATATTCAAACGCTGAGCGACTTCAGACCGCTTTGGATGCATGATGACCACGTAACCCGACCAGTCAGTGGTGACAGGTGCGGAAGGGCAATGCATGCATTGTGGAGGGTCACTTTTTTTCTCAGGATCTGGTAGAATCCTGTTGCACTCTCCGCAAGCGAAGGATTTGGCCATACTCAGTCACCCCTAGTTAACCAATCGTGAGCACCAAGGCCGGACATCTTACAGTTCAATCCGATTTTACTAGACCTTGGGTCGTTTTGGTTAATCGCCTTGGAGACGATTCGGGAACGTACATACGAACCCTCTTCGATGTGCTTGCCGGATTGAGAACCTTCGATTCTCCTAATGCCCATGTTGACTTGAACTGGTTCATCAAGAATCTGTGACTTGTGGAGTAGTGCTTCTATCGGTCCAATGCGAACGAATGCACCGTATTCAGACACCTCAGAAACTGCGCCATCTACTACTTCATTAGCTTCCATTGTGAAGTGTAGAGCCTTGAAGCGAACTCTCTGATAGATTGCACCATCGCCGTGAATTATCTTTCCACGGCCTACGGTTTCGTGATCGTAAGTTAGCAGTGTGTAGTTTTCGTCTTCATCAAATCGGCCTTCAAAAGCTGCGTGGGCCAAATCGTCAATATGGTCTTCCAACTTACGTCCTTTTCGGATATATTCCGCTGGGATTCTGATGGTATCTTCCATTGTTACTAGGCTGTACATTCGGTTTCCTCCAATCGCCGGACCGCTCCGAGTTCAGTCGGAGGAAAGGCAGTTTAACCCTCCCGTCCCTCATCGGCTGTGCCTCCAGAGGAGAGGTCCGTGCGATTCGCCGACCTAAGACCCTGCTATAAGCGCAACGGATGAGTTTCTGAGGTAGAAATACTCTCGGCGAGAAGTAAATTACCCTCAGACCGTAGGTCTGAATGAGAGTTTACCCCTAACCTTCAAGTGGCTCGGAAAGCGCAAGTTTGACTCTGATGAGCATGCAGAGCCCGAGTTTCAAGCCCTCTAGCGAGCAAAAAGCGCTGCTCGCAGTAGTATTTTTGTTACTGCTTTCGCTATCTCCGATGCTCATCTTAGATTCAGACCGAGGCCTTGATTTGGAGGATTTAGAGAAAAAATCCGCATTTACAGGCACAGTAGACCCTTGGACAGATGGAGGTCAGCCTTGGCCTCAGCCAGGGAGATTAGCCCAAAGAACATCCGAGGGACCACTCCATTCTCCTGCCGGTGGTGCGGGGACCGAATCACCGAGTAACGCGACAGAAATGTTCTCTGTAGTTGACCCAGTGATTAACTGGGAGTACGGCACCTATTCCATAGGTACTGACGCACTCGGAACTCCGATAGCAGATTTAAGCCAACAAATCGTGACTGAAGAGTCCGCCATCGAAAGGTGCGGAGGAGATTCTCTATTCATTGTCCTAATCCAAACTGAAGTTGTTGGAGGTACCGACCACAGCATTGTGAAAATTATCGAAGGCGAAGATGCTGATTTGGCTTGGGAGGTTGATTTGGGAGCCACCGAGACAATCAAAGCGTCGCCAGTTATTGTAGACCTTGATGATGATGGTATGCAAGAACTGATAATTGTATACGACGCAGGTGGGACTCTGTATGTTGATGCATATTCNCCAAGNCTTCACTGTTCAGTAACAGGATGGTCNCCGGGTGGATCAAAAAGTGGAGAGTTACTTTGGAGTTACAGTGACGACAATCTACAGATAAGTAGTACAAATGGACCCTATACCTCTTCCTGGTTAGGTGGACATAGACCAACAACTCAGCCCTTACTTGCTGATCTTGACTTAGACGGGGACGCCGAGTTAGTATTGGCTGTTATCGATGATAACGAAAATCCAGTAGTCTTAGCACTCCCTCTTGGAGCAAACGGAGTACCCACCCCGATATGGCAATCAACATTAGAGGATGGCAGCCATCCTTCTGACCCCTCATTTGCTCAGATTGATGACCAAACTGCGTATGTTTTACTCACAACAACTGAAGCATCTAGCGGAGCGATGTGGGTTTGGAAATTGGACTCAGTTTCAGGGAACCAATTATGGTCCCTGAGTCTATCTAATTTAGATGGTGATTCTGATGTCCCTCACATTAGATTGCCAGGTCCTGTAATCGCTAATCTAGATTCTGACACCACGCCTGAAATGATAATTTCAATCCCAACTGATGCAGATGGTTCAACTAGTGTAGATGGAGCAGAATTTAGAGGATTGGAGATTGATGACGGTTCGGAAATATGGTCTTTTGAAGCAGTAAATGGATTTGCTGATGCCCCACCAATTGCAATAGATTCAGACGATGATGACATGATAGACAGGGTCTGCTGGGTGACATGGTATCAGGAAACTACAGCAAGGCACGGACATGCTGGTTGTCATGATGTCTCAGGAAATAACCCCCAAATCGATTGGTATAATGACATAGAACAAACTAGCGGCTCACCTAACGACGAGATTGCTGTGGCACAACCAGTTTGGATGGATATCGATGGTAGCGGAGCTCCAGAATTACTAGTTGCATATGGAAGAACTCTTTGGGCTTGGGATGGAGACACCGGGACTCAAGCCGCAATCAACAACAATTGGAATAATGAAGTAGAAATTGACCACAGGACTTGGTCATCTCCGGCTTTGGCGGACATAGATGGAGATGCAACATTGGACATAGTTCTAGGTGACACCGTAATTTCTACGGCGCTAGCAGATGTTAGACCTCTGTTGGATGGTCGTGCAATAGAATTCAATCCAAGTGCGCCCAATCCAAACGAAGAAGTTACTATTACAGCCTTCTTTGAAAACGCAGGAACTACTGAAATCGATGAGGCTGTAGACGCGGTACTATACGCTGATGGAATTGAGATTGGTCGCCACCGTGCTAGCAGCTTAGAACCGACTGATCCAACTGGTTCAGCAGGGTTCGAATCTTTCTCTGTCGAATGGTCTGGTGGACTTGGAGAATACAATTTCGAATTGGTACTTGACCCATACCAAAATGTCACACAATCACGCTACGACAACGATGCACAATCGGCTAGCTTGACCATAGTCCCACCCTACAATGCTACATTTGAGATGCCTACTAATCCAGTCAGAGTTAACCCCGGAGAATCTACAATAGGTCAGCCAACTGTTCGGTCTACCGGTCGGCTTGCCGGTGTTTGGAGCATGAATGTCGATGCTAGTAATCTACCACAAGGGTGGACCTGGAGTGACCAAACACCTGGCGGGATTACGTCAATACAAATTTCAGCAGATGGAACTTGGACTCCTTCTCTAAGAATCAATGCTCCGGAAAATGCCGATGGGTCTGATGCCGGATATTTATCCCTCACCCTTACACTTGATGAGGACGAAAATGTTAGTGTCAGCGGGTTTCTACCAGTCGAGGCAAACCGTACGCGTGGATTGTCAATTAGAGGACCGGCTGGAACAACTGCTAGCACCGGATATGGCCTAATTGGAGATTCTGCCGAAGCATGGTTAATCGTCGAAAATCTCGGTAATGCCGATGAAAATTCAATTTCCATGTTCTGGGACAGTACCTCTTGGGATTCTGCAGAGAATAGCCTAACCTTGTACGATGAGGCTGGAAATGAGATTCCTGCATTAACTCTCTCTGCTGGAGAAGAAAAAATCATCTCAGCAAGCCTAGATGTGCCAATTGATGCATCGTTAGGAGATAGTGTTTCTACCCCACTCACAATGTGTGTTGGAATAGGAGAGGATGAATCTTGTCAGACGGTGCAATTACAATTTGTTGCAACTAGTGTGATAACTGAAACAAATCACCAAAGGAGTATGCCTGAGAATACATTGCAATGGAATGTTATTGCTGATCTTCCTGCCTCTTCAGGAGTTTTAGATTGGAAAATTAGTGAAGCAGGAATGAGTATAGAGGATTGGATTTGGTCCGCTTCCGGCTCACTGTCAATTAATGGAGATGATTTGGCAATGCAAGGAATTCCGGGTTCAAGAGTGGTCGGAACATTATCTGTTGAACTTCCTGTCGATGCACCTCCTGCTTTCCACACATTTTCAGATTCCAGTAGCCTCGGTGNGGATTATTCGCTCCGATTGTCAGTGGAGGTTCTACAGATTTACAGAACATCACTTACATTGGTATCACCAATTGAATCTCCACANATGGTAGAAGTCGAGGAATCCATACCATCTACTGTTAGGTTGTATAATCCTGGAAATGGTGAAGACACCTACACCATGTCTCATGCTGTTATATTGGATAACAATCTACCTGAAGACCCTGGAATCTCTGTCGTCTTCAGTAGCTCTAGAGTAACACTAGGCGCGGGAAGCTTGAGAACTCTCCCCGTTGAGATTATTCTACCGGATACAACACCTGCAAGAACTCCGGTTAATATTGAATTATTCATGACCTCAGAAGGAAATACAACAGTATTTGATTCTGTGATTCTAACTCTAGAGGCAAGGCAAGATCACCGATGGGATGTCGCGCTTTTTTCACCATTAGGAAATGTAGAAGGCAATACATTTCCGATAAGTCCCGGCAGTTCCTTTGCAGTAGAGGTCTTCGCCACAAACATTGGAAATCTTGACGATGGACTATCTGTTTCTGCAACTGGACTTCTGAATCAACAAGGAAGTGATTCAGCTACTGATTGGAAAATAAATGGAGAAAATACCACAGAGGTCCCGGTAAACAGTTCGACTACTCTGTATTTGGAAATAGAGGCACCATTTGGTTCATGGAACGGAACCACTTACCAAATCAGCGCTTCAATAGTTGCATTTGATGTCGAAATCCTGACCTTCACATTCACATTAGTGGTGTCCCATGTAGCAGGTTGGAACGCGATGGCATCTAATGCGGACTTAGAGATAGACCCCCTCGGATCGACGGTTTCACTTACTGTTGTTCAAGAAGGAAATTCTCCTACTCGTCCATATGTAAGTGTGCAAGTGGATGGAGAAATTGGATGGGAAGTTGATACACCATCCGATTTACCAATCTTAGACCCTGGAACTACCACCAATCTAGAATTACATATCACCCCACCATCTACTGCCAGNCANGGAAGAACTGTTGAATTATTGGTCAANTTAAGAGAAGCAGATGGTAGTAGNGAGGCTACGATTACNCTACCTCTTAGAGTATCTGAGATTCATGAATTCACCCTACAAGGAACAGGTAATTGGATTGTCTCGGATTCGGGAGGTTATCCTCATGCGGAACTACATAATCAGGGTAATGCGCCTACAACAATTTCTCTAGAGGTACTTAGCCTACCCCAAGGCTGGCAAGTGTCAGGACCAACGCAAGTCGTAATAGGTGTAGGAGAGATTACTGGTGTACCATTAGAGGTTATTCCATCTTCAGATTGGGGAGGTGATACTAGAACAATCAGAATTCTGGCACAAGATGAAGCCGGCAATCAGAGAGAAATCTCTCTCGACACACAATATGAAGACCACTCTTGGGCATCCTCACCAGTGATTGTATCGATGCAAGGAGATAGTGCCCTGCTGAGTATTCATGGGACTTCTCCCGATTCCTCAGTTGTTGATGATTTCCAGTCTACTCTGCAATGGGATTTGCAAGGGGGCTGGGTCTGGCAAGCAAATACGGCATCTAGTGGAACTCAAGTTACGGTTAATTCGAATACAGTGCTCCCATATACTGCGTACATCATCGAACCATCTCTTAGATATGCTACTTGTTCGATAACAGGGACTGCCGACGCCGTAAGGGCAGAATGTACAGTTGCAAATGGAACCGAAGCATTCAGTTATACTGTAATCTTGATCGACGATCAAGGGAAAATGTTGGACTCTGTTGAAGGGAANTTGGGCNCAAACACGACTTCGGGTCAAGTTAACCTAAGTGCTAACTCCTGGAATCCGCAACCAGGAATGCGAAGCCTGGTAATTCGCTTATTGGATGATAGAGGAATCGTTATTGCATCAGATGAAACTGATTTTGAGATTCGGCGAAATGACTGGAACGTTGGTTTGGTTGGACTTGAACTTGAAGGACAAGGNGACACTCAAAAAATCAAGGTATTGACAAAGAGAGAATACCANCACCTACTGACNGATGCTGATTGTAGCATTNTTGTACAGGCTGGAAGCCACACTGCGACACATGAAATTGATTTCTCTGGAACTTATCCACCCGAACCAAAATTGGACCGGCCATCGTTAGTTGATGCACCAGATGGGACGGAAATGGTCGTAACGGTGCAATGCAAATTCCCTTGGGATATTGATTCCGATTCCACCGATAATGAAGCTAAATTGATACTCACTGGAGGGGCTGTAAGTAATGATTCAGGATTTGAATGGTTAACTGCAATTAGTTCGGCAACACTGGTAATTTCGCTAGCACTTACAGTTACCTGGATAATTTACAATCAACGAGAAAGAAAAAAGTTGTTGGATATGACTGAGTCAATACTCAATAAGAAAAAGCAAGAGGTCACCTATCCAAAACCACCATTACCCACTGAAAAATTAATCGATGAAACGATTGAAGAAAATAAAACGAAAGAGGATATCGAAGACCAAATTGTCGAAGAAAAGCCAGAAATTGTTGAATCAAAGTTAGATGACTTTGAGAGCAGGTTGAAGCGTTTAACCGGCGACGACTAAACACAGGTGTTGGAATGAGTCGCTACATCCCCCCTAGCCCATTCTATACTTTCGAACCTATACGCCATGACCCAGTAGAGTTGATTCCGTTAATTCAATCATCTCAAGGTGGCGACCATGCAGAGATAAAATCGTTAGATTCAGTACCTTCATCAATTCTCGACTTAGAAGAGGGGAACAAACCAAGCATAGATCCTGCAATGATGTTATTCCTATGTTCAGTAGCTTGGAAAGGGGATGGCGAAATGCCAGAACCATTAGACAGAGGAGTTAGTAGAGAAAGGATTGGCAGATTCCCAATCGAAGGAGGCAATGCCATAGAGTATCTTCTAAATCATACAATTGAGAAGAGTGAGGAAAGCCTACATGATTTACTTGCAAAGTTAACTCTNGGATTAGATGAAGAATTCTTGGGTGAAGGAGGTTTTTCTTCTGGTCTAGGTGGTCTAGAATTATGCGGCTGGCTTGATTCAAGAGATGTGACAAATCTTCGTCGAGCAATCCAAAAAGGAAAATGGACAGTNAATCCAAGTGAACCGTTAGACGGTGGAGTTGCAGATGCTTTTCGACATCTAACTATCATTTTACGCGGTGCAGAAAAAAGAAAGTGTGGTATTCTGATGAGGAGACATTCGTANATCTAGAATTGCTGACCNGTTAATCTTTCATACATNTCAGCATAAAGATTTGAGGTCTGATCAATAATTGACTGCGGTAATGCAGGAATTGGTGGCTCCTCAGTCCCAGCCTCTCTCGCAGCATAGAGTTCTGAGTGATGGCCTGTTTCAAGATAATGACCTCGAACAAACTCTTTCGAAAGTTGTACTATCTCTCCGTTTTCATATGCTTCAGCATCCCACCATCTATCTTCGTCTAAGGTTCCAAATGAATCGACCAAGACTGGAACTCTACCCTCGCCTAAAGCAAATTCTTTCTTTCCATCGACATGAATTAACCCACGTCTTCCCGCCTCGGTTTCGATTATTTCGTCAATCTTGACCACAATTTCAAGAATGGNGTCGAATTCCTCATNTGTTAAATTAGAAATTTCCAATGCCTCCGCTCTGTCTAGTAATCTGTCGAACTTTTCGAACTTTGTTGAAACCTCGAGATATGGCTTTGGAAGTTTTACGCCTTCCTCAAGTTTTGTCCCCGGTTCAAATCCGAATTCTTCAGCAGTTGCGTCGCCCCTTGCATATCTCCTCCAACCACTACCTGCGAGATAATGTCGACAAATCACTTCTAATGGTACGAAGACATTTTCTTGATNTCTTGATATCGCGCCTGGCTCTCNAATAACATCAAATCTACGCGCTAAGACCCTATCNGGAGCATTCATTTCGATTACATGAGTNTCACAAATTCCCGCTTCTTCNACAAGTTTGAACCAGTGACAAGAAGTTCTGTTTAGTGACTCTCCCTTTCGGGGGATTAGACTAGGGATGATTTGATCAAAGACACTGATTTGGTCGGTATACCTGAATTCGATAATATCCGGATTATCTGTACTCCAAACTTGCTTGACCTTGCCATGGTAAATCATCTCGCCCATATCACCATGACCGTTGAAAGACAACCATGAACATTACTAATAACGACACTGAAATTTATGCAAAAAAATTAGTCTAAAAATTACTAAGTTACGCGGGTCGATTCTATATCCTGACTTCGGCCTGCTCAGTTTGTGAATAGTGCAACTCCGGGTATCGAGAGAATTTTCTCTTGGTCGTCATTAGACCCAAAATCNAGGGTTGTAATTCTAGTCTCTNTATTGTTAATTTGCTCAATCCCCCATTCGAGCGGACAAGAGACAATTACCGGATGGAACGAAGCNGAAAGTTGGACNGANNATGACCTAAATGCGGCAGNTATCCATGGAGAAAGAGTATGGGNNTTNGGAGATTCTGGAATNGTTAGATTTAGCGANGACTCNGGCGNAACATGGCAAAATCATACNAATTTAGGAGATGTTGATTTAATCTCAGCAGACTCGTACCAGAACTCTATCGCTGTATTGTCTGCTGATGGAATAATCTACATGAAAGAAGATTTAGAATCAGANTGGATTACTATAGATTCNAGCCAAACNGGAATGAAGAGTATCGCATTAGCAGGAGAAGANTCCCTGATAATTGTAGGAAATGNAGGANNNATCTGGCANTANACNGANNAGNCTTGGNGGAANAGNACAACAAGTTTCACTGNAAANCTGCANGATNTTGACTTCNACGGAGCTGAAGATGGTTTGGCTGTTGGTGATTCAGGGACAATCCTAGCCACAGATGATGGAGGTTCAACATGGGACTACAGAGAGTCGCCAGATCCTGATTCCACGATTGTTTCTGTNTCTTACTTCAATCCTTATCGAATGTTCGCAGTAAGTGATTCAGGGCAGATCATATATTCAACATCCCCTGGTGGTTTTGAGTGGCAATTAAGAGAAATTGAATCCGCGGGATACAATACAACACTAGCGNCTAACCTATCTTCCATTGATGTGGTCTCATCCTCAAGAATTCTATTCACAGGACCAGANGGATATCTAGGGCTAAGTCTTGATCAAGGCTTGAATGTTGAANGAAACATTCTACCTGTTGGTGTAAATTCCTCTTTCAATGACCATGCAATGTTCGATTTCGTAATAGGAATAGTTGTTGGTGACTCAGGGGTCATCCTGTTTACTGATAGAGCAGGGGAAAACAAAGATATTGGCTTCGAAATCCCCGATTACAATAATTTTGGAGAGTTCGTCGAATATGCTGATGATATGTTATTAGCTGGATTTATTGCAACAGTAAAGATCGTAATATTCGGAATAATGTTTGGATTTATCATCGGAGTAATTCTTGCGATGTTGAAAACTGCCCCTACATCTTTCAAAAACCTGCTAGAACGATATTCGACAAAACAAATCAAAGGAATTGGAACAATTTGTTTGGTGTTTGGGCTATGGTTAATTTATTCTGGACTCAGAAGGTTTCCNGAATTACAATTGAATGGAATAGAGTACATTTTCACTCCAGTAGGTGACCCTAGAGGATTTGCCATGTTCGGTCTTGGAATTGCTGTTTCTTTAGTTTCAACTCAATTTATTTTAGCTGATGAGAAATTGACTGGACCGTTGTTTAAAATCAGACCATTGAATTCGTTAGCAACCGTCTACACTGATTTCTTTCGAAATACTCCACTAATTGTACAATTTATGTTCATTCACTTCGGACTGAGGTTAGGTATGAGAATTCAGCAAGTTATGGAAGGTACCTTTGGAGACCCTGGAATTGATGGTATTGACTACTTCTTCTATGGCGATCGTACCTTCCTAAGCGCGATTTTCACCCTGGGGCTTAATTCAGGAGCATACCAATGTGAAACAATACGAGGTGCGATTGCTGCTATCCCATCTGGTCAGATGGAAGCCGGTAGAAGTATCGGATTGACCTATATGGGGACAATGAGGTTAGTAATTATGCCACAAGCAATTCGAATTTGTATCCCTCCAATAGGTAACGAAATGGTGAACTTGGTATTGAATTCATCACTGGCTATGGTTATTGGTTATTCTGAACTTTCGAGACAAGGGAGACTGATGATTGCGACCACTTTCCAAATATTTTCGGCTTGGGGATTGGTTATGATATCTTATTTTGTAGTCACTTGGACCCTTGCCTTACTTCTTCGTAGACTGGAAGAGAAAACCAAAATTCCGGGTTTAGGAATTTCAGGAGGTGCTTGAATGGGTGATGTAGTTCTATCAATTCGTGATTTGCACAAGATCTACCCCGGAGGTGTGCATGCTGTAAAGGGTGTATCTTTCGATGTCCATGAAGGAGAATCAGTTGCGGTAATCGGATCNTCCGGTTCCGGGAAATCTACTGTTCTTCGATGTATCAACAGATTGATTGAGCCCACAGAAGGAGCGATTGAACTACGTGGAGAACAGATTAACACCCCTAATGCGAATGTAAACGAAGTAAGAAGTAGAATAGGAATGGTTTTCCAGTCTTTCGAGTTATTTTCCCATTTGAAAGTATTAGATAATGTAACTCTAGGTTTACGCCATGTTCGCGGAATGAGTAAATCCGAGGCAGAAGAAGTGGCTTTAGATGTGCTAGAAAGAGTCGATATGCTGGAAAGGATTGAGGCCTATCCCGGTAATTTATCCGGTGGACAAAAACAACGTGTTGCGATTGCCAGAGCGTTAGCAATGAAGCCGGAAGTCATTCTATTCGATGAACCTACAAGCGCATTAGACCCAGAGTTGATTGGATCTGTATTGCAAACTATTCGTGGATTATCTGATGAGGGAATGACAATGGTTATTGTCACTCACGAAATTAATTTCGCCAGGGATGTAGCCGACAGAATCGTCTATTTAGATCAGGGCAAGGTAGCTGAAGAAGGCCCTTCCTCAATAATCAACCAGCCAAAGACTGAGCGCCTTCAGAGATTCCTCTCTTCTATGCATGAAGAAAATACCTGACCCTCAAATCATTCCTTGTGCGGTCATCGCTTCTGCAACTTTCAGGAAGCCAGCGATATTTGCACCCGCAACGTAATTTCCTTCAAAGCCATATTTTGCCGCAGTTTCAGATGCTTCTTTGTGAATATTGACCATTATCGCTTCGAGACGGGAATCTACCTCTTCACGGGTCCAAGAAAGTCGAAGTGAGTTTTGGCTCATCTCCAGTCCAGAGGTGGCTACACCACCAGCGTTACTGGCCTTACCGGGAGCAAACAAAATTCCATTTTTGTGGAATACTTCAACCGCTTCTGGTGTACAAGGCATATTTGCACCCTCTGCGACCGCGACGACATTATTGTCGACTAACATTTGTGCCTCCTCGCCATTAACTTCGTTTTGAGTTGCGCAGGGCAGAGCGATATCGACATCGACACCCCATAGTCCGTTAAGTGCAGGTTCAGGTTCAGAGGGATTGTAAGTTACTCCTTCGAAATTATCAGCATATTCCTTTATTCGGCCCCTGCGGTTGTTCTTCAAGTCCATTATCCAGGCTAATTTTTCTCTATCGATACCTGAAGGGTCGTAAATCCAACCAGAGGAATCAGACAAAGTAACCGGAATCCCTCCAAGGTCGAGCACCTTTTCGACTGCAAATTGAGCAACATTTCCACTTCCGCTGATTGATACCTTTGCTCCTTCGAATGATTTGCCTTGAGTAGCCAACATTTCTCGAGCGAAATATACCGTGCCGTAGCCTGTGGCTTCAGGCCGGATTAGAGAACCACCATATGCTAGTCCTTTACCAGTTAGAACACCTGTAAATTCATTTTGCAATTTCTTGTACATACCGAATAGGTAACCGATTTCTCGACCTCCTACTCCGATATCGCCGGCTGGAACGTCACAATCTGCACCAATATGCCTCCACAACTCAATCATGAATGACTGACAAAAACGCATTACTTCCTGGTCAGACTTACCCTTTGGGTCAAAATCTGAACCTCCCTTACCTCCACCCATTGGAAGTTGGGTAAGGCTGTTTTTGAACACCTGTTCAAAGGCGAGGAATTTCAGGATTGATTGATTGACAGAAGGGTGGAACCTCAGTCCACCTTTGTATGGACCGATCGCGCTATTCATTTGAATCCTAAATCCACGATTTACCTGAAGCTCACCGTTATCATCGTACCAAGGTACTCGGAATTGAATAATTCTTTCAGCCTCTACTACAGATCTTACGACTGGAAGATATTCAGGGTGTTGCTGAATAACCGGGCCAAGACTCTCTAAGACCTCCTCAACCGCTTGATGGAACTCTGGTTGGTTTGGATCTCTTGCAATTACGCTATCATATACTTCTTTCATCGTCTTATCCATTTGATTCACCGACGTTTGTATCCGATTCTCTATGTCGACACCGGACGCTTCGGCGACCGGAGGTCCCCTTTTGAAGAATATGCCTGAGTACACTGGCCAGACTGCCCCGAAGGGGCAGTTGAGAAATCAACCAAAGAGATATCTTTCAGCTAATTCTGCGACTGGTTTCTCGTATCCTGAGAGAGTCATTACGTATACTACTGCTTGACTAACTTGTCTCTTTCTCAGAGCATCTGCTATTGGAGTATGTTCACTCATCTTTCTAGTTCTACCATCATCACCAATAATTCGAATATCAACAGCATCCATTCTAGGCTCAGATAATAGAAGTTTGACACTAGGGACATCAATTGCAACATACCCTGGTTCTAGACCTGCTCGATGAGCCAGATCATCTTCAATTTCTCTTCTCTTCTTCGAACTGTTTGCGATTTCAATTAATCGTTCTATTTGGGAATCTGACAAATCTCCCTGTCTTCTACTTGTAGCAACCTTTAGCATTTGACGATACTTTAGTCGCCTCATCATATCTCTAGAGTAATCCCCAGCTTCGTAAAGTGCTTGCCAAATTTCCGCATCGACACTTCTCTGCATATCTTTGGGGTCCGGGAGTGAATCTTCCGAACGCTCTACTGCTCTACTAAGCATGACCTCCGTCACTCTTGTTACCCGGTGGAAATAAACGGCACTATACATCAAACCTCTAGCAAGTAACATCCCTTCTAGAGAAGCAAGACCTCCCTCTTCAACAGCAATGTCACCTCCATGTCTTCTTAGGCATGAAATCAAACGATGGTGGTCAACAATTCCATGGGTGACTCCTGTAAAATGAGAGTCACGCAATAGGTAATCCATCTGATCGCAATCTACCGGGCCGTGAACCAAATGGCCGAGAGTTTTGTCCTCTGCCACCAGATCTTCCTTACCATCGGTCCAAGACAGTAGAGTTCTCTCTGAGCCCTTTGCATCTGGTCCTCGGATCAAACTGGCAACATCTTCTGGTTCAATATTGTAAGATTCTAGAATATCAGGAATCCGTTTTCTGTTTTCAAAAATGGACTCTTCGCCTTTCCTTAGTACATCATATTCACCAAGGATTATACCTTCAGTAATTGACATATGGTCGAGTCCACCTCTTTCATGCAGTATGTGTTCAAGTGTGTGTGAATACGGACCATGCCCCACATCATGCAACATTCCTGCGACTTGAACCAGTGTCTTTTCTGAGTCATCTAATGACATTGCATCCGCCATCATCCCCCCTACATGGGATACTCCAAGTGAATGTTCGAAACGTGTATGGTGAGCCCCGGGAAATACGAGATGTGCAAGACCTAATTGTTTGATATGACTCAGTTTGTTCATTTCTGGCGTAGAGAGCAATTCTTCCCTGACTCCATCAAGAGAAATTTGCCCATGAATTGTGTCGTTGATGACCTTCATGATACAACCTGCAGTGCTCCGAGATAACCATCCCCCTTCAACTGAACTGAGATGGATAAATGATGGAAGATTGAGAGAATTGGAGAATGTTACTGAAATTTTCCATTAATTGTAATTCATTTGTACTACAATTGCAATACGTTTAATACCCCAAGGCGGTCTCAGAAGTTTAGGAGGAAGGCAGTGTGGCAGGTCAAAGCCCTATGATTTCGTTAAGGATTCCAGAAGACTACTTGCTCGAACTTGAGCGTAAGGTAGGGTTCGATGGGATGAGAAACAAGTCTGATGTTATTCGAGAAGCCATCAGGAGATTTCTGGCAACACCTGCATTTTCCTCCGGCACCCGTATCGAGGTAGAATTAGGGCCTGACCTGAGTGTTCGTTTGGATGACTTTTGTCGAATTCATGGAGAACAACCAGATGTAGTCCTGAGATATGCGGCGCGCGAACACATAGCGCGTTCCTCTACTGACGATGCGACAGTCGATGCAGTGCTTAGTAAGCGCCTGGAAGAGCTTCGTGCTCGATTTGACGATTCGACTGAACAATGAGGTGAGAGACATGGGTGAGAATGGGATGCACTCAAACTCCGCGGGGGGGCGGCATAGTCGCCCCTCCGCACAATCATCATCTCCTGCAGTCTTCACAGTAGGATTCAATGGTCTTCGAAAGAGAGCTAAACTATCCAATGCGGTAGGTTACTCGCCATCGGATGCTCCTCGACACAATCGACCTGACCTTTCGCCACGTAGCAGACATCATGATCTAGAGAATCGTGATAATTGAAACTCAACACACACCGTCCCGCCCAATTCGGGCGGGGCACACCCATTCCTTCCAGATCAGCCCTGCTGATCATTTGATCATCAGTGGCAATTTAGCAATTATTTCTGATATCTAATTTAGACCGCTTTTCAATAATTGAGAGAGCCAATATTCTTGGGCGGTCTATCAGCAGCCAAGAAACCATGACGGCGGAAGTAGTCGATTCTTCGACGAGATACTTCGCTCACCCTGAGGCTAGGGAATCTCAGTCAGACATGATATCAGATGGGATTGAGGCCTTGTTGTGCGAGGGCACTTTGCTAGCTTCAGCCCCCACTGGGATAGGGAAAACGGCTGCCTCATTAGCTAGCGCAATCAAGGTACAGAGATCGAGTTCTGATAATTTGAAGGTTTTATTCCTCACAGGTCGACAATCACAACATAAGATTGTAGTAGACACCGTATTGAAAATCAACCAAAAACTTGGATCAACTGAGCCATCAATACGATTGGTAGATTTAATCGGTCGTGAAGGCATGTGTCAAAATGTAGACAGAATGACTGGGAAATGTGATTGTGAAGATCAATTAGACGGGACGATGAGGGAGGAATTGAGAGCCGACATGCAAGCGAATATTCTCCGAAGGGCGACTCATGTTGATGAATTAATCCAGAATAGTAGACGTGTTAATCTCTGCCCATGGGCAACAGCAAGAGAGGCTGTGAAGAATTGTGACATATTGGTTTGTGATTACAATCACGTTTTCATCGATAGTGTTAGGGAAGCATCGTTAGCTTCTATGGGGGTAGATATTGAAAACACTATTTTGGTTGTAGATGAAGCACATAATTTACCAGATAGAGTACGTAATGGGATGGAACGTAGAATAATTTCTAACACCTTTCGAGATGCTAGATTCGAAGTACAAGAACACTTGGAAACTGCCATTGAATTGGCTTCATCTAAGGGAGAAGATGTAGAATTAGATGAAATGGAGTGGGCTGAAAGATCGCTTAAACGCCTTCAATCCCAAATGCCTGCTTGGTTCTCAGCAAGAGAAAAGGAATTGGCTCGCTCTGATGAGGATGATATGCAAGTTGAGACAAAAAACCTACTAGAAGAAATGGAAAGTATACTCAACGAAACCCTGGAAGAAAAAACGAAAGGAAAATTCTCTAGCCTTCATAGACTCGTAGCACAACTATACTCTGTACGTGTTGATCTAGAAAATGAGGATGATGACGAGAGGGAAACAAGCAGTGAAAGGTTGGCTGCATTCATTACAACTTGTGGGAAATATGAAAATTCATCCGCTCTTGTATTGGTTTTTGACAAATTACTGGATGAACCTAGGGTGAGATCATTTCTTCTCGACCCCGGAGTCGTATCCGGACCGCTGTTCTCATCTTGCCGTGGCTCCATACTCATGTCAGGAACCTTATACCCCCCTGAAATGTATCGAGATCTACTGCGATTACCTGAAGATGAACAGAAGCGAGTTTTCGCAAAGGACTATGATTCTCCATTCTTATCTGAAAGGAGACCTGTTTTAGTTGCTCAAAATACTACTTCTAGATACACAGAACGTGGAGAGGCCAATACTAACAATATACGTGATCATGTGATAGAGATATTACGAAATACGCCAGGTCATGTTGCGCTTTTTGCTCAAAGCTATGCTATGCTGGATATGGTACTGGACGATTACCGGTGGGTGCCTTGGGGAATTAAAATAGAGAAAGAGAACCCTCGGATGAGTAAGCGACAAGTCTCAGAAATGGTTGAAAATCTATATCGTAAACGCAGAACAAATGACAGAATTATGCTTTGTGGAGTTCTCTCGGGAAAATTAGCGGAAGGTGTTGATTATCCTGAAAATATACTGGACGCAGTAATTTGCATTGGACTACCTGTACCACCCCCAAGCGCACGACAGAAAGCATTGACAGAATATTGTCAAGATAAGTTTGGAATTAATTCTGCGAGAAGATATTCTAGCCATCAACCTGCGGTAAACAGTGTACTACAAGCGATTGGTCGACCAATAAGGAAAGCCGAGGATAGAGCACTTGTAGTGATACTAGAAAAAAGAATTAGAGAAAAGCCGTACAAATTTTGTATCCCTAACAACCTCATGGTGATGAGATGCCAAGACGCGGAGAGAACTGGTCGTCTTGCCAAGAGGTTCTTCCAACGCTTTCCGGAACCAGCTATAGAGTGAGATTCAGACAATGGATTCATCAAAGTCGGATTATTCGCAAGGTTGAGTGATATGTGGCGGAAGGTCGAAATTTTAGGTTCCGAGACCCTTGGTGAAGAATTAGATGACACTCTGGATAGAGGATTGGATATAGATGCCGAGACCATGCACAAACGATTTTTGGCAGACCTTCCGCATCTTGAATCGGCAAAAAATAATCATAACGAGGTATTGACTCAAATTTCTGGTAGAATAGATGAGTCAAAGACAAATTCTAGGTCATTGGATTCAGATAGTGTTGCCTTCGATGAATTAGATCGAGAGGCGGCGAAAGCGGGATTTGAAATCAGTTTAGATATGGATTCTTTAACTGAACTTTCGGTAACTACGTCAATAGACGATGGTAGAAGATTAGTCCGAGTGATTGCCCCTGAACGCTTCGGAGGGATGATTCACACCCTTTCAGTTCCAGCGTCAATGGATGTTGATTCGGCAATCCTTACAGATGGAATTCTTCATCTGAATTTTGATTGATCAGGCGACTGCCTCACTGAGATCAAATGAATCTCTCTCTGGCACGTCTTGTAACTCATCGATTTCTTGCAATACCATCGATAGCGCATGCTGAGCGTTTTGTCTGTGTCCATCCCCTAACTTGTGGGACGAATATCTCGCCTCTTCGAAAATTCGATCTAGTGCCACAAGAGCTTCCTCACTAATTGGTAGAGCCTTCCTGATTGCCATTTCGAATTCTCTGACAGTTTCGAAGTCTCTGCGTAGGAACCCGTTTCTCATTAGAATGTTGCAAAGGCTCTCATAGCAAGTGAAAATAGCTTCACGGATTTCATCTCCTGCGGCAAGTAATTCAGCAGTATAACTGAAGATTCCTGCCATCTCATCAATAGCCGCCAAACGACGTTTTCTGAGGGATAATGCTAATCCAACTAGGGTTCCTAAAATCAGTATTATTCCAATAATTGCTAAAATTTGCCAGAATGTGAAGAGTGGGGCTGGATCTTCGTAGGTCATCTCAATACCAGAATAATCGTTATTCAACCACAATCGATCATTCGGACTAATTAATTGAGAATCTGTTTGGAATAATAGAGTTAATTCACCCCATCTATTTTTGTCATAAAATGCTGGTTGATTTTGTATAGTGAAATCATAATCCATTACGCCATTTGAATCCGTGAGTTTGACATTTTGGAAATGTATTACAGATTGATTGACAAGTCTGGCAACAATTGAAATTCCTTCGACAGGTAAGCCTGTGTCATTGGCAGTAACTGTAACTGTGCCATTTATTCGCCGCTGATTTTCCTTGATGTGATGATTTTCCGGTGTAAATGTAAATGACACAGGAACTCGAATATTGACAATATGCTCAACATCTACACCATTCAAGAATCTATCAGCATCTGGGAGTGCAGATATTGTTAGAGAGAGTTCTCCAGGAGGCATGGTAGAGCGAGCAGGAGAGTTTAGTTCGAAGTGACCTGTGGATTCGTCCCAAACAAGATTAGATGGTTCTGCTAAACCATTCCAAAGCAAGACTACTTCCATACCTTCAATGACGTTACTTTCACCGCCAACTTCGACTATCCTAGCAACTAATTTAATTCCCTTAGAATCATCTGAACGGATTATCAAGTCAGTCTCCCAAAGAACCTCGATTTGGACATCTGCCTTAGCATATACCGTCATGTTATATTCAACGGGAAGGTAGAATGTTTGACCCTCAAAGGTAAATCTGATATCGTGCCCCCCTCTTGAGATAAGGTAGCCAATTGAGTAATCAAATTCGAATACTCCATCGTCTCCTGTAGTAATTCGATCGATTTCTACACCATCAAGAGAGACGATAATTTCCCGACCTGAGAGGCCAGGAGCTCCAGCAGTATCTGAGTCAAACAAGCGGCCCGAGAAGTTCCATTGTTCTCCCCTAGTAACCGACACATCATCCACCTGCAGATTAATCGCAGTGTGGTAAGCGATGGTTAGATTGGCATCTACACTTCCTGGTCTGTAGTAGCCTTGTGCTGGTGCGGATGCAGTAATTGTATGGAAACCGATGTCTAGGAAGTCAGATATCACCCAATTAAATGACCAATCTCCGTTTTCTCGGCTTGTCGTAATTCCTACCAAGGTCCCATCAATGAAAATCTCTAGCGAGTGGTTTGCCAACCCACCATCCGGAAGATTATCTCTAACTGAACCCGTTAGTCTCATTTCATCCCCTACAGCATAAGCACTTGGGGGGTCTATCGAAATGATAGTAGGTGCATAGACTGTGAATACTGTGGTTGAATTTGAAGATAGTATGAATTCCTCCCCTTGGAAAATTATCCTTACCAAACGAGGACCGAGTGGCATATCCGGTGGAATCGGGAGGTATACACTGAATGTGCCATTTTCTTCAACTTGGAGTCCGGTCAAAAATTGATCATTCATTGTGACTTCTAGATATCTGTCACCCAGTGTACGCCCTGCTCCATCGGTAAGCATACCCTCTATCAGAAGTAGTTGATTTCTATCCACCTCTCCTGGAGGTGTCGTGAGAACCACTTGTGATGTTTGTGTCACATTGAATCCAACTGTAGTGGCAGAGGGTAGGTAGTATTCAGGATTCAAGGAATCTCCTTGACCCATTGGGTCTACCCAAGTAAATCCACCTAGGAATCTTGCAGTAACTGTATGAGCCCCATAATCCATGTCTAATGGCAGATCATAGGTTACTGTCCATTGCCCTGTTGATGCATTGGATATTGTTGTGTAGGACGAACCAACATCAATTCCATCTATCCAAATATGGATTACTCCTCCTGAAATCAAACCGTTGTCAGTCAATAATTGACCATGTTCATCTAGAAGCGTGCCGGTGAAGGTTATGTTTTCTCCAGCAATCATTGACCCAGTCAAATCTGAGAATTCGATCACAGTTGGAGCTAGAACTATCACTCTAGACCAAGTGGAATCTCCAATCAAACCCGTTGAACCACTTATTCCTGGGAATTCTGCAGAAATCAACATAGGCCCTTGGGTCCTTTGTGAATCTACTGGGATGTTCAGTGATGCTCTGCCGGTTGCATCCGTAGTAACAGATTGCAAGAATGACCCATCAACAAGGATCTCTATTTGTGCATTATCGACCAACTGACCTGCGTTATCGATTATTGAGAGATTGACACTAACGTCATTGCCTCGAATAACTCTTCTGTCAGGGTCTAAATCTGCTGGATCTAAGATTGAGATTAGTGAGTATCCCCTACTGTCGAAATTACCTATGTTACTACTAGAACCGTAATAATTTACGGTTGGTGTGTAACTTGCAGTGAGATTATGGGTCCCTCTTGGGAAAGATAATCCGAGGGTTATCACAGCACTCCAAGTTCCATTTGGATTAACAACACCGCCTGTTGCTTGGAAACCAGAATCAGTACCGTCAATCGAGAATGTAAGTGAAGAAGGTAAAGCTGCTCCGGTCCTATCCATTATTCCGGTTCCATTGCTAGAAAGTAAAGTACCACTAACATTGAATGATTCACCAGCAACTGGATTTTCTGTGATAGTCGAGATTGTTAGGTTCGTTGGAGAACGAACGAATATTTGATTCATCACTGTTGTAGTTGAAAGTAGGGTTGATGAACCGTTGAAGTACAGGGTGATACCGATTAGCCCAAGTGGATGAGAATGTGGGACGTCGAATGTGAAATTAATTTGACCTTGGCCATTAGTAACTCCCTCGGTCAACCATGTATCATGGAACTTAGCTGCAACGTCTGCACCTCCGACTGGAAGGTCATTATCTGAAAACTCTGTCAATCTAGCTCCGAAAGTAATTGATGTACCCCTGTCGACGACGGTCTGAATTATTGGAGTTCTGTCTGTGAATCGAGTAACGCCCTTCACTAAGATAGAAGCATTGCCAGTACCCGTAAGATAGAACGGGGTACTTCCTTCAATCACGCTGACGACTACTGTCTTCGAGCCGCTTGATACTCCATCTCCAAATGGATCAGTCGGTACAGATACCGAGAACGAACCATTGTTTGTTGTGGTGTGACTGGACACAAGTGTTTCGCTTGAATCATTTAGGAAGAAGACTTCAACCGCCATTGGTCCACTTACGCTTCTATTTCCATCAAATCCATCTAAGACTCGTCCTGTAAGTGTGAATGATTGGCCCGCAGTGACCTCTTGGGGTATTGAGATAATCTCGACCTGGCTGTTTACTTG
Source organism: Methanobacteriota archaeon (assembly GCA_002685415.1). Taxonomy (GTDB): domain Archaea; phylum Thermoplasmatota; class Poseidoniia; order Poseidoniales; family Thalassarchaeaceae; genus MGIIb-O1. Next base: position 97,992 of record NYXO01000006.1, read on the forward strand.
GACGGTTAGGTTCGCGAATGTATCATTGCCGAGCCAGCGCCCTGGGTCGTTATCCGTTAGGTTATCTGTAATGTCATCAGAGGCATGAACACGAAGATCATAGAAGCCAGGAGTAGTATCCTCTAGAATAGTCGGATTAAATCTCGCAACACCATCGACATCTGTTGTGGCTGTATCTATTATTACCTGATTCGGACCACCCCAATCGAAGTATAGGTCAACATCCACATCGGATACGATAGAATCATCTGCGGCATCTGAAATTGTTGCATTAACAATGAGAGTTGTTCCGGCGATGACTATGATTGATTGGGGTTCTGCATCAACCACAAATTCACTTTGAAGGCCTGCAAGTACCCTTGTTTGGACTAGTGTAGTGTAGAACGGGCCAAGAACCTCTGAGTTGGTTGAGAAATCTAGCACAAATCTAAGGAAATAGGCTCCAGATCTGACATCACTTGGCATGATGAACGAATAATTGTAAAATCCGGTTGTCTGATTTATCCAACCGCTTACGAGAGGGACAATAACAGGAGGCGCAGGGCTACCGTCTGGCCCAGGGGGAAGTTCTGAGGGGGTCTCCATTTGGATAACAATAGAGGAATTGTTACCGGTAATTGGAGTTAGGTGGAATATATCCTGAGCGAAACCAGACACCCAAGTTACGGTACCCCTATCGGTCCACTCTGAGCCCAAAGTCACGGTTACATTCGCCCTGCCCTGTATACGGATTTTGTCGGTAACGGAAGTTGGCCTGAGCCAAGTAGAGCCTGTATAGTTGAGTTCCCAATCGTAGTCCCCTGCAAACATATCGGAATTTGGTGACCAAACTACGTTGAAATTACCCGAGTCAGGGTCGGTTATGTTGAACACCTCAGTGCCATTAAAATCGACAGCATATGTCCCCGGGAAATCAGCAACCGAAGTACCGGTGTGATCAGATAATTGAACTTCGACTATTGCTTCAAGACCCCTCTCCTTTGGATTTAGTGTATATTCAAATTCCACATATGACCTAATACCAAAAGTCGAAGCGAAAGTCTCCTCATCAGAAGCGAATAAGTCATCTGCTGTGTACTTAAATTTCACATCCACAAAGCCTGCAGGTATTGGCACGGTCGACTCATTGAAGTCCCATTGAATGGAAAATTGACCGGGAGAAGTTGTCCAATTACTGGAGTTTAAATCCCATGTTGCGAGGTCTGTATAGGGACCATTTGTTCCAGCTCTTCGCATCTGGAAAATAAGTGTACCATTCAATGGGTCGGCATTAGGACCTCTACTAACTGCGGTCCCATTAATGAAAACTAATTGATTAATATCAAGGATTGAGTTATTCGAATCACTGCCTTCCAGAGATATTGAAAGATCAGGTGAGGGTGTGATATTGAAATTAAAATCTAATATCGTTGGTCTTAGATGATATTCGGGAATACTGGCATTATTCAAGTCACTCTGATGCCAACCTAAGAATTCCATACTGGCATTAATCAGGCCTAACGACTCATTTTCAGAAATAGGAACTACAAATTCAAAGTATCCTCCTGAACCTACCTCGGTAATTAGGTTAACATCACCGTCTTCTATTGTTGTGTAGTTGATGAGAACTTGGAGGCTATCGAGAATTGCGGGGTCGGTTTGAGGCAAATTTTCTAATGCCAAATAACCAGTAACGGTTGTACTTACACCCACTCCTAGCATAGGCTGATCTATGGGTACTGGATAGCTAATCGCCAAATTTACATCATCTGTGATATTAATTCTCCATGGGAATGAAATTCCCTGAACGCCTACGTACCCCTTGGATTGAGTTACCACGACTAAGGAACCATATCCTGGACTAATCATTTCAGTGGGAGAGCCATTGAATGAAAAGAATCCTTCTGAATCAGTGACAGTAGTACCAATCAGTCTATTTGACTGTGCAGCGCTACCAGGAACATTTGCCGTTTCATTATCTGGTACCAAGTAAAGTTCTATTGTGATCCCCTCAATGCTCGAAGAGTTGCTTACGAATTGTAATGTTCCATTGAGTGTAATGTTTCCTGAGGAGTAATCCCTGTCCAAGGTATCTGGCGAATATGTCTCATCTACAACTTCGACCACGGAGGCCTCAGGACAGGCTTCAAATGGAATCCAACCAAGGTCTAATTCTCCTTGATTTGCATTTGTTTGAAGGTGGACTTCTACCCACCATGAGAAATCATTGCCATAAACTTCGAATCCATTGTCGACCCAAGTTCCACCCGAGAAGCCCGTTACCTTCCTTGTAGGCAAACCAATACTTCTCAACATGGCTGCGAAGACTGTGGCAAACTCATCACAATCTCCTTGTTGAGCCTCTTCTAGAATCCACACTGTAGTATCATCCAGTGCTTCTGACACACCTGAAGACGTTGTTCGATTCAGATTCGAGCCGGCATAATTCCTCAGGAATGTCGTTGTATTGTTGCCGTTGATGAGGAATTGTTGGATTGCCTCAATCTGATCCCAAGCAGATACCCATCCACTTTCGTCTAGTACCTGTTGTGTGATGATTGAAACATTATCGAATCCATCATATTCAGTAGCATATGTACTATTTTGGAAAGCTGTAGTATTGTCTCTAATCGCATCAGTAAAGATGACTTGGGGTGTAGTGACAAACAATTCATCAATAGTAGAGGAATCTATCAGAACATCCCTAGTGTAATTTGAGAAATTGAGACCGGTTGAGGTATCGCTCCAACTTGTATAATTGACTGCATTGTAAGGTGCAATCAACTCCTCTCCGGGACTTAGTATACCATTGTTGCTGAATGATATTTGCCAAGAATGTAAGGCAGAATTATCCCAAAAGTCTGGATGTGCGACCCCTTGAGTTGTTGACCATGTCGGGAACATCTGAGTATAACCAACGAGTGTTTTGTTGACACCCCATGAAACACCAGTATAGTAATCATACGTATGCCATCTCCAATAGTGGGTTTGATTGAAGTCAATTCCAATTGTGGTATTCTCTGCAAAGAAGTATAGCATGTTTGTAGAGAGATCATCAGTCGGATCCCAAGGGCTGAAAGGAGAATCTATACAGTCGTTATCCCAGTATTCCGGAAGACATTCGTCACCATCTGGAATACCGCCTCCATCCGTGTCTGGGTCCAGCCAATCTGTTCCCAATTCTCTTTCTATAGTATCTGGAATCCCATCTCCATCTGTATCCAATGGGTTCATATCGTCATTA
>NYXO01000030.1 GCA_002685415.1 Methanobacteriota archaeon
AGTTGGGATTTAGCCGCCACCAATGGAGGAATACAACAGGCCTTCCAGTCTGCAATCTCAGCTGTAGGTCCAGGTTCATCATCCGCGATTTTACATCTACAAATGCAGTCTCCTCAGAATGGAGCAATGCAAGTTCGCTTAACATACGATTGGGAACGAGTAGAGGTTCCAACAGTAATTACCAATTTAGTAGACAGACCAAATGATGGTGGAGGTGTAATCGAGGCCTCATGGTTACCTGCAGAAGATGCTGCATGGCACGCTTACAGATTGTATGTATGGGATTCTACAGCCGATCCATCATGGGAGCCTTCTCGAGAGGACTTAGGGTCTTTNTCCACATACATTAGGTCGGGATTCTGGTCTCGCACAAATGCAACCATAACCAGGGCGGACAANGCTGGNGTNACCGAGGAATTACGAGATGATCGCCAATACCGTGCCGCCGTCGTGATTGAATATGCNGATGGNTCATTGGGTGTTCCAATGACATATCCTCAAAACATCACTCCAACAGATGAGGTTCCAGCCGCTCCGGATTGGATGACTGCAAAACCAGCTTCTGGTGGAGCAGCTGGTACGATTTTCCTTGAATGGGCTGCTTGCACCGAACTTGATCCAGACAGAGTTAGGATATGGGCAGTGCAACAGGAGATTACCAGCATAGTCGGTCTATCNGACCCNTTCGAATTCCATTGGAGTACAGGTAACTCAACTGCCCTGCAGTTGGAAGGTGGTGTGCCATATTGGTTTGCGGCNGTNTGTGTAGATGAAGCAGGACAATACTCAGTCAATAATGCCACAATAATCGGNCCAGTGGTTACTGCCGGTGGTTTGGATGATGGTATTCCACCNATGCCGATTANTGGAACAACAGCCNTCGACGTGCCGAACGACGAAGGNGGTAGAATCAATGTCACTTGGGAAGCAAACACNGAGGAGGATTGTACCTACTACGCTGTGTATGCTTTACCTGCATCTGGTTGGCAACCACCTTCGACAGTAGATGGTTGGCCGATTGCAGGATATACCGATAGTTGTGAAACTACGTCAATCATCATTGACTCATTAGGTGAAAGTCGTCTAATTGATGGAACCGTATATTGGATTGGAGTAGTTGCCTTTGATGACTGGGGTAATGGTGATGTCGACAATGTACTTGTCGTAGATGCAACTCCTGAGGCTGATTTCGATGGTGAAGCAATTCCTCCAAATCGAGTCACTGGACTTGACGCTTGGGATTATCCAGAGGATGATGGTTCTGCAATTGATATTCGCTGGAATCGTTCATCCGCTGATGACTTTTCTTTCTACACAGTTTGGGTCTCCGAGTACCCATTGAACGATGTTACCGAGATTTGGGAATCCTGTAATGATAATCCGTCTGAATGTGGATTAGTTGTAATTAACCAGCGCCAGTTTGGGGCCAACTTCCAATTAGAGTACACTGCAGAAAGCGCCCTCTATGGTAGTTCTGTGGATGCCTTACAAGTGCGTCCAATAGAATCAATGATCCCGCTGTATGTTACGGTTACTATCCATGACATCTCTGGAAACGTTCACCTTAGTGGTCTGTCGGAACATATGGTCCTAGTAACTCCAATGGATAATCGCGGCGACGTCTCTCCACCTGATCGACTGCTAGCTCCTGTTCTTAGGGATAGACCGGATGACGCCGGAAATGCGATGTTTGTAGAGTTCCCATCATCTGACGCCTCCGACATCGGAGAATACTGGATTTATGCGGTAATCGATACTCCAGTTCTATTGCAGAGAATCGATGACTTACAACCCGCATTGATAGTCGATCGAGAACAGGACCTTCCTGTTCTACTAACCGAGTTCTCAGCCTATGGAGATGATATTTCAACTCCATTGGTACCAAACCGCCGAATATATGTCGCAGTGGTAGCAGTTGATTCCTCAGGCAATGCTTGGACGGACAATCTTGCTAACTCTTGGATAGAACTTGCAGACGAACTATCTGCAGACCCGTGTCCTGAGTGTCCAGATGTCAGTGGCATTAGAGCGAGTTGGAACGCTGCAGGTTCTCTTATCGAGGTAAGTTGGGATAACGTCGATGACCCTATGTATGCAAGTTACTATGCATTTGTCAGTCTAGAATCGTTTGATGATACTAGAAACGCTTCTTTGGTAAAGTCTGGCATGAGAGATACGATTTTGATTCTCAATGAATTCAATGGTGAGATGATTGATAGAGAAGAGACATATTGGGTTGAAATCGTAACCTACAATGGAGACGTTCACACATTCTTTGCCGATCCAGTAGAAGTTCAACCTTGGGAAGAATCTAGCTTTGGTACTACCCAGCCGGGTGATGATGCTGCAGGTGAATCATGGGTTGATAGAATTCTGGCTGGTGACATGAATATGGTGATCATTGCACTCTCNGTAGCAATGTTCCTAATCGGTGCAATGATGTTCATCAGGCCAAGAGGAGATTCTGCCCCTCAGCCATGGGAAATGGGCGCTCTAGAAGTCGAGTTGGAAGAGCAATTGGAGCGGGAGGCAGCTGGGCTTACCGAAGACGAAGACTTCGGCGCTGATGACTTAGAAATTGATACTGGGTTAGTCGCTAACGCTAGACGCAAGGATGGAGAATCTCCTGAAGAAAGTAAGAGCGATTACACCGACTCCATGACTAACGCGGCAGTCTCACTGGAAGACAATCTAGATTCCACTCCAACCGCTGATAGCGGAGTTATGGATGAATTACTCGGAGATGAAGATGAAGAGTTAGATCTTGGCGATCTTGACGATATGGCAGATGATCTAAACTTCGATGATTTGGGTGATGAAGATTCAGATGATGATATTGACACATCTTTCTTGGACGAAATGCTCTGATTGTATCAGCATCGGATTGAAGCCCTATACATCTATCGAAGTCTATGGTTGGTGACCCCGGCTCGGAGGTATTCACCACCATTTCTTGGGATGGAGGCTCCCGTCTATTAGCAGCCGACTTGCATATTGCTCGCCTTTATCGACACGCCGAGAGATTAGGATTCAATCTTCCAAGCAACCTAACCGAACTTATCTTCGAAGCGCTCAGTAAGGCAGAGATTCCAGGCGAACCAATTGTTGGAGAAGACCAGGCTCCATTTTTGATTAAACTAGGAGTCAATCCAAATGGCGATGTCAACTTGGTTCCTAGAGTAAATGGAAGATGGCCCAATCCAATGAAAGCAATTAGTCTTGAAGCACCGCGATGGGATGGTTCGGTAAGAGGTACCAAACACGGGGATTGGCAACCATATTTTCATGCTCGAGAGGTTGCTACAGAGCATGGGGCGGATATATCTCTTCTATTCGATGGAGATATTCTAGTTGATGGCGATAGGTGTATGCCTATTCTGCTTGATAATGATGGTATTGCGTACTATCCAACGCCTTCGAAAGGCGCACTAGACTCTGTAACTCTAGAGCAAATCAGAGAAGGCATCGAGAGTGCTGGAGTGCCTGTAAGGGAAGCGAGATTGACTCTCCCGATGTTACTTCGAGCTTCTGAGATGATAGTCTTAGGAAGTGGCCTAGGAGTTCAGGCGTTAGGCGAAATTGACGGAAGGCAAATTGGTCAACCAAATGGTAGACTGTATCAGGCGGCGTACAATTCTTGGATGGTTCGATTACAGACTGCATGGATGGGCCTGGATGATTTGGAGGGCTGAAATGAGAGTAATCAGCAGGATAGAGGCTAACTCGCATGAATCTCCTCTGATTTCCATGTTGCAAGAGAGAAATCGTGAAGCAGATGAATTGCTCCTTCATTCTGGTGGACCTGTGACTGATCTGTCACAAAATTCCATGCTTCCTGCTTTGGACAGTATTCGTTTTCTGTTCTTCGAACCACATAGTGAAGATACAGGTGAAGGTTCTGCACTTCATGGTGAAATAAACTTAGGAAATCCTCCCCCTCTGAGCTTGGTTCGTCAACGAATTATAGAAGGGCGATGGCATACAGAAGAGGAGTATAACCCAGCAACATTAGATGAAGCCTTGTCTATCGTTGCTGAGTTTGAAATCGAAGTTGAGTTAGAAGAAAAACAGCCTGTAACTCCAGGCGGATTCGCTGGCTTGCTCGGTTATGATTTAGGCCGTTGGTCAAATTCTATTCGTTTGTCAAATACACCAGAACCGGGTACGCTACTCGGTGTATTGTGGCGTTGTGATGCATGGTGGATACACGAACGTACTAACAATCAATTGCGATTAATTGCGATTGAAGGGCATGAGTGGTTAGAGCATGAATTCACAACGCTTTCGGATTTACAAATTCCAAATAGGCCTGAACCGAAAGTACCGGATAGTGAGAGCGATTCCTCACATGCGAGAAAAGTCGAGAAAATCCGCAAATCAATTCGTGGCGGCCACCTCTATCAGGTCAATTATGGCCGGAAATGGGAGGGGGAAATGTCCGGTCAACCATGGGATACATTCCTTAGAATGTCATACTCTAACCCCGCTCCATTTTCCTCATGGTTCCACTTAGCAGACTACGGTTGGGCAGTCGCATCAGCCTCTCCTGAGAGATTGATGCGCCTCGAATCTGGAATTGTCTCAACCAGACCAATAAAGGGAACAAGAGCACGGGGAAGGAACGAGAAGGAAGATTCTGAACTTAGGATAGAATTAGCATCATCAGAAAAAGAAATGGCCGAGCACTTGATGTTAGTTGATTTGGAAAGACACGATCTTTCTTCTGTTTGTCAAAGCGGCAGTGTATATTGGTCTGATTGCCGCATTGAAGCTTTGGCAAATGTTCAACATTTGGTTTCCGGAGTGGAAGGGGAACTTAGCCCAAACAAAAGTCCGGGAGAATCTCTTGCTGCCCTATTTCCCGGCGGCTCAATCACTGGTTGTCCAAAGGTTGTGACCATGGCTGCTATTGATCAACTAGAGGGTTCACCTAGAAGTGCATGGACAGGATCAATCGGTCATCTAAATCAAAGCGCAGGACAGGCCGATTGGAATATACTAATTCGAACTATGGAGGCTCGCAGCGGTCCAGAATCTTGGTATGCTACGGTACAAGCAGGCGGTGGAGTAGTAATTGATTCAAATCCTGCTGACGAGGTCGAGGAAGCACGCTGGAAAGCTGCAGCAGTAACCGAAGCGACCTGGGGATTCCGAACCGGATTTAGTAGTGAAGAATTGCCAGAGGGAGAAGTTGGAATTCTTCCTCTACCCAAAGTTGAAGGAGCATTGGGTAGAATTTCTCCAGGGGCTAAAAAGAAAGAGAACTTGGATATTGATTATCACGTCCTCTTAATCGATAACCTTGATTCCTTCACCAATAATATCGCAGGATCCCTGAATCGGCTTGGAGCAAAGGTGACAATTGTTGAGGGTAGACCGATTACAAAAATCGATACAAAAAATCATGTCGATATCTTACTAAACGCTCACAATCCAACACACATCATCATTGGACCAGGTCCATCTCGCCCAGAAGTTTCTCCTCTAAGTATGGAAATTGCCCACAGGGCTTTGCAAAACAGATTGAAAATTTCGGAGAATCCTATTCCACTACTTGGTTGGTGCCTAGGCCACCAAGCAATTGGTCTGGCAGCGGGATGGAATCTAATCGAATCACCACTGGGCGCAGTTCACGGGGTACCTTCAAAGATCACCCATGATGGCTCGGGTCTGTTCCAAAATGCCTCTGAGGAGATTGTAATGATGCGCTACAATAGTTTGGTGTTAGACTCGACAAATGAAGATCTCAAAGCGAACTCATGGGATGAATCTGGCAGTTTGATTATGGGGATAAGTCATCCCACTCTTCCAATTGAGGGGGTACAATTTCACCCTGAATCGGTAGGTAGCCCAGATGGACTAGACTTACTTACAACATTCCTAAATTTTTCAAATAAAGTGAGTAAGTTTGAGGTCAACAAACAGGTTAGATGACCGTAGCGTTGAAGGAGCGATGTTTGTTGGAAAGGTTGACGCCTATGCCAGTATGTCGTATGTGCACCCAAAACTACCCGAACTCGCAGTTCGTTAGTGGTAATGGTCCCCGCTACCAGGTTTGCGTTCGTTGCGCCACCGAGAACGATATGCTGGCAGAAGGGGAAGAAACCGCTCTTTACTCAGACGAATTAGTTCGAGCACGTTCAGCACTTTTTGCCCGACGCTTCAGGCCCTGGGGTTTTCTTCTCGCTGGATGGTTACTATTCTTCTCCTTTGGAACAGGAATCGAATTGTGGTCGAATATTTTTCTCGGAACTCTAATTCTTGGGACATTAGCAACCCCAGTGCTCCACTTCATGGGTTCGACGAGATTCCGTGCAGAACTNGCCGCACTTACTCCTTGAAGGGAAATCNGCNAGAAAATAGGGTTGATCAGACTCGGGAACTCTTGATATAGCCACACAATGGCTGAGATTTTAGAGGGAACGGTGGGTTCCCTATGAAAGCCCGTGAGATTGGATGCGTAAAAGAGGAGGAGCAAGCAAAGTAATACAATATTCCACAAAACCAAAAATGGAGCGTAGTGCTTCGTTTAGTATGGTCGTGGAGAGTATACCGAGTAGGCTCCAAGAAAGCATCCGTCACTCCCGGAGGAATAGATTCGCGNAAGGACGAGCGCGAGCATTCAACGGAAAGAGAGAACGGCGGGTTCTCTGAACTGAATTTTGGAAGTGAAAAGAAAATGCAGAAAACAAAGAATACGAGCATGATGATTGCGCTGCTCCTTGTTTTGATGGCCGGTTCCGTTGGCGTTTCAGCTGATGGTTCTGACCCACTCGACCCCTCCGACGGAGGAGCCGACTGGGACGGAGACGGTTTGACAAACGCAGAGGAGACAGCTGAAGGCACGGACCCCACCAACCCCGACACCGATAATGACGGTCTACCGGACGGTTGGGAGGTTGCATACGGACTAAATCCGAACTCGGCTAGTGACGCTAACGCGGACCCAGACGGTGACGGATTAACGAACTCTCAGGAGTACGCGTCCGGTACCAACCCCAACGCGGCAGACACCGATGGTGATGGGCAGCTGGATGCAGACGATCCGTTCCCGAACGANCCTAACAATGGGTCGATGTCGGATTCGGATGGCGACGGTATCCCCGATGCGTACGATCCGGACTACGGTGACAACGGAGAGGGTACTGGAGACGGCGGAACAGATGGCGGTGGAGATTCCGACCAAGACGGACAGGGCCAAGGTCAGGGCCAGGGTCAAGGCCAAGGTCAAGGCCAAGGTCAAGGCCAAGGTCAAGGCCAAGGTCAAGGCCAGGGTCAAGGCCAAGGTCAAGGCCAGGGTCAAGGCCAGGGTCAAGGCCAGGGTCAAGGACAAGGTCAAGGCCAGGGTCAAGG
>NYXO01000081.1 GCA_002685415.1 Methanobacteriota archaeon
CAATAATCTATATTGGTGCCTTACTGCTGCTTTAATTACTGTTCCTTTAGCACTAATAATTGCATTACTTTTGGCTCATAGGTCTAGAGGATGGAAAGTATTTAGAACAGTTCTATTTATTCCTCAGGTTGTGTCATCAGCTGCGATAGCTATGTTATGGGCTGCTATGTTCAATGCAGAATATGGTTTAGTTAATTTCTTGTTAGACTACATTGGTTTTTCTGATTATAAAAATCACAACTGGCTTGGTAATATAAGAACAGCAAACGCAGCCTTAATTGGTTTCTCTTTGTGTTATGTTGGATATTTTATGGTTATTATGCTTGCAAAAACTGCGGGCATTTCAGAAGATTATTATGATGCAGCTAATATAGATGGAGCTAGCCAATTTCAAAAAGATCTACATATTACTGCACCGTTAATTAAAAGTACTTTTTTTCTATGTATAATTTTAGCTGTCATATTTAACTTAAGACAGTTTGAATATGTATATTTGATGACTGCGGGAGGACCCGCAAATAAAACACAAGTGCTTGTTGTTTATATCTGGAATGAATTATCAGTACAAAGACTTGGTCGAGGAAATGCCGCAGGAGTGATAATGATAGCAATTGGTGCTATTCTTTTATTATCACTTCGTAAATTATTAAAAAGTGAAACCTATAACTAAAATGCAAAGAGATCTATCTTCAAACTTTTATTTTATTTTTAAATGGGTAATCATAATATCCTTTGTCTTTTATGCAGTATTTCCTTTTCTATGGTTGGTGCTTGCTTCTTTGAAAACAAATGCTGAGTTACTTGATGATCCATTTAAACTACCAGCGGTATTTCAATTTCAAAATTATTCTAACGCTATTCGTGAGGCAGGACTAGGAAAGCTAATAATTAATTCTTTAGTAATTAGTACCAGTGCAACCTTCTTAAATATTTTATTTTCATCAATGTGTGCATTTGCAATAGCTCGACATACTTTTTGGGGAAAGAATGTTCTATTTTTAATGATAACGGCTGGTATTTTAGTTCCATTAAATGCACTGATAATTCCTTATTTTGCAATTATTAATTTTTTAAATCTTTATGATACAAGGCTTGGACTTATTTTAGTTTATTGTGCTGTTGGACTTCCTGTTTCAACATTTATCCTTACAGAGTTTTTTAAATCCATACCCAAGGAAATTGAAGAAGCGTCATTTTTAGATGGTTGTAATTTTGCTGCTAGATATTTTAGGATTATGTTACCTTTAGCTTTGCCAGGCTTGGCAACTGCGGGAACGTTTCAATTTATTTTGTGTTGGAATGAATTTATCTATGCAATGCTTTTGACATCTTCAACAGACATAAGAACTATTCAATTTGGAATAAGTTATTTTACTAATCAATTCTTTTCAGATTATGTAGGAATGTTTGCTGCAGTGGTAATTAGTATTTTGCCAAGTATAACTGTATTTGTATTATTCCAGGAAAGAGTTATTAATGGCTTAACTGCTGGATCAGTAAAAGGTTAATTTTTTTTGACTCATCCAAATATTATTAAAATTATATGTCATGATATTGGCAAGCATCTTGGGTGTTATGGAGTTAAGTCTGTTAGCACAAAAGCAATTGATGCTCTTGCAAAAAACGGCATTTTATTTGAAAATTCATATGCAACAAGTCCAGGTTGCAGTCCTAGCAGAGCTGCAATAGCAACCGGTTTGTATCCTCATAATAATGGTGTTTTGGGTTTGGCCCATGCCCATTTTGGTTGGAATCTTGATGAAAAGGTTAATCATATTGCAAAATATTTTTTGAAAAATGGTTATAACTCAATTCTTTTTGGATTACAGCATGTTACTTACAATGAGAAAACCTTAGGTTTCAAAAAAATTTTTCCAGAAAGGCCTGCAGATGCAGTAGTAAAAAATATAAGAGAAAATATTGATAGCAATTTATTTAAAAAACCTTTTTATGCGGAGATAAATTTCTTTGAACCTCATCGACCTTTTGATTTTGGGGGAGTTAAACCCTTTAAATCTAAGGGCATATCTGTTCCAAAATATATTCCAAATAATCATGATATTAGAAAAGAGTTTGCATCAATGCAAGGAGCAATAAAAAAAATGGATGACTCAGTTGGTAAAATTATTAATATTTTAAAAAGAACAAACCTTTATGAAAATACAATAATATTATTCACGACAGATCACGGAATACCCTTTCCAAGGGCAAAAGGTACGCTGTATGATGCTGGAATTGAAACTAGTTTAATTATTTCTTATCCTAAGCTTAAAATTAAAAATAAAAAATTCAAAGAATTAATTTCAAATATTGATATTCTGCCAACCTTGTTGGATTTTGCAAAAATAAAAATACCTAAAATTATTCAGGGAAAAAGCTTTTACCCATTGATCATGAATAAAAAATATAACGAAAATAAAAACATATTTGCAGAAAAAACGTACCATGATTTATTTGATCCAATACGATGTATAAGAGACAAAAATTATAAATTAATAATAAATTTTGACTCAGATAAAATAATAAGGGTTCCAGGAGATGTAATGATGGGCCCTACATACAAAGCAATGTTAAAACAAATGATTAATGTAAGAGACCGTTATGAGCTATATCATATCAAAAAAGATAAATTTGAAAGAAAAAATTTAGCTCAAAATAAGAAATATAAAAAAATAAGACAAGACCTTTTGAGAAAGATTGCTAAGTGGATGAAATCAACAAAAGATCCTTTACTAAACAATCATATTAAATCACCTTTTTTTATTGATACTGTTAAAGATCTTACATAATTATTTACATATGAAATCTATTCAAAATAATAAAATATTCATAGATTCATCTGAGTATATTTATAGAGTTGCACACCTTACCTTAGAAGGGACTTGTTCGTTAGATCATGGACCAAAGAATGTTTTTATTAAAAATTTATACGTAGATAAATATCCAGTGACAAATCAACAATTCTTAAATTTTATAAAAAGCACAGGTTATAAACCAGCAGACCCTCAAAGATTTTTAGCACATAATCCTAATAAAATTAAAAATAATTATCCTGTAGTTTGTGTATCCCAATATGATGCAATGCAATATGCTAAATGGGTTGGTGGAAGACTTCCAACTGATGAAGAATGGCAATACATCGCTGCTGGCCCAAACTATTTAGAATGGCCTTGGGGCGATATATTTGATCCCTTGGTTTGCAATCATGATCATGGTGCATTAACACCTGTAAATGCGCATAAAAAAGGAGCTAGCTGGTGTGGGTGTGAAGATTTAAGTGGTAATACCTGGGAATGGACGTCTGGAGTTTATGATGACGGGGAACATAAATTTGCACTTTTAAGAGGTGGGAGTTTTTTTTATGCACAAGATCATTGGCATGTCGGTGGGGGAGCAAGAAAAAATAATTATCATTGGAAACTTCAATTATTAAATGAAGGAATGAACCGAGCATCAACTTTAGGCTTTAGATGTGTTTATGATGCATAAAAATAAAAAAGTGAAAAATAAAATAATCAGTCTTTCTTCGCGAGATTTATTATTTTCTATTGATTATGAAAAAAAAATGAATTTAGATAAATTATTTGATTTAAATTCAAAATATAATTTTTTAAAAAATAAGAATAATGATCTTTTAAAGATAAAAATAGAAAATGAAATTATTTCTAATAGTTTTTTACGAATTGAAAACGTTATAGATCAAACAAAAAATAAATTTAAATTTATTGCTCTAGATTTTTCATATTTATTTAAAAAAGATGTTTTTAAAGGACGGGTATCAATAATTCAAAAAAAAGAGAATATCATCGACATTATTTTTCAGTTAGCTGTTAAATGGAATAATGAAATTCCAAAGAAAACAACGCTTATATTTCCTTTTTTACGCAATCTTAACAATCATAAAAATTTTTTAAAACCTGGACATGTGATTAATGGTAAAAAATCTATAAAAAAAAGTGTTTGGAATTTTCATGAATATCCTCCTGCAATAATAACTAATAATTCTAAGAATGTTGCAGTTGGTATAGAATTTTTTGACCAATTTCCATGGCAATCTAATTATAACCTCGGAATGCATGAAGCTATTCTAAAAGACGATTTTGATCATTATGAGTCTGAGGTTCAATTAAATAGAGAGCTTTCCGATGTAATTACTATGCGGCTCTACACAAGTTCTAAGGGTAAAAATGAAATTTTTCATCTCTGGAAAGAGAACACGAGAAGCAGATATGATTTAAGAAAATATTTTAGACCAAAAAATACTTGGATTAAAAAAAATTATATTACACACTTTACATTTGCTTACGGGAAAGAGATTTTTGATTATAAAAAAACAAAATTAAACATAAAAAAAATTATAAAAGATGGAAAAGAATTTGGAGGCTATGACTCTTTAATTTTTTGGCATCAATATCCAAGATTGGGTCTTGATAATACAAATCAATGGGATCTTTACAAGTATTTACCTGAAGAATTAAAATCAATAAAAAAAATTGTAGAAATATGTCATAGAAATGGAATTAAATTTTTTATTCCATTTAAACCTTGGGATGTTAGATCAAATGAAAGCTTAGATTATCATGCGAAGTCGCTAGAACATTTTATAACTAAAACAAACATTGATGGCTTTTTTTTAGATACAATGTCTTCATTGCCTGAGTCTTTTCTTAAGATACAAAAAAAATTTCCTTCTTTTGAATTTGCTTCTGAGGGAACGCCAAAAGAACAAAGACAAATCGAGCAATTAACAAGTTCTTGGGATCAAATTGGGGATATTCGAAGAAACTATAAGGTTGAAGTTGAGGCTAATATGTTTCGCTTTGTTTTTCCTGAACATCCGCTTAACTTGGTTTCTAGATGGAGTGTAGGCTCTGATAAGGACTCAATCATTAAAAGAGCTGCTTTTAATGGGACTGGTTTAGTTATTTGGCAAGATGTGTTTGGATGTTGGTTGCCCTTTAGTAAGAAACAAAAAAAAGTAATTAATCAATTAAAATATGTCCTTAAAAAATTTCATAATATTATTTTTGGATCCAATTCAACTCCGTTAATTGACACTTTATCAGCTGGTCTAATTTGTAATGAATTTTCTAATAATAGTAATCAAAAAATATTTGCAATTTATAATTTCACAAAGAAAAATATTTCTGGACCCTTTGTTAAAATTGAATCCAAAATTAATATTAAAATTCAACAAGTTTTTGGAACAAATAGTTCAATACAATTAAAAAAAATTAAAAAAGATCAAGCTCTATACGGCACTATTAAAGCTGATGATGTAGTTTTAGTTCATATTAAATATTAAAATAATTAGCTAATAGCTCTTTAGGTGGATCATTTTCTTTTATTGAATCAATCATTTTTTCTTTGTATTTGATAATAAGATGTCGATCTTGTAATGGATTCAATTGACCTGGATCCTCAATAATATTGTATAGCGCACTCTTAGTATCCTCCAGAGATTTAAAACCTTCATCTGTTTTTCTTTGAATTCTGTTTATCTTCATAACAGGTATATCTTTTGTAAATGAAAATGGTTCCTGAATTTTTATAGTTCTTAGTTCTTCATTTGAAAAAAACTGTCTCATGTGTGTTGGCATTAAAGTGTATTGATATTTATCTTTGCTTGTTTGATCAAAATTATCAGGATAGTGAAAATACGTATAACTTCCATCAGTTATATTAATTCCTCCTCCCCAATAACCATAGAGCGCTGTATATATATTTGAGTCTTTTTTTAATAAATCTAAAAGTGATTTACCCTTAACCTCTTTCGGAATATTCAAATTATTCATAGCAAGAAACGTTGGCATTAAATCAATATTCTGAGTAACTGCACTTCTTGATTCCCCAACATACTGTTTATAATCAGGATGATAAATAAAAAGAGGTATATGAGCTATTTCATTATACATTGGCATTCTATTTTTTGCCCACCAATCATGTTCTCCAAGCATAAAACCATGATCGGTTGTCAAAATTAAAGCTGTGTTATCCCATAATTTTTGTTCATCAAAGTAATCTAAAATTTTACCTAATAAATAATCACACAGTCCTACCAAGGCAAAGTAATTAGCTTTCAATTCAGCAACTTCATCATCAGTTTCTTTTACTTTATCATATTGTGGCCAATCTAACCTTGGTCCTCGGTAATTTGTTTTAAATTTTTCTCTGAAACGTTTTGGAGCAAAAAAAGGTTCATGAGGATCAAATGTTTCCAGCTGTAAAAACCAATCATCTGCATCCTTATTTATTTGAAGAAAATCTAGAGCAGAATTAAAACATTTAACAGAAGGGAAGTCTTTTTCTTCTTTTATATATTCACTATTGATCGCATAACGATAATGCCCAGACTCTCTATTATTGAGATTTAACTGTGATTTATGAAATTTTTCTTTGAATTTTTCCAATGGTGGCTGAACCATTGCTTTCCATGGATCACTTTCTTGACCTCTTATAAAATCCCAACTATTAAATCTGTTATGGTAGGTGGCACCACCATCTTCAAAATAATGGTAATGATCAGTCACTAAATGGGAATATATTTTATTTTTTCTTAATATTTCTGGAAAAGAATTATCAAATGGTTCCAAAGGACCCCAACTTCGATGCAAGAAATTTAACCTTCCCGAATGCATATCTCTTCTTGCAGGCATACATGGCATACTTCCAACATAGTGATTATTAAATTGAATAGATTTTTTAGCTAATCGATTAAAATTCTTTGTTTCAAAATATTTTCCACCATACGAATTTAACATTCTTAAATTTAGTGAATCAAAAAGTAAAAATAGAGTTTTCAACTTTAATTACTTGGAGTTAGTATTTTTTCATGGGGCATAACGATTTTTCTTTGAAAATTTGTTAATCTATCAAGTAACTCAGATGAAGGTCTATATGGATGTCGAAAAAATCCCCAAGATGGTCCATATCTGTAGACTACAATTCTTCTTTCACCCTTGTTAGTCCTTTTTGCAGATCCATGACATAGAGAGTCAACGAAAAGCAGTGCATCACCAGCATTTAAAAACACTTCGACAGACCCCGTCATTTTTTCAGCTGAAGAAACTGTATTTTTTTTCATTTTATTTGTTTTGTACTCTGGATGCTGAATATTTGA
>NYXO01000071.1 GCA_002685415.1 Methanobacteriota archaeon
ACTCAAAGGAATCCATGAACTCTTTTTTAAACAAAAAACCTGATCATTATTGTTCTTTAGATACTTGTTTGAATATGGCAGCAAACGCTTTTAAGAAGTCTAAACAAATTGATACAACTTCAAAAACAAAACATCTCTTGGGAATTTCTATTACCGCTAATCTTGCAACAACTTATGAAAAAAAAGGAGATCATAAATTTTTTATTGTTGTTCAAGCATATAACTATACAAAATATCTTGAATGCTATTTAGATAAAGGTAAAAGAACAAGAGAAGAAGAGGAAGAACTTATCACTGCATGTGTTATTGGTCTATTAGCAGACTCATGTGGTTTTGAATTTAGTATTCCTGATATTGATGAAGATATATCAATAAAAAAAGTTGCTGCAGAAAAATCATGGGTAAAATTATTTAATAACAAAGTAGGATTTATATCCAATAATAAGAGCAATCCAGAGCTCATATTTCCTGGCTCATTTAACCCTCTTCATGAGGGACACATTAAAATGAAAGAATTAGCTGAAAAAAAAACCGGTATGCATACTACATTTGAAATTTGTGCTAACAACGCTGATAAGCCGCCATTAACATTTTATGAAATAAAAAGAACTCTTGATCAATTTCAAAATGATGAAAGTTGGATGCTCACATCTGCTGGGAGATTTAGTGAAAAAGCTGAGATGTTTCCAAATTCAGTATTTATAATTGGAGCGGATACTTTGATGAGAGTATTCGATGAAAAATTTTATAAAAACTATAAAGATATGATGAATCATATTCAAAGGTTTAATGATCACAACATAAATTTTCTAGTATTTGGAAGAAAAATTAATAAAAAATTTATCTCACTTAACAACTTAAAAGTTCCAGAAATTATTGCCGATAGATGTACTGGAATTGATGAAGAAATGTTCAGGGATGATATTTCTTCGACAGAAATAAGATTAACAAATAATTAATTGTGAGGCGGTAATTTAGCTTCAACAAACCATTCGTGAACTCTTTTTACGGGATTGAATTTTTTTAGTCTCATCTTTTTATTTTCAAGAGTAAACTTTCTTGTCTTAATAGCTGTGTAATGATAGGTATGACTATCACGTGTTTCGTTTTCAGGTATTAAATATACTTTAGTTTGTTTTTTATCTGCCATTATGGGTGAAGATTATACACAATCTTTTGTAATAGTTTTAAATAATTTAAGATTTCCATATAAAGGAGTTCTTTCTTTCATAATCACATTGATGGATATCATATCCAAAATATTTTTATGAGCATCTTTTCTATTTCCTATAAAAGCTTTATTAAAATCATCTTTATTTATGTCTTTATAAAGGTTTCTAATTAAGCTTCCTGCTAGAAAAATACCCTCACCTGGTAAAAATGTTAAAGCTAAATCTGATAAAGTTTCTGCAAGAGATTTAATGAAGCCATTTATTACTTTTATAGCAATTTCATCATTTTCCTTAAATTTCTCGTATACCTTCTCAGAAGATAATTTTTTATTAGCTTTTAATTCATATATCTTAGATATTGCCGTGCCAGAGACAAGATCCTCAAGCACCAAAAGACTATCATTTTGAATATCATAATTACGTTGCAATTTTAGACTTGAATTAAGCGTGTTTCCTATTTCTGTTGGAAAAACAATTTCATCAATGGATACTGCAGCTCCCAAGCCGGTTCCAGGGCCTAAAAAAAGTTTTGTGTTATTGAATGCTGATCCATCTTTTAATATCTCAATATCTTTAGAGATATATTCATAACTATGTGCAATTGCTTCCCAATCATTAAGTATTATGCAGTCTTTAAGATTTAAATTTTTTTTTAATTGATCTGAATTTATTGAATAGTCTCTGTTGGTCATTCTAATTGAATTGTTTATCTTTGGACCTGCAATAGAAATGATTAATGTATCTATTCCGTTATCAACAACTAATTTTCTTAGAAAAGTTTCAAAATCTAAGGTATCAAATTCTGTTTTATTAATTTTTGAAATATCCTCTTGATCATTTGAAGCAATAGCATATCTCATATTGGTACCACCAATATCAACTAAGAGCCCTTTATTCATCTGTTTCTTTGTATGTTAATCCATACCCATATTCAAATTTTGGAGAATAGTTCTTGTCGTTAAAATTCAGTGGATTATCCGAAGAAGTGCTTGGCCAAGAAAATGATAGCTTGCCTTTAAAGTCATAATTAATAGATCCATCAAGATTACTAAATATAACGTCATTCATTCCTTCAACTGCTGTTCCTGGTAACCAAATGGAGACAAATGAGTCAGA
This sequence comes from Methanobacteriota archaeon, assembly GCA_002685415.1. Classification (GTDB taxonomy): domain Archaea; phylum Thermoplasmatota; class Poseidoniia; order Poseidoniales; family Thalassarchaeaceae; genus MGIIb-O1. The sequence continues at coordinate 2,289 of NYXO01000071.1, forward strand.
ATATTTGATTTCCTTGTCTGTAATTAAAGGTCTACCTGTTAAAAATAATGAAATTGTTGATATATTCTTTTTACTAAACTCTTTTAATAGTTTTATTAAATTTTCATTGGTATTTGAAAAATTGAGTTCATCAATGTCTCCTTCTCCTTCAGCATATGGAGTTTCACCGTATACAAAAATTACATAATCAGGTTTTTGTGAGTATGAACCGTCACTGGAAAATTCAACATTACCGCCGAGATTCAAAATGTGTTGTGATAAAGACTCATAAATACTTTTGGTATTTGGGAAGTCTTCGTTGGAAAGTGAAACTCCCTCCCAGCTTTTTCCTTGCCACGTAATGGTCCAACCACCCATTTGATTTTCGATTTGTTTGGATTGGTCTCCAATTATTAAAAAATTCTTCTTCGGATTCATTGGAAGGACATCATTGTTTTTTAACAGCACTATAGATTCTCTTACTGCTTGTCGAGCAAGATTTCTATGATCTGAATTTCCAATATAATTCTCTTTATAGTTATGAGGCACTCTATTATCAAAAAGTCCAAGATGTTTTTTAACTTTTAAAATTCGTGAAACTGCATCATTGAGTCTTTCTATTGGAATTATTCCTTTATTAACCTGATCAAGAGTATTCCAATAAAGAGGTTCCCACTCTGTTGGAACCATAAAAATATCAACGCCAGCATTCAATGCTTGCGGACAATTTGCATCCTCACAACCCGGTATCTGTCCATGTCCATTCCAGTCACCAACTATAAACCCATCAAACTCCATTTGAGTTTTTAAAATTTCTGTTAATAAATATTTATCTCCATGTAACTTTTTACCATTCCAAGAGTTGAAACTTGCCATTATTGATAATGCACAAGAATCAATGGCATCATAATATGGAGTGCCATGAATCTCTTTAAGTTTAGATTCTGAAATTATTGTATTACCTTGATCTATTCCTTGATCGGTTCCACCATCACCTAAAAAATGTTTTGCCGTAGCCAAGACTTTATTTTTACTCAGGAAAGAATCTCCTTCCCCTTGTAAACCTAGTATAAAGTTTGTTCCCAATTCAGAAACTAAATTATAGTTTTCAGAGTATCCTTCGTAAGTTCTACCCCAAGTATCATTCTGAGGCACAGCAATTGTGGGAGCAAAAGTCCATATAATTCCAGTGGATGCAACTTCTTTTGCAACAGCACTTCCAATCTCTTTTATCAAATTAGGATTTCTTGTAGATCCAAGGCCAATATTATGAGGAAAAATAGTAGCACCAATAACATTATTATGACCATGAACAGCATCTGTCCCCCAAAGAATTGGTATCTTAATCCCATTAACCTCTGGAGACGCATCATAGTAGCTTTCACTTAAGTCTTTCCAATCTTGAATGTCGCTATTTTTATTTTGATTTGGAAATCCACCACCGCCATTAAGAATGGTACCAAGTTGGAATTTTTTTACTTGAGCTGGTGAAATACTATTAATCTCAGGCATTATTATTTGACCGACTTTTTGTTCCAAGGTCATTTCATTGACAATTTTATTTACAAAAGCTGAATAATCAGGAAGTTTGCATTCATTAGTATTTGACCAATCAACATCTGCAACAATATACGAACTTAAAAAAATTAATATTAATATTTTTTTCATAAATGTTTATCCTAAAGTTACATAAATTAAAGTAAGAATACTGACAATAATTAAACTATTAACATTAAATGCTTTTGATGTTTTAAAATTTATTCCATTTAAATCAATAGCTTTTTCTTGATCTAAATACCCTTGAGCTAGAGATGTTAAGTAGCATCCCATTCCCGAAGCAAAGAAAACAACACCCATTCTGTGAATGTATGGGAAATCTGGAAAAGATGCTTGGATGAATATAGACATTACTACTGAAAGTATCGCAGCTACAAGAACTGAAAGAGTTGTAGCTTTTTTCCAAAATAAAGCCACAAGAAATATTACAAGTATTCCAGGTGTAAATAAACCAGTAAAATTCTGTATATATTGAAAAATTTCATCAGAGTTTCCCAAGATGGGTTTTGCCATGACTAGCGCTATAAGCATAGATCCAACCACAGCACTTCTTCCAATTAATATTAAAGATTGCTGTTGAATTTCATTTTTTGAAAATGATCTACAGATATCCATTGTAAAAATAGTACTAATGCTATTTGTCATAGATGCTAATGAAGAGACGATAGCAGCTATTAGTGCAGCAAAAGTTAATCCTAGTAAACCACTTGGTAGCAGCTCAATCATCATAGTTGGATATGCTTGATCAGTCTTATCTAAAACCGGAAATAGAATTGCGGCACATATTCCTGGTAAAACTATCACTAATGGCATTAAAAGTTTTAAATAAGCTGCAAACATAACTCCTTTTTGAGCTTCTTTAAGAGATTTAGCTCCAAGAGCTCTTTGAGTGATATATTGATTAAATCCCCAATAAGCAAAGTGTCCGATCCAGACTCCTGCACCAATTAGAATCCATATCCCAGGTAAATTATTGTATGACGGATTATCAGGAGACAATATCATGTCAAATTTTTCTGGCATTTGTTGATAGACTTGAACCATTCCGGTTGCAATATTTCCATCACCAATTTTAGTCAAAGCAATATATGAAACTGCTAATCCTCCAAAGATCAACAGAACTACTTGAACAATATCAGTCATTGCTACTGCCTTTAACCCTCCTGAAAGTGAGTATGCTAAAGATAAAAACGCTAAAAGAATCATTCCATTTACTAATGACATTCCTGTCAAAGTATTAATTGCAAGAGAACCAAGCCAAAGTACCGCTGTAAGATTTACAAAAATGTATACAGTCAGCCAAAAAAATGACAGAACTAAGCTTACTCTCTTATCAAATCTTTGTTCCAAGAATTGTGGCATCGTATATATTTTCTTTTCCAAGAAAAGTGGTAAGAAAAATTTAGCCATTACTATTAGAGCAATTGCTGCGGTTAACTCCCATACTGCTATTGCCATTCCAACCACAAAACCTTGACCTGACATTCCAATAATTTGCTCTGCAGATATATTTGCTGCTATTAATGATGCTCCTATAGCCCACCATGGTAGAGATCTTCCTGCAAGAAAATAATCTTCAGCACTTCTTTCAGATCCAGATTTTTTTCTAGAAACATAAGTAGCAAGAGAAATTATACCGATACAATAAAGCCCAATGATTATCCAATCTAAAGTGTAAAACATGATTCCCTGTTAATATGATGTGTACGCGTATTGTAACAATTTATTAATAAAAAAATTAACTAAAAATTAATTATTTGAATTGCTTCTGAGTGTTTTTCAGAGAATATGCCAGAAACCATAACAAACTTTAATTTCTTCTTTCTATGCAGAGGTTTTAATACATCTCTTACATGCTCAAGGGTTTTTTTATGATTATTTAATCTCTTCAAATAAAAGGGTATTACTGAACCCACTAAAGACAATTGATTTAAGGTATTTAGATTGTTAGTAAATGTATAAATTGGAATGTCTTTTGGTTTTGCGTTTGATATGTAGCCTGCAGTCGATCCAGTTCTTGTTACAGCAATTATTCCATCTGCACTTATCGACTCACTTAAGTCTCTTGCAGCAACAGCAATTGATTCCCAATCTGAATTTGTTATGAGTTCTTTTTCATACTCTAAAGTTTTAAATTTTTCTGTTCTTTTAGATATAGATTTTAAAAATTTCACACATTCAACTGGATATTTCCCAATACTTGTTTCTCCAGATAACATTATGGCATCAGCACCTTCATATACAGCATTTGCTACATCAGTCACCTCAGCTCTTGTAGGTGTTGGATTTTCTATCATTGATTCAAGCAAATGAGTAGCAACAATAGACCTTTTGCCTAATTTTGCACATGAGTTCATAATTTTTCTTTGAATATTTGGTAAGTCAGTAAGGCTGGTTTCAATTCCTAAATCGCCTCTTGCTACCATGATGCCCCAAGCGGATTCACAAATTTCATCAATATTATCTAATCCCTCTTGATTTTCAATTTTAGCAATAATTTTTGACTCTGATTTATGTTTAAGAAGAAGATCCTCTAATATTTGCAGATCTTTTTTATTTCTAACGAATGAAGCTGCAATAAAATCTACATTATTTTTAATTCCAAAAGTAATATCTTTTATATCTTTCGAAGTTATAGAAGGCATATCTATTCTTACGCCAGGCAAATTTACATGTCTTTTTGAGCCAACTTTTCCACCATGAATTACTTTGCAAATTAAATTATCTGATTCTTTTGAAAGAACTCTAAAACTAATTAATCCATTATCAACAGAAATTTTTGAACCAACA
>NYXO01000073.1 GCA_002685415.1 Methanobacteriota archaeon
AAGTTTAAGAATGTTAGTAGTTTTCATATGCCTTTTGCCTTTTTGGAGATTTAGAATTCCTGAAAAAAAATACTGGTTACCACTTCTCTTTTTTTCAATTTCTATGGGTTTTTTAGCAAATGTTTTTATGACATTGTCTTTAAATGAAGCAAACATAGTTTCTCCGATAATTATTGGTTCTCAATTGGCTGTACCATTTGCAATATTATTAAGCTCATTTTTTTTAAAAGAGAAAGTAAGTATTAAAAAATGGGTGCTTATATTTATTTCTTTTTTTGGAATTATTTTGTTAGGCTTTGATCCTTTAATAAGAAATGAAATTTTTGCATTAATCTTAATAACGTTAATGGCATTCTTTTATGCTAGTGCACAGGTATTTTCCAGATACCTTAAAGATTTAGAGGTCACTCTCACAAATGCAGTAATGGGATTAGTAGGATTTATGTTATTAATTATTTCATCATCAATATTTGAAGGACAAACAATAAACGAAATAAAAACTATTAGTTTTCAGTCATGGTTATTAATATTTCATTCAGGTATCTTTGTTTCAATTGCTGCACACATGTCGATGTTCTATTTATATAGGATGTATCCTGTAAATAGAGTATTTCCATTTTATGCTCTATTTCCTGTATTTGGTGTGTTGTTAACGTTTATAATTTTTTATGAAATACCAACTTTAATTACTTTTATTGGTGGTATAATTGTAATCGTAGCAACTTATTTTATTAATAAGGAAAATTAGCTACTTTAAAACATCTAATCCATCAGATAAATTGATATGTCCTGTTTGACGAGCTTTATTAAACTCTTTAATTCTGTCAAATATATTGATTCCAATTTGTCTATAAATATCAAGTAAATCAATTAAGACCCAATTTTCTCTAATCAAACCATTTTCTAGCCTCCAGAAATCTAGACTTCTCATTTCTAGTGCTTGATTTGATGGAGCAATACCCATCCAGCCATCATTGGTTATTGTTAATCTCATATTAGGCCAACCTGTTTCACACACATAATTTCCTTCATGTATCCAGTGTGTTTGCAAATCTTCCATGCCATCGGTGGCTAATTTTTCATTTGATGAACCACCTTTTCTATCTGGCATTGCTCTTAAAAATGGGATTTGATGCCAATGTCTGAAACCTGCTATACCTCTACCTGTTCCAATTCCGGCTGGCCCGTACCAATTAAGATTTGGGTGCCAATATTTTTCTAGATTCATAATTTTTGGATCTGGATTTTTAGGATGTAAGGATAAATCATTTAACATATCTATAACATGATCAAAATTTTCTTTCTTTTCTCCATTTATTGACAAGCCATCTCCAGTCATAGGAGCTGGGGTACACAGAAATGCACCAAGTTGAGGAGACATTGGCCATGCATTTGCTTGCATCATAATTTCAGGTAAGTCCCAAATAGATTGTACTTCAGTAATTTTATTTTCCTCTATTTTAAAAAACTCATGATAGCGCATATGAATTAAATTGCCTGTTGGTGGAATATCTAAGTATGGTTTTATAAAAGTTCCCATATAATTACCCATTGTACCTATCCATTTTTGCCCTTCAGGGGTTTTTCCCGCCATAATAATCATATCTCTTCTTTCTAGATCAGGGATACTATCCAATAATGGCAAAATACATTTAGAAAGAAAATTATTTAAACCTTTAAAAGTTCCAAAAGGATGGCAAAAATTAAATAAAGATTCTTGTGTAAAATAATTGCTTAATGATTTTTCAATTGTCTTTTTGTTAAATGTTTGAGTTGCAATCTGATAGTTGGCAAAAAAATTTTTTAATTCTCTAGAAATCATTATTTAGCAGTCCATCCTCCATCAATTACTAATGAAGAGCCAGTTATCATCGATGCAGCATCAGAAGCAAGATACACTACTGCACTAGCAATATCACTTTCTGTTGCTACTTTTCCTAAAGGTATATTTTCAATAACAGATTTTTTAAAATTTTTATCTTTGAAAAATTTTTTAACCATAGGAGTTTCAACAAATGTAGGGCAAACTGAATTAACTCTAATGTTGTGTTTAGCTAAATCGATAGCCATTCCTTTAGTTAGACCTTCAACGCCAAACTTGGTCATATTGTAAACACTTCTAAGAGGAGCTCCAACTTTACCTAACTGAGATGAAATATTTATAATTGATCCACCACTTTTTTTTCTATTTTTTGATTTTAGCATAATTTTTGTTGCTAATTGAGCAATATCAAATGATGCTTTAATATTAAGATCAACCACTTCACTCATATCTTTTCTTTTAATTTTAGTAAAATATTCTGGTCTATTTGTTCCAGCGTTATTTACTAATATGTCTAATTTTGTAATTTTAGAAAATATTTTTTTTATTTCTTTTAAATTTGTTACATCACAAACAAAGTAGTTGCATTTTCTTTTAATTTTTTTAATTTGGTTTTTAACAGCTATAAGATCTTTTTCTGTTCTACTTATAATTATTAAATTTGCTCCAGCTTCTGCCAGTGCGATTGCAGATGCTTTACCAATCCCTTTACCTGCACCTGTAACAAGCGCAGTCTTATCTTTTACTTCGAATTTTTTTAGAAACATTTATGCGTATAATTTACAATGAAAAAATGGTTTGATCTAATAAATTCATTTTTTTGATGCACATATCAAATTTATCTTCTTTGTGAAAATCACCTGGAAATGCAATACATTTAACACTTGCATTAACAGCAGCATTACTACTTTCCTCTGTATCTTCAATTGCAAGACATTCTTCAGGTTTTAAATTTAATTTTTCTAGTGTTACTTTATATATCTCTGGATGAGGTTTTTCATTGTTAACAAATGATCTATTTCCAATAAAATCAAAATCCGCTTTTGAAATTTGATTAGAAAGACTTTCAAATATAGCTTCTACATTATTTACAGTTGTAGAAGTTGAGAATGCAAGTTTAATATTATTATCTTTAGTATATCTAATCATTTCGTAAACACTTTCTCTTAATTTTTGTTTGTTTTGAATAATGAATGAACTAAATAATTCTGTTTTTCTATCTCTAATTTGTGATGCATTAACATTGATGTTATTTTTTTCTGCAAAATCTTCTACTCTCTTAGTGCCACCTGATTTTTTTAATAAAATTCTATAATCTTGCTCGTCCCAATACCAATCTAAACCAGCTTCTTTAAAGGCTTCGTTAAATGAATTACGTTGGATATTAGAAGATTCAATCAGTGTTCCAATTGATCCAAAAAGTAATGCTTTGTATTTCATCTTATAATTTTAATAAATAATTATCATATTATTCTTAACCCTTTACTGCACCTTGAGTTAAACCAGACACTATTTGTTTTTGGAAAAACATCACTAACAAAAACAATGGTGCAGTAATTGATGCAGCAGCAGCAATTGACTCAACTAAATCTGTCATTTTAGTTTCCATATTAAAATATTGCATAATTGCTGGAACCATAGTTTGTGATTGTCCATCTAATAATAATGCTGCAACAAGATAATCATTATAAGCTAACAAGAAAGAAAATAATCCTGTTGTAATTACACCTGGCCACATTAAAGGCATCACAACTTTCCAGAAAGCTTGAAAAGGATTACATCCATCAATTTGAGCAGCTTCATCTAAATCTTGAGGTATATTCATAAAAAATGATCTCAGCATCCATATTGTAAAAGGTTGGTTAATAGCTACTAACAAAACAATAACAGCAATTTTTTTTCCATATAATCCATAATTTATAAAAGGTTCTAAATAACCAGTAACCAAAACAGAATGAGGTAAGGCTCTGAAAATTAAAGCAAAAATTAAAAGCCAAAAGGCAATCATAGAATTACTTCTTGCTAATCCATAACCAGCTAGTGTTCCAACAGTTAATGAAATTGTAACAACCCCACCTGTTACAATCATAGTATTTAAGAATTGTTTATAAAATTCATTACCAACCCAAACAGACAAATAATGCTGAGGAGTAAAACCTATGATTGGGTAAGAAAAAATTTTTAAGAATTCTAAATTTGAAAATAATATATTTACAAATTCAGATAAATTATTTTGAATTAAAAAAAATAATATGAAGGAAATAGTTATATATAAAATGAATAAAATGAAAAAAGTAATTAAAGAAAATTTTAAAATAGGATTAATTAAATCAAATAAAATTTTTCTTATTTGGTATAATTTATAAAACAAATAAATTGATAGAAAAAGAAAAATAAAGTTAACAAAAGATAGACCTCCAACCTGTTCTTTTGTGCTTGGACCAATTATTACCTTTAAAGGATTGGAAGCAAAAGAATCAACAGGAAGTTTTATTGACATTACAACAATCCATAAGAGAGGGAATAAAGCAATTATACACCACGTAATTATTGTAATTGAAACAATAATTTTAAGAGGCGTGGTTAAGTTAAAAAGTTTACTTTCCATTATAATTTTTTTTCTTTTTGCTCTTTAAAAGTTCTTCTTAAAACTGGAATTAATATTATTATAATTCCTATCATTGTAAGAACAGAAGTAGCTGATGCTCTTCCAATAGATCTTGTTCCAGAATCATCAATTCTCAAGAAATCATAAGTCATCCATTGTAATGAAATCCTAAATCCAGAAGCACTAAAACCAACAATTTCATCAAAAACTCGATATGAATCCATTAAATGAATTAAAGCAACAAATACTATTAATGGCATGATATGCGGAATTATAATAAATCTTAAACGCTGAAGTCTATTTGCCCCATCTACAAATGCTGCCTCAATTTTTTCTTTATCGACAGTTTGTAGTCCTGCATAAAAAATAACAAAGGCAAAAGGTATAGTGTGCCAAACTCTATAAAAAAGCATTAGAATCTCTATCGTCCAGCCTTGAGAAAATAGGGCAATATCTTTATCTAAAATATTTTCTAAAAATAAAGTTAATATACCATCTCCTATAAATAACCATTTTATTGATAAAGCACCTATTACAGGTGTAATTATAAATGGGAGCAAGGTTATAAAAATTATTGGACCTTTCAATCTATTAATTAAAACATTAACGCATAGAGCTAATATTAAACCTAAGATTATTACAAATGGTAAAGTAATAAATGTAAATGTTAGTGTAAACCTTAGAGCTTTATAAAAATCAATAGATCTTATTTTACTCCATTCAAAACCATCATTTGAAATAACAGATGATAATTGTTCAAATTTCAAAATATTTTTATAATTTTGAAAGCCTACCCAAATATTATTTTTTATTTTATTTCCATTTTCATCTAATACAGGAACGGTAATTGTTTCTGTTTTACATCCAAAAGGATCGCAATTTTCTCTTTCAATCGTTTCTAATACATCTTGGTTGAATTGAAAACTTTGAATTAAAACTATTAGAAGAGGCAAGGCAATAAATAATGTCATCATTATAAATGATGGCATTGTAAAAACTAAAAAAGTAGATTTTTTCATTTACTAATATTACCCCCCTTAAGATTTTAAAAGGGGAGTAATATACAATTATATAAAATTATAAGAGACCTTTTTCTGTTGCTGCAGTAATATAATCAGCCTCAATTTTTTCTAGAGTAGCTTTTGCAGTAGCTGCGCCAGTCAAATAATCACCAATAGCAGCACCTAAGACTCCATGGAGTGTGCTCATTTTTGCTGATGCAGGATAAGGAGCTGCTCCAGATTTTGCAGTTAAAATTGCACCAATATTTGATGGAGCTGGATCAAACGCATTAGACAGCCAAGGAGCAGCTTCAGGGTTCGCTCCTAAGTTTGCTGGATCTAATCCAACCATAGCTAGTTTAAATGCTGCTTCTGCTTCTTCATCAGTAACATTTTTAGCTATAACAACACCATCCCACCATAATGTAGATGCTGGTTTACCATTCTTTTTTGCTTTAGGCGCTGATGCAAACTTTACTAATCCAACAACTGTTGACTCCTCTGCATTGTCCATAGCACCAGCTCGAGACGCCCAAAGGTTTGCAAGAGCAATCTTACCCTGTTGGAATTGTTGTTGAACATATGTAGAATCTGAAGTTAAATACTCAGGATCCATATATTCTGTTAGTTTTTTCATCATCTTAAGTGTTTCATAGCCATCGTTATTATTAACTGCTGGCATATTTCCATCAAAAAAAGAATCAGCAAAACCCAAATACATATTTACAAATTCTTCTCCTAAATTCCAACCTGACTTGAATGTTCCACCAAGTGGATAATCTACAACTCCAGCATCTTTAATAACTTTAGCAGCTTTCAAAAGCTCGTCATAAGTTGTTGGAATATCTATACCAAGATCACTCAAAATATCTTCTCTGTAAAATAAATGTTGAGCATTTGTCATCATTGCAATTGCCATAATTTTTCCATCAATTACAATTTTTTGATTATCTTGTAGAGAGTCTCCATATTTAGCAACTAGATCGTCAAGTGGTCTAGTTACACCAGCATCAAGAACCGATACATTTGTAGAAGCTGAAACACCTGCCATTGTAAATTGAGATGGGTTGCTTTCTAATGATGCAACAAGCTTATCTCTGTATTCTTGATCAAGTGTAGGTGTAAAATTTCCACACTCTTCCATAGCAGAAGTAACAACTTTCCAGGCATCAAATCCTGCAGATAAAGAAGTTACTGGTACAGAATTGTTTAGCTCGCAAGCTTTTGCATTAGTACCGGCTAAGAAAAAAAATGATGTGAAAATCGCAAATAATACTAGTATTTTTTTCATTTGTTTCCCCTATAATTTATTAATATATTAATTTATAATATTTTATTAATGCAACAGTTTGAATAATTATTCAAGCATTTGCATACATAAAAAAGGAAAAATGATGAATAAAAATGCCACATCCCAAGATGTCGCAAAATTAGCAGGAGTATCTCAATCAGCTGTTTCAAGATGTTTTACTAAAGGTGCAAGCATCTCAAGCAGGACAAAACTAAGGGTTCTTGAAGCTGCCAAAAAACTAAAATATAAACCTCAAACTTTTTTGCAAGATTCTCAAAATATTGAAGATAGTGGACTAGTGGGAGTTATTTTACCTTATATAACCAATCGATTTTATCCAGAGGTATTAACTGAATTGCATGAAGCGCTACGTTTATCGGGTTTTAGAATTTTATTGATAACAACTGATGATGGTGAAGAATTAGACGATAAACTCATTCAGCCATATTTGAAAGAAAGATTAGTTGCAATAATTTCAGCAACTAAACCAACAGATCAATTTGTTGAAAATTGCTTAAATAAAAAAATTCAAATTATAGCCTATAATAGAGCTTGGGATATCCCTACTATAAGTTCAGTTGCATGTAATCATAGATTTGGTGGTGAATTAATTGCAGATCAAATAATCAAAAATAACCATCAGGAAGTTGGTTTAATTGAAGGTCCCACAGGATCTTATGTAAGTAATGAAAGATGTAAAGGATTTAAAAATAAATTAAAAAAATCAAAAAAATTAAAATTATACTCTCAAAAAGGAAATTTTACATATGAAGGTGGATATGCTGCAACAGCAAAAATCTTAACGAATAAAAAAATCTCAGCTATTTTTTGTGCAGATGATACGATGGCATTTGGATGTTTAGATTACATTAAAAAAAATACAAAAATTGAAATACCTAACGATATTGAAATATTTGGATATGACGATATCTCAATGGCAAACTGGTCATCTTACAATTTAAGTACTGTAAAACAGCCCTTGAGACAAATGTCAAAATTAGTAACTCAACTTATTAATGATAATATTAAAGATCCAGATTATGAGGCCGTTAGTCATTTAATCCAAGGAACGTTAATAAAAAGAAAAACATCTAGATAAATTATATAACTTTGTTTGCTAATTTAGTTCCTTCAACTAAAGAATGAAGTTTTTCATAACAAATATTTTCATCAATTTTGCCAAATCCTGCAAAAGTACTAAATCCGCAATCAGTTCCAGCCATTAGTTGATCTTTTGGAATTACCGTTGAAAACTGAATTAATCTATCTGCTACAACCTCAGGGTGCTCAACAAAATTTGATGTTGAATCGATAACACCAGGAACTAAAACTTTATCTTTTGGTAATTTAATATCTTGAAAAACTTTCCACTCATGTGCGTGTCTGGGATTTGATGACTCAATTAAAAAATATTTAATTTTAGATTTTAAAATTATTGGTAATATTTTTTCTAGTGGGATATCATGTGTATGAGGTCCTTCATAGTTTCCCCAACAAATATGCATTCTAGTCATATTAACATCTACATTAGTTAAAGCTTCATTCAAACACTCAATTTGAATTTCCGCACGTTTTAAAAATTCTTGTTCGGATAATTCCTTAAAATTCATATGTCTAGCTAATGCAAGATCAGGACAATCTAATTGCACTTGTATATTTGATTTAGTAATTGTCTCATACTCAATAGCCATAATTTCTGAAAGTTTATGTAAATATTCATCATCTGTTTTATAAAACCTATTTGGCATAAATACATTTATGACACCTGGTGATGCAGCATTCATAAATGCTTTTTGATGATTGTTTTTATCTAATGAATTTTTAAAATTCTCTAAGTCTTTATTTAATGAATCTTTATCTTTGATTTTTAATGCATTAGTACAACACGGTCTGCTGTACGTTGGTGTACCCCCACTTTTAGCTATTTTTTCTTTATACTCTGGAAAATCATCTAAATCAGCTGGTGCTCTTCTTTCACTTTCTCCAGAAAAACCATCTATCCTATCTTTTATATAAGTGGCATAACTTATTTTACTCATTTCACCGTCACTTATATAATCAATACCAACTTCGATCTGTTTTTTAACAATTGTCTCAACATTTTTTTTCAATATATTATTGAAATCTTCTTTAATAAATTTTTCACCCCGATCTTTAGAAAATAAAATTTCTGAAAGTCCTTTTGATCTAGGCAAGCTGCCTACATGTGTAGTTAATATTTTAGACATTTTTTAATTAACCTGTTTTTATCAAGATTTGTTTCCAAATTGCAGTTTCATCAAATAAAACCCATTCGTTCTTTATACCTCTTGGTCCTATTTCGGCATGATTAATTCCCATAATATAAATCTCAGAATTAGAAGCTTGCCCAAATATACCATTCCCACTGTGCTTCCCAACTAAAGACCAGCGTATAGCAACTTTTTTTGGTTGATTTTCTTCTACAGTAAAACTTTTATGTTCTATTCTAAAAAGAGCATCTGGGAAAGATTGTCTTAAATTTAGCCAGAAATTTGTTACATCATCGATACCATAACAAACAAAACCTCCTGGTTGAAATTGTTGAACTGATCTGTCATAATTTTTTTCAATTGTAGATTTAGAATTAATATTAAGAATGTTTTCTAAATTTTCTGCATATTGATCAGCTATATTATTTTTTGATAAAATTGGTGGTGTATAACTTGATTCTTGAGATGAATTCTTATCAAATGGTTTAATGCAATTCTTTATTCCACCTTCTTGCTTTATTAAAATTGCTGCATATTTTTTTGGATCTATTTCTAGCTGTCTAACAATTGCTCCTTGATCTCTAACTAACCATTCATCATAAACTTGATTATTCTTACAAGCGCAGTCAGCAATGACTCTGTATACAAGTTTTTTATTTGTTGCTTTACCATATAAACCATCTTTTACATGAGTGGCTTTACTAAGAATTCTATGAGAAGATAAAAACCCTTCATCTTCGTTACCAATCCAAATTACATCTTCACCTAATAATTGCCTATCTGGAAATTCGTCTAAAGTTGCATTAGTTGCATCAACTACTGTATTAGGTCCATAAATGATTCCCATAGGTGATCTAACAGGAATATTTTCAGCATAATATTCCATAATTGAGTTAACATCTTTTTCTTCCCATATCTGATGAGTTATTTTTAGAATATAATCTGGAAGATTTTCAAACTTGTTATTAAAACCTTTCATATAACTGAATTCTTAATTTGTTTGTCTTATAATAAATAAATTTCCATCCTCATCACTTATCTGCTTAATTGATCGTGATGAGTTTTTTGGTACTGAAAAAGTATCCTTGTCCTTAATTACTACTTTCTCTCCATCACAATCTATTTCCCATTCACCAGATAAACAATGATATACTTCTGATTTCTCAAATTTGTATTCATGTATATGGGCATTTTTTCCATGGAGAAGTGAAAGGCTAAATCCTGTTAAATGCGGTATGTTTGGAATAAATGATTTATTATGAATATTAAATTGATCAAGGTAATTAATAATTTTATTGGGTTGATAGTGTTCATCATCAACAAAGTATTTATCTTTTTCATCAAATCGAATGACAAACTTTTCTATATCTTCTGAGGAATAATGATCAAAACTCTTTAATTCATCTTCTTTTAATGGTTGAATAATTTTAGTTTCATCAGTAATTTTCTGTTTTTCTGTATCTACTAAAGAATTATCATTCATTAATACCATACCAGAATCTTTTGCATCTTTTAAAAGTTTTGGAGTCCAAGTGATTACACCTGGATCATTTTCACCTAAAACTACAAACATTAACGCTTCTTCTTTGCTTACATTTTGAAAACCTCTAAACATATTTGTAGGGAAAGAAGCAATATCACCTTTTTTAAGTATTACCTCTCCTTCTGTGCCATCAACTCCCCAATAGAAACGCCAAGCACCAGAATGAATTATAAATACTTCAGCAGTTGTATGGCTATGTAATCCAGAACCGTTCATTGGAGCAGCACTTACAGCGCCAATATTGAAGCCATGCGCTTCAGCTATTTTAACATTTTGTTTAGCATCTTCACTAACACCTGGGCCTATAACAGAATAATTTTTCCTATCTTGATGTCCCTTTAATTTTCCTTCTACAAAAGGAATAGTACTTGGAATAAGTTCCTCAAATTTTGCTAATCTTGTAGTAATATTAATTGACATATCTTTATGATATTTTATTCATTTTTTTTGAATATTATTCAAATTATTGAATAAATCAATTAATATTTATTAGTATGTAAATAATTTTTATGACAAATAAAATTGAAGATTTTGAAACAGGGGAAAAAGAAAACAAGAAAATAATTTTTGTAGATTTAAGTACAAGTGAAAATTTAGAAAATAAAAAAAAATTTAAATATTTATTGAATAAAGTTGCTGAATCTCCTTTAGATGAATTAGGAGTTAATTTAAAAAACTTATACCATGAAGAAGCTGAATTAAATGCTTTTCATCCAATAAATGAAATAAGTGGTGTTGAGAATATAAAAAATAAACTTTGGATACCTCTAAAAGAAGCTTTTCCAGATCTCGAAAGAAGAAATATAATTGTAATTGGAGGATCTTATAGAGACAAAGTATTTGTATCGTTTGTTAGCTATCTAACTGGAACATTTGTCAACGAATGGCTCGGTGTTACACCCACAAAAAAAAATATTTATCTTAGAACTTGCGAAGCTCATCAAATCTCTAATGGTAAAATTATAAAATCATATGTTTTAATTGATACAGTTGATTTTATTAGACAAGCTGGACACTGGCCAATTAATAAATCTTTAGGAGCAGAAGGTATGTGGTCAGCGCCTATTACTGGAGATGGAGAAAATAATGAAAATTTTGACAACGAATTATCTTTAGAATCTTTAAATCAAGCATTAACCATGCAGCGAAGTTTAAATATTAAGCCC
The DNA here is from genome assembly GCA_002685415.1 of Methanobacteriota archaeon. Classification (GTDB taxonomy): domain Archaea; phylum Thermoplasmatota; class Poseidoniia; order Poseidoniales; family Thalassarchaeaceae; genus MGIIb-O1. Next base: position 11,663 of record NYXO01000073.1, read on the forward strand.
GAAAGTGATCCAAATTCAAACAAAGATTATATAAGAGATAAATTACTTAATCATCCTCAAAAAAATTATTGGCATCCAAAAATGATGTGGCACGGACCTGCAGGAATAGGAACTGCAAGAGGTTTAAAAGGATATGTAGAATATCATCAACTTCCATTTAGACTTACATTTAAAGAAAGGGATTATTGGAAAATTGGACATTATATTGAAATTGGTGATGGTAATTATTCAATGACTGGAGGTTGGCATAGCATAGAATGCATTCATGGTTCAAAAGAATGGTTAGGTTATGAGCCAACTAATAAAAAAATTACAATAAGAGTTATGGATTTTTATTTACATCATGAAGGGCTGATTAGAGAAAATTGGGTACCAATCGATATAGCACATATACTAGATCAAATAGGTGTTGATATCTTTAAATTAATTCATAAAAAATAATTATGGCAATTGAATATTTAAAAAAAGGTTTAGATGAAAAACAAAGAATTGAAGATAATGATAAAGTAAAAAAAATTGTTGAGGAAACATTAAGAAAAATCGAATCAGAAGGTGATAAACATATTAGAGAATTATCACAAAAATTTGATAACTATTCACCAGATAGTTTTCGATTAAGTGAAGATCAAATAAATCAATTAATGAGTGAAGTCTCTGACGAAGACAAAGAAGATATTAAATTTGCTCAAAAACAAGTAAGGTCTTTTGCAGAAGCACAACTTAAAACTTTAAGTGAATTAGAAGTAGAAACGCATCCAGGTGTAATTCTTGGTCATAAAAATATACCAGTACAAGCAGTAGGATGTTATGTACCTGCTGGAAAATTCCCAATGGTAGCTTCTGCTCATATGTCAGTTGTTACTGCCTCTGTTGCTGGGGTACCAAGAATTGTAGCCACAACTCCACCTTTTAAAGGTAAACCAAATCCAGCAGTTGTAACAGCAATGAAAATGGGCGGTGCTCACGAAATTTATGTCTTAGGAGGAATGCAAGGAGTTGGCGCAATGGCTATTGGTACAGAAACTATTAAACCAGTTGATATGCTTGTTGGACCTGGCAATGCATTTGTTGCTGAAGCGAAAAGACAATTGTATGGCAAAGTTGGTATCGATTTATTTGCTGGTC
>NYXO01000074.1 GCA_002685415.1 Methanobacteriota archaeon
AATCTATATTTGATTTAAAAAGCTTTTACCAGGGAATATATTTTCTAAATTAAAAAATTCTGAAACAGTAGAGGCTATATTTGCAAAGCTTTCAACATCACCAATATAGCTTGCTTTGCCGTTTTTTTTATATGCTACAAATGGAACATATTCTCTAGAGTGGTCAGTTTTTCCATCTGTTGGGTCTGTACCGTGATCTCCAGTTAAAATAAGTAAATCGTTTTCGTTCATTATTTCAATAACTTTTTCTATTCCTTTATCTATTATTTGTAAACCTTTGTAGTAACCATCGGGGTCTTCTCTGTGACCATACAACATGTCAAGGTCTACTAAATTAACAAAAGTAAAATCATTATCCCCAGATTCAACTTCTTTTATCAAATAGTCAATACCATTTTGATCGCCTTCAGTATGGACATAACTGCTGAGAAATTCTGTACCAAACAAATCAGATATTTTTCCTATTCCATAAGTTTTTAAATTATTTTTGAATGCGTAACTTAAAAGAGTTTCTCCAGGGGGATTCATTCCATAATCTTTTCTGTCATAAGTTCGTTCAAAAGCGTTAATAGGACCCTTAAATGGTCTTGCAATGACTCTTCCTATATTGTACTGATTGCAGTGTTTTCTGGAAATTTCACAAATTTTGTATAGTTCTTTAAGATTACACACATCTTCATGCGCAGCTATTTGAAAAACCGAGTCACCAGACGTGTATAAGATAAGTTCTTTATTTTGTAAGTGTTGTTCGCCAAGGTCTTTGATTATCTCAGTACCCGAAGCATGGATATTTCCTATAAATTTATAATCTATTTCATTCTCTATCTTGTTGATAAGCTCATGAGGAAATCCATCTGGAAATGTTTTAAATTCCTGCGTTGTTACTAGACCTGCAATTTCCCAATGCCCTGTGGTTGAGTCGTTTCCTATAGATACTTCGGATAGCCTACCTACAGTTGCCGTGTGCTCAGTGCCTAGTCCTAAAACATTAGTAATCTTTCCAAATCCCAATTTATCAAAATTGGGTAAATCAACACCTTGAACATGTTTTGCTACATTACCAAGTGTATTAGCGCCTTCGTTTCCATATTGTTTTGCATCCGGTGCTTCACCAACACCTAAAGAATCTATTACAACAAGAAAACATCTCTTCATTAGATTGTTCCGAAAAGCCTGTCTCCCATATCACCTAGTCCAGGTACTATGTACCAATTCTCATTAAGTTTTTCATCTATTTTTGCAGTTACTAAGGTAATGTCATCGTGTTCTTCTTTTAATCTTTCAATACCTTCTGGAGCAGAAATAACTGTTAAAGCAACTATGCTTTTGGGATTATGTTCTTTGACCTTATCTACAGCAAAAGAAAGAGAGCCACCAGTTGCAAGCATAGGTTCTAAAATAAAAACATTTTTATTTTCTAAGTTAGGTAAATTTTCATAATAATATTCAGGCGCTGCTGTCTCTTCATTCCTTTGAACTCCTATGTATCCAAATGATGTACTAGGTAGTAAATTCTTTACTCCGTCCACAAGACCTAGACCTGCTCTTAAAACCGCTATGGCAACATTCTCATTTTCAATTTCTACACCATCAATACCGGTTAAAGGAGTTTCTATAGGTTTTATTTTTGTTGAAATATTTTTTGTACCCTCAATAAAAAGTAGATATGACAATTTAGAGGAGTATTCTCTAAAATTTTCGAAATCTGTTTCTTTGTCTCGAATTATTGTAAGGTAGTGATCTTTTAAAGGATGTGAAATTTCAATTACTTGCATCAAAATTAGGTTAGCAAAACATTAAATCTTTTCTAGTTATTTTTATGAAGAAGTTAATCTAATTATTGTACATTTTATGTCTCACTTCAAGTAAGATAATGTATTGCAATTTAAATAAAGGAAATTAATGCCTGTAAGAATAAGACTTGCTCAAAGAGGTAAGAAAAAAAGTAGAACATTCCGCGTGATTGTTGCTGACTCCCGTTCACCTAGGGATGGTAAATTTATTGAAGATTTAGGTTATTACGATCCACATCACAACCCATCTACGGTTGAAATTGATGTAGACAAAGCTGTAGCTTGGTTAGATAAAGGAGCTCAACCTTCAGAAAGAGCTCAAAAAATATTAGAAATTTCAGGTGCATGGGCTCAATGGCGTTCTACAAAGGGAGAGGTTATTTCAATACCTCAAGCTCCTGAAGAAAAAATTAAAAGCAGTTCGAAAGCTAATAAGAAACAACAAGAAGAAAATTTAGATGAAGAGAATAATAATGAATCTTCTGATGAATCCTCTAAAAAGGAAGAAGAATAATGGCTTCAGGCACAATTGTTAAAAATGTTGTTGAGTACATCGTTAATCAGATTGTAGAAGATACGGAATCCGTAAAAGTTGATGTCGCAGACTCTGATGATGAAAATGTAACAATAGAGGTTAGAACATCACCTGATGATATGGGAAGAGTCATTGGTAAAAGAGGAAGAGTTGCAAGAGCAATCAGAACTGTTGCACAAGCTGCAGCTGATGAAGAAGGCTTACAATCTTCTGTAGAATTTATTGACTAATCAAAGCTATTTTGTTGTAGGGAAGTTAGGTAAACCACATTCCTTAAAAGGTTTTCAATATATAAATATTGAATATTTTTTTCGTAATTTTGATTTAAAAGAAATTACATTACGAATTAATGATGTAGATTTTGTCATTGAGGAATTTAAAAAACATTTAAAAAATAGAAATTTAATAAAATTCAAATCTTATGACACGATTGAATCAATTAGTAAATTAAGAAATTTGGATGTAAAAATTAATATAGATTTACTTAGTACATTTTTTAATGAAGATAAGTTACCTTGGCCCGGTTTTTTCATAGGAAAAGAATTAAAAAGTAATAATTACAAGTTGTTAAGTTATGAGGTATTAAACAACATATATTTTTGCAAAATTAGTGGCATTGAAATGAGTGTTCCTTACAATAGTAATTTTTTTATATTTGAAAATGATAGTTTAACTTTACTGGATAATAGCTTAACTATTTAACCACTCAAACAACTTAATGCTCACACTATCTTCAAGCATGTTTTCGGGATGCCATTGCACTCCTATTGCATCCCAACCATTTGTTACCTCTACACCCTCTACAACACCATCAGATGATTTAGCAGTTATTTGTAAGTCCTGACCAACTTTGTTTATTGCTTGATGATGAATCGAATTGACTTGTATTTCATTTTCCTGAATTATTTTATATAATTTTGAATTACTTTCTATATTTACATCATGAACATGTGAACGTGCATCATCAAATGGTCGATCGTGATCGATTTGACTAAATCCACTATCTTTGAGATCTTGATAAAGTGTTCCACCCTTGTAAACATTTAATAATTGATGTCCTCTACATATGGCAAGAGTTTTTACATTATGTTTTTCTGCAGATTTAAGCATTGCCAATTCAGTGTTATCCCTTTGGTCTGAAACTCTTATTGTTTTTTCAAGTTTTTCTTCTCCATAGATATTAGGATTTATATCGCCACCACCAGAAATTACTATTGCATCAAATTTTGACACATCTATTGTTTCTGAATTTTCGTGTGGCCCAAAGATTAATGCACTATTTCCATAGTTGTTACATGCTTTAACAAAATCGCTATTAATTACAACACATGGAATATTTCCAGGAGCCATGTCTACATTTTTTAGACCTGTGGATATTCCAATTAATTTACTCATTAATAAACACACACTGAACTTCTACACATACATTTAACGGTAGGCTGGTAACACCTACAGCTGATCGTGTCGATTTTTCACTAAAGTATTCTGATAATTTATCTGTAAATCCATTTAGGACTTTTGCGTGGTCCCCAAAACCTTCATTAGCATTTACAAAACCAATAACATTCACAGGCTGTAAGTCTTTAATGGATCCATGTTTTTCAATTGTTGCAATAGTAAGTTCAGCACATAACTCAGCAGCTTCATAAGCTTCATTTATTGAAACCTCAGTAGGAACTTTTCCTACATATTTTTTTTGTTCCGTGACTGGAACATGTCCAGATGTATAAACAAAGTTCCCAATTTTTTTATAAGTTACATAATTTCCAATTGCTTCTGGAGCTTTTGGTAGATTATCCATTATTTAATAGATTTCCTATTAGATCTACAACTCTATTCGAGTAACCCCATTCGTTGTCGTACCAACATACAACCTTGACGTGATTTCCATCTAATAATTGGGTTGAAGATGCATCATAAATGCTTGAATGTGGATTATTTAATATATCAGTAGATACAAGTGGAACTTCTGAATATTCTAAAATACCTTTGAGCTCATTATCTGCAGCTTGTTTTACAGCTTTATTTATGTCAGATATTGAAACAGATTTTTCTAATTCCACTACTAGATCGACCACACTTCCATCTGGCACAGGAACTCTCATTGCCATTCCATCTAATTTGCCGTTTAACTTAGGTAATACCATACCAACTGCTTTAGCCGCACCTGTTGAGGTAGGAATAATATTTTGGGTAGCGCTTCGGCCTCTTCTGAAGTCACTATGTGTTGTTTCGGCTAGTGCCTGGTCGTTTGTGTACGCATGAACAGTAGTCATAAGACCAGATTTGATTCCAAAATTATCATCTAGCACTTTAGCTATTGGAGCTAGACAGTTTGTAGTGCATGAAGCATTAGAGACAATTTTATCATTTGGCTTCAAGTCATCGTCATTTACGCCTAAAACTATTGTTGCGTCAATTTCATCTTTAGGTGGTACAGTAAGCAATACTTTTTTAGCACCAGCAGCTATGTGCTTATTTAGGGATTCATTATCTCTAAAAATTCCAGTCGATTCAATTACTACATCTACATCTAATTCACTCCACGGGAGTTCAGCAGGATCTTTTATTGAGGTAAGTTTAATAACTCTATGTCCAACTAAAAGGTTCTCTCCATCAACTCGTACTTCACTATCCAAAATGCCCATCACAGAGTCATGTTTTAAAAGATATGCAAGATTTTCATAATTTCCTAAATCATTAATTGCAACAACATTAATTTCTAAATTATTTTCAACAATGATTCGCAATATAGAACGACCTATTCTTCCAAAGCCGTTTATAGCTACATTACCCATTTACAACACCTGGCCAAGTTTTTTAATTGTATCAACAATTCTAGCTGCATAACCCCAGCCATTATCAAACCATATAATGAGTTTAATTTTTTTATTATTGATACCCATTGTTGCTAATCCGTCTACTAAACCAGAGAATGTACTTCTTACAACATCAGAAGAAACAATTGGATCATACGTTAGCCCGATAATGTTTTTTAAATCTGAATTAGACGCATTTTCAATTATCTTATTAATATCTTCAATATTTGTTTCATTTTTGATATCAATTGTTAAATCAACAGTACTTCCGTCAGGAATTGGTACTGTCATGGAAGAAGAAGCTATTTTTCCTTTAATGAATGGAAGGACATATGATATAACCTCAGAAGACTTAGTAATACTTGGGATAATATTTTCACCAGCTGCTCTGTTAAGTCTGAAACCTTCACCTGCAACATCTGCTAAACGATTAGAATTTGAATATCCATGAACTGTTGTGAGAAATGCTCTCTCAACGCCAACTTTTCTATCTAAAATTTTAAGAATAGGTGCAACTGCATTTGCTGTATTGGAACCTAAGGAGAATGTACTAGAATTTAAATCTATATTTTCATCGTTCGCACCAGGCACATATATTTGTATATCTTCAAAATTTTCAGGAGTTGAAGCAACGATTACTTTTTTACAACCTTTTGATAAATGTTTTTCAACTTCTTTTTTTGTCTTAGGCTTACCTGTTGCAAGAACTACAATGTCAGTATTTAGTTCACTCCAATTTGCTTCGTCACCATTTTTCCAAGAATTAAACAAGATTTCTTTACCATTTACAACAATGCCTGTTTCAGACTCTATAATTTCTGCATCTAGCTTTCCATATATTGAGTCGTACTTTAGTAAATAAATTAAGTTAGCTTTATCAGCAGTATCTGAAATAGATACAATGTTTATGCCGCTATCGTTTAATGTTTGTCTAAATAGATCTCTACCTATTCTTCCAAATCCAACTAATGATACATTTACCATTAACCCTCACAAGATTATTGATTAATTGTTGTTACAATCAACTAATAATATACCTTATAACTATTATTTATGACAGAATTAACAAGAATAATTAATGATTCCATCTTTGGTTCAATTTCGACTGAAGAGCTATTAGGCAAAGCTTTTGACAAAAAAATAGATAACTTTGGTAACAATATAACATATAGCCCTAAAGTTTTTATTCCACTAACAACAATGTGTAGAGATAATTGTGGATATTGTACATTTGTAAAATCTCCTAAAGAGGGAGGTACCTATTTAAATCAAGAAGATGTTCTTTTAATAGCAGAAGCTGGTGATGATGCTGGTTGCTATGAAGCTTTATTTACCCTAGGGGATAAGCCAGAGCTCAAATGGGATTTTGCTTTAAGCCAACTTAAAGAGTTAGGCCATTCCTCAACTCATGATTATTTAATTAGTTCGATGAAGATTGTGAATGAGAAATTTAATCTCTTTGCACATGCCAATCCTGGTTTAATGAGCAAAAAAGAGATAAAGGAGTTAAAAAATCACTCACCATCTGGCGGCATTATGATTGAGTCATTTTCGAAAAATATATACGACAAGGGAAAAGCACATTACAAAACAGATACCAAGCACATTGATTTAAGACTAGAAACGCTAAATAATGCATTGGAAGAAAAATATCCAGTTACGACTGGATTGCTTCTTGGTTTAACTTCAACAAAAGAAGAAATTGTAAATGATATATCAAATTTAATTGAATATGTAAAAAAGAACTCCGCAATACAGGAAGTAATATTACAAAATTTTAGAGCAAAGAAAAATACATTAATGAAGAATAGTTCTGAAATAACAAATGATTTATTTTTAAGAATCATTGCAACAACTAGAATTTAT
>NYXO01000072.1 GCA_002685415.1 Methanobacteriota archaeon
TTACTTGATGGTGTTGCTTTAGCAATGCCTATTGGTCTTGGCTTGGTAAGAGTTGGTAATTTTCTAAATGGTGAATTATACGGAAAGGCAACAAATGGCGATTGGGGTTTTATATTTCCAACGGACCCTTTTGGAGTTTTAAGACATCCTTCACAAATTTATGAGAGTTTTGGCGAAGGTTTATTATTATTCCTAATTTTATTTGTGATCAGCAAACAAACAAATATAAAAGGTATAGTTTCTTCATCATTTCTTATCTTTTACGGATTAATAAGATTTATAATTGAGTTCTTTAGGCAGCCTGATGCTCATATTGGTTACATTGCCTTTGACTCATTAAGCATGGGACAAATCTTATGTATACCAATGGTGATTATTGGATTTTTTATGTTGCTATATTCAAGGAAAAAAATATGAAAGCATACTTAGATCTTCTTCAATATATATTGGAAAACGGAGAAGAAAAAAGTGATAGAACTAATACAGGAACAATATCATCTTTTGGACATCAGTTTGAATTTGACTTAGAGAAAGGATTTCCAGCTGTAACTACTAAATCTCTTGCATGGAAAGGAGTTGTCTCTGAGCTATTGTGGTTCCTAGAGGGCTCAGATGATGAGAGAAGGCTTGCTGAGATCCGATTTAATAAAGATAGATCTGAATTAACTGATTTGGAAAAATATTCAACAATATGGACTGATAATGCAGATAATCAAGGCAAAGAATTAGGATACGAAAATTCAGATACAAAAAAGATTCTTGGTCCAGTTTATGGTGTCCAATGGAGAGATTGGTGTGGAATTGATCAAATTAAAGATTTACTAAAAGGATTGAAAGAAAATCCTGATGGAAGAAGACATATTCTTTCTGCTTGGAATGTTGGTGAAATAGAAAAAATGGCTCTACCTCCCTGTCATGTAATGTCACAGTTTTATATTCATAATAATTCTATAAGCTGTCACATGTACCAAAGAAGTGCTGATATGTTTCTAGGGGTTCCTTTTAATATAGCGAGTTATGCTTTGCTCTTATCTATTTTTGCTGAGATTCTAGATTTACAACCAAAGAGATTTATACATTCTTTTGGTGATGCTCATATATATAAAAATTCAATTGATCAGGTAAAGGAACAAATATCCAGAGAGCCAAAGCCACTTCCTAACCTTAAAATTCCTAAAATTAATTCTCTTGAAGATATAAAAAAATACAGCGTAGATGATTTTATTCTAGAAAATTATGACCCACACCCTCCTATAAAAGCAGAAATGGCAGTATGAAAAAAATAATTTCACATGTAGTTGCTCTATCAAATAACAACGTAATTGGTGTGGATAACATGCTTCCATGGAACTTAAAGAGAGATCTTCAACATTTTAAAAACTATACTACAAATAAAATTCTACTCATGGGAAGAAAGACATACGAATCTATAGGTAGGCCACTACCAAATAGAATCAATTATGTAATCTCAACAACAATAGATGAAATTGATGGAGCCGAGGTTTTTAAAAGCATAGATGAAGCATTAGATGCCGCAAATAAAAAATGTGATGATCATAATGAATATAATGAAATTGTGATAATTGGTGGTGGTTATCTTTTTAGAGATACTTTAAAAATAACTAACAAATTAGTTCTGACCAATGTAAATTGTGAAATCGAAGGAGATGTGTTTTATCCAGATATTGATTTTAATGAATGGCAGGAAAAAAGCTCAGAAAACTTTTCAAAAGACAATGATAACGACTACGATTTTAAGGTTAGGGTTTTAGAAAGACTTTAAGATGAAGAATTCATCTGAATATAGTCTCTTCTTAGAGCAAGATTTTTAACTCTTATCTCCTCGTTTTCAGTATATTTAATCCAGTTGTTTGCTTGAGTTTTAATCTTCTTTTCTTTATCTCTTGCAGCAATTCTAAAATTTTTCTTTGCTTCTTCAAATTCTTGAAGTTCAAAATATGCTTGACCTAAAGTTAAGTAAACCTGTGAAAGCTTTTTAATATCTCCTTTTTTGAGGCCTTTTTTAATAGCATCTACGGCCTCACTAACTTTATCTTCAGATAAATATAAGTTGCCCAATAACACATAAGATTTGCCATCTTTTGACATCTCAGCAGCTTTTTCTAATACCGGAATAGCTTTATCAATCTCTTGTGCCATTCTCCATGAATCAGCTAATACTTTTAAGTTTTTTTCTGTACTTTTTACGACAGGTACTAATTTTTCTTCTTCAGTTTTTTCATCAACAATAGTTATCATCTTGTTTTGACCAGATACAAGAACTTCAGCAGCCCAATATGGGTTTTTATTGAGTAACAATAACTGTGCTAAAGCTAAATACTCTGACTCTTTGTCTAGAAAATCTTTTTGATAAGCAGCCTTTAAAGTAATCATATAATCTCTTTCTCTTCCAAGAGTTCCGTATGCACCACCGAGTTGAATGAAATAAGTTTTTTTAGGATACAAATTTACTAATATTTCATAAATTGGTATTTGTTTTAATAAAGATTCTCTCTCTCCAATTTCTTCTTTTAATTCACTGTAACAACCAGCAAGAAGTGAGTACCAATTTTCTCTTGGTTTATAGCCTTCTTCTTCAGCCATTGATATAGCTGTTTCCAAAGAAGACATAGATTTTCTGTAATCGCCCAAAGCAAAATATGCTTGCCCTAAAACAGAATAAGATTGAGCAGTGACCTTCTCCACTTCATCCATCCACTGTAAGATTAAATTAACGCCTTTTTGATAATTTCCTTCTGCCAAATTCAATTGTGCAAGCGAGAACAGAGCGCCATTTCTGAGTCCTATAGTAACTTCTGGCTCGTTCATCACATTTGTATATGCTGTCATAGCTTGAGGAAACTTACCATCAGTCATATAAACATAAGCCCAAGCATTCCACATTACTGATCTGTCATAACTTTTTAAATTATCTTTATCAGTCCTTAGTTCTGTAAGAATATTAACGACGGTTACCATATCAGGAGCTGGCTCTCCTTTTTCATCAACTTCTTCTAATGCCTCGTATACTTTTGCCATTTTTTTTGCAGTTGATGTTTGTAAAGCACGAGCTTTTTTATATTTTATTGGTTTTTTTGTTTCAGATTGTGATTGTGCTTCAATCTGGACTGAAGAAAACGCAAATAATATCGCTAGCACTGAAAACAAATGTAATGAGAATCTTTTTTTCATAACTTATTAATTATTCGTCATCTAGTATATATGTAAATCTATGAAGAACGCCACTTACAGGAACAGCTTTTCCATCAACAATTTTAGGTTTGTATTTTAGTTTTAAAGCTGCCCTTGCAGACGCACTGTTAAACATTGTACATGGTCTAAATTCAGTAGAAGGATCGCTTGGATTACTATTTGAACAATATCCCTCGATAGTGTTAGCGTCCTCTACGCTACCTGTTTCAGTTATAGTAAATTCCACTAACGCATAACCCATAGTACCTCTTTCTTGTGCTCTTCTTGGGTATATTGGTACAACTTTAAATAAAGGGATATATTCACCATCCCTAAAAAATGAACCACCTGCCTTAAAGTTTGCCTTTGGTTTTGCAATTGACACATCAAGACCTGTTAATGGCTGAAGATCTAACTCAGGCTGAGCAATATCTTCGGGCTGTTCTTCAGGCTTCTCAGGCTTATCAACTTCTGACATGAAAGTATCTATATCTCTTTCTGGCATAACAATATCTTGAAGTTTTACAGAAGTGTCTTGTTTTAATCCACTATCTCCTAAGGCTATTAAAATAACCATTACGAAAAACAGAGTTAATGTAATTAAAGACGAAAATCCAATCCCAGCTGCATATTTGTTAGCATTAAAAGCCTTAACAAAAGTATCATGTATAGGCTTTGTTACTAAATTAATTGCGGTAAGGACTTGATTCATATTCTATTTAGGTTCTGATGCTAGAGATATAGCGTTAACTCCAGCTTCTCGGGCTCCATCCATAACTTTAATAATAGTATCTGCTACTGCTCTTTCGTCTGCTTGAATAACTACAGATCCTTGTGGATTGTCTGCAAGCATTTTTACAACATTTGCCTTAACCTGCCTTACATCAATTCTTCTTCCATCCATATAAACTTCGTCATTTGCTCCAACTGCAATTAAAATTGCGGCATTTTCTTGAATTTCAGCAGTATCTGAATCAGGTCTATTAATTTCCAATCCAGGTTCTTTTATAAAGTTAGCTGTAACAATAAAGAAGATTAGCATGATGAAAACAACATCAAGCATTGGTGTTAAATTAATTTCGCTTTCTTCATCCTTAACAGCAGTACTTATAGCATTTCTTCTCATTTTAGTTCTCCTATAATTCTCTTTTTATTAATTCTCTTAAGTCATTTGTGTGTCTATCAGACGCACTAGTCAAATATATGGTGGCAAATACGCCTGATAAAGCAACAACCATACCAGCCATTGTTGGCAGTGTTGCCTTAGAAACACCTCCCGCCATTGCTCTAGCGTCACCTCCCCCACTAAAAGCCATTACTTGAAAAACCTCTATCATTCCTGTCACAGTTCCTAACAATCCAAATAATGGTGCTAGAACCACGCAAGTTTGAATGATTGATAAGTTTTTATTTATTTCGACTTTTGCTTGAGAAAGCATCTTTTCTCTAATTTGAAGGGCATGCCATGAAGTCTTATCAGATCTGTTATTCCATTTTGCTGACAAATCTTGAATGTAAAATTCATGACCATGAGAAAAATACCATATTCTCTCAAAGATCATTGCCCACATAAAGAAAACCAGAATAGCAATTAACCATAAAACACTACCACCCGCTTCCATAAAATCTCTTATGGACGAGAATGCTTCAGTGATAGCAAAAAACATAATTAGCTATTAACTACCTTCAGCTCTTTCGGCAAGAATACCTGTACTCTGTTCCTCAAGTACACTAATTATTCCTTTAGCCGATGAAGCTGTGAAGGAATGAAGAAGTGTAGTAGGTATTGCAACTAATAAACCTAAAACTGTTGTAACAAGTGCTTGAGAAATACCACCAGCCATAAGTTTAGGATCACCTGTTCCGTATAGAGTTATCATTTGGAAGGTAACGATCATACCTGTTACTGTTCCTAATAAACCTGCAAGAGGTGCAACAACTGAGATAATTCTTACAGCGCCAATTCCTCTTTCAATTGATGGTCTCTCAGCCATAATTGCTTCAGCAAGTTTCAGCTCTAACGTATCAATATCTTTCTTAAAGTTCTCTTCGCCAACCTTAAGAACTCTTCCAAGAGGATTTCTAACATCTAATGTTTTAGAACCTGCTTGAGCTCTCACTGCTTTACCAAGAACATATAAGCTCCACAATTTCCAGAAAGCTAAACCAATACCAATTAAACCAACAAAAATAATTGCGTATCCAACTTCTCTACCTTGTGCAGCTCTTTCAGCTAAAGAAGGTGTCTGAATTAAATTAGCTAAAAGACTTCCTCCAGTAGGTCCTGTTGGATCAACACCAAATCTTACTTGCTCTCCAACATCGGCATTACCAACACTCTTTGCAGTTTTTGTAAATCTTCCAGCAGGTTGTCTCGGTAAAAATGCATATTGTCCTGTTGAAGCAACATACTCTAAATATTTACCATCACAGACTGCATTAAACAAACCAACTCTTGTAACGTTGCATGTTGAAGACTCACCATCAACATCGATTACAGTTGTGTCAAAAGAAACTACTTGTCCACTTGCAACCATCTCTCTTTGAAGTTCATACCACAAACCTTCAATTTCTCTAATAGTTGGTAACTCTGTAGTCTCTGACATTTTTGAAGTAAGTTCATTTAGGAAATCTACTCTTTCAAGACCATATTGAGGACTTGTCAAAGAACCAGAAAATTGAACTGCTGCTTCACCTGCTGAGCTTTGAAGATGGCCAAAGAGCTCAACCAAAGATCCAAGTTCTTTTTGATATGCTTCCTCTTTAACTCTTAAGATTTCTTCATTCTTTTTGTATTCAGCCTCAAGCTGATCAGCAATTCTTTCTTGTCTCGCTAATTCTCTTTTTTCAGCAGCTAAAATAGCAGCCTGTTCATTTTTATTAGCCATAAACTTAGCTTCACGATCTGCATTTGCAGATTGTTCTTTAGTTTTACCTTCTTTAACAAGTTGAAGAAGTGCTTCAACAGTAGATATTTCTGCTTCATCACCTTCAGATTCTTGTGCAACTACAAAAGTGTTAAGTGTTAAAGATAGAACAAATAGTATAGATAAGTACTTTTTCATTATGCCTCTCCTTTAACAACTGGCATCAGCAACATATCTGTTGGTGCTAATTTTTTAGCCATTCTTATGCCATCTCTAATAGGCTTTCTGTAACTTCCAGGGAGCTCTTCCCAAGTTCCAGTTTCATTGTCCCATCTTCCACTAGTTCTTTCGTCTTTAGTTTGATAGAACATACCAATTCTTCCTATTACAAGAATATTAACAACAGTTCCGTCTGCTAACTTATCCTCGTACGTATCAATTTTACGTCCATACTCTGCTTCAATATTGTATGCTTCGAGAACCTGTCTTACTTGCTCAGATGCAGTAACTTTTGGTTTTGCCAAAGAAGATCTAACCAAATCAACTCTTGCTTTTCTCTCTTCAGATCTAAAGGGAGTATCTAGATTGATAAAAGTCTCTAAAGTTTCTAACATCTTTTGTGCTAATGGAGGTATTTGCCTTTGCATAACAACAACTTGAACTAATTGCTCGTCAAGTTTATCCATAAGGTCTAATTGAGCTTGAATTTGAATTCTTTTTTGTGCGTTGTAAAGCTTTAACCCTTCAACTTGCTTGTTAACAACCTTATATTCATTAACGATTTTATCTGTTTGTCTTTCTGTTTGATCAATTTTATCTTGCGAACTAGCAGAAAGTGTTTGGTTTTCTCTACCTACTTCTAGAATACTTTCCATATTAACTTCAACATTAGTTTCGTTTGCAGAAACTAATAAGCTAAAGCAAAAAAGTACTGGTAAAGATACATTCTTTATAAATTTAAACATTTTTGTACTCCCTTAGGTTTGGACATGTTAACAGTCCTAAACCAATAAATAAAATATATATTGATACTTTATTTAATAGCTAATTCTAACAAAAACTTCGTCATTTCGACTAATTTTGTAAATTTTTCTTTATTAGCTTGAAATTTTCCTAAAGTTATAGTTTTGGAAATAACATTGGAGTATTTTTCTTATAGGATTTATATTGTTCATCATCAGCCCATTTTTTATCATTCATGTCTTCAAGCATTCTAACTCCGCTAACATATACAAGAAGAATATATGTAAAGACAGGTGATATTAGTGTGATAAGTTGAAGCCCTTCAAGTGATGAAAAA
>NYXO01000083.1 GCA_002685415.1 Methanobacteriota archaeon
TCCAATGATGACTAACAGTGGAACATTTATTACTAATGGTGTACAGAGAGTAGTTGTAAATCAAATGCACAGAAGTCCAGGTGTATTTTTTGACCATGATAAAGGCAAATCTCATGCTAGTGGTAAATTATTATTTAACTGTAGAGTAATTCCTAATAGAGGTTCTTGGTTAGACTTTGAATATGATGTTAAAGATTTCCTTTATTTTAGAATAGACAGAAAAAAAAAAATTTTAGTTTCAACTCTATTACAGGCACTTGGTTATTCTAAAAATGATATCGTAAATGAATTCTATGAAAATGATACTTACAATTTTGATGATAAATTAAATAAATGGAAAACAAAATTTGATCCAGAAAACTACAAAGCAAAAAACTTCTCAGAAGAAGTAATTGATGCAAAAAATAATAAGGTAATAGTAAAACAAGGTCAAAAAATTAATTTTTTAACCGCAAAAAAACTTGCAAATGATGGTTTGAAAGAAATTTTTGTATCAAACGAGTCCTTATATGGAAAATTCTTACATAAGGATATTCAAATAGGTGAGGATACTTTTAAGATTGGCACAGAATTAAATGAGACTATTGTTCAAAAAATTATAGAGACAAATATCAAATCTATTGAAATATCTAAAACAAATTCAATTACGAAAGGACCTTATTTATTATTAACTTTGTTAAATGATAAAAATGAAACTAAGAACGATGCAATTACAGAGATTTATAAAGTTTTAAGACCAGGAGAACCCCCAACTATAGAAATAGCAAATCAAATTTTTAACAATTTATTCTTTAGCTCTGATAGATATGATTTATCAGATGTTGGAAGAGTTAAGATGAATTCAAGATTAAATCTTAATTGTTCAGACAAAATTACTATTCTTCGTAACGACGATATTCTAGCAATTGTTCAAAAAATGCTTGATTTAAGAGATGGAAAAGATGATGTGGACGACATTGACCATCTTGGAAATAGAAGGGTTAGATCTGTTGGAGAGTTAGTTGAAAATCAAGCCAGAATTGGTGTTTACCGAATGGAGAGAGCTATTAAAGAAAAAATGACTACTCTAGATGTAGAGTCTGCTATGCCTCAAGATCTTATTAATGCTAAACCTTTAACAATATCTTTAAAAGACTTCTTTGCTACATCTCAACTTTCTCAATTTATGGATCAAACCAATCCATTATCCGAAATTACTCACAAAAGAAGAGTTTCAGCATTAGGACCTGGCGGATTAACGAGAGAAAGAGCTGGTTTTGAAGTTAGAGACGTGCACCCAACGCATTATGGAAGAATTTGCCCAATTGAAACACCTGAGGGACCAAATATTGGATTAATAAATAGTTTATCAACTTATTCGAAAATTAATAAATATGGATTTATTGAGAGCCCTTATAAAAAAGTAGAAAACGGTGTTGTACAGGACAAAATAGAATATTTGTCTGCAATGGAGGAAACTAAATTTACTATTGCTCAGGCTAATTCTGAGTTAGATAAAAACGGTAAATTTAAAGAAGAGTTAGTCTCATGCAGAGAAAACCTAAACTTTATTTTATCAAAACCAGAAAATATTGATTATATTGACGTTTCTCCAAAACAATTAGTATCCGTAGCTGCTTCATTAATTCCTTTCTTAGAAAATGATGATGCTAACAGAGCTCTTATGGGATCAAACATGATGAGACAAGCGGTTCCATTATTAAAACCTGAGGCTCCATTAGTTGGAACAGGTATTGAAAGCGATGTAGCATTAGACTCTGGAGTAACTATTGTTGCTAAAAGAGATGGAGTAGTAGATAAGATTGATGGTAAAAGAATTGTAATTAAGGCATCTAGTGAAAAAGATTATTCACAATCAGGTGTTGATATTTACAACCTTCAAAAATTTAAGAGATCAAATCAAAATACATGTATTAATCAAAAACCTTTAGTAAGGGTTGGTGACAAAGTAAAATCTGGTGATATTATTGCTGACGGGCCTTCCACAAAAATTGGTGAACTAGCTCTTGGTAAGAACGTAACAGTAGCATTCATGCCATGGCAAGGTTATAATTTTGAAGACTCAATATTAATTTCTGAAAGATGTGTAACAGATGATGTATTTACCTCAATTCACATAGAAGAATACGAAGTTATGGCAAGAGATACAAAATTAGGTGAGGAAGATATTACCAGAGATATTCCAAACGTAAATGAAGAAGCGCTTAAAAATTTAGATGAATCTGGTATTGTTTATATAGGTGCTGAAGTAAAACCCGGAGATATTCTTGTTGGTAAAGTTACACCAAAAGGAGATTCAGCATCAGGCCCAGAGGAAAAACTATTAAGATCAATTTTTGGAGAAAAAGCAATCGATGTAACAGATACATCGCTAAAGATGCCTAGTGGAAGCGGTGGTATAGTTGTAGATGTAAGAGTATTCAATAGACACGGTATAGAAAAAGATGAAAGATCAATAACAATTGAAAGAGCTGAAATAGAAAGTGTTCAAGAGGATAAAAAAGTTGAAGAAGAAATACTTGAGAGAAGTATTAAACAAAGAGCATCAACAATTCTTTCTGGCGCTTCTTTAAATAAAAAAGTTAAAGATTTGGAAAGTGGCACTAAACTTGATGAAGAAAAGATAAATTCTTTATTAGTTTCAGATCTATTTAAAGTAACTCTTGACGATAAGAAAAAAGTTGAAGCACTAACTCAACTAAAGGATCAATATAATAGCGCTAAAAAAGACATTCAAGATCGTTTTGAAGATAAAGTTTTAAAGATTAGGCAAGGTGATGATTTGCTTCCTAGTGTTATGAAGATGGTTAAAGTTTTTGTAGCTATTAAGAGAAGACTAAGACCAGGAGATAAAATGTCTGGAAGACATGGAAATAAAGGAGTTGTAAGTAAAATAGTTCCTGTTGAAGATATGCCTTATAGAGAAAACGGCAAACCAGTTGATATAGTTCTTAACCCTCTAGGAGTTCCTAGTAGGATGAACGTAGGTCAGATACTTGAAACACACTTAGGATGGTCTTGTACAGAACTAGGAGAAAAACTAAAAAATCTTGTTAATGAAAATCAGAAGAAAATTGAAAAAACAGAAAAAATGAAATTATTTTTAAAATCAGTTTATGGTAATGAAGTATTTGACGAAAATATTGATAAACTGACTAACACTGAATTTAAAGATTTATGTGAAAATATTCAAAATGGTGTTCCAATAGCTACCCCAGTATTTGATGGTGCAAAAGAACAAGATGTTACAAACATGCTTGATTTAGCTGAACTCCCTAAATCTGGACAAACTTTCTTGTGGGATGGAAGAACTGGTGAAAAATTTGATAGACCAGTAACAGTTGGAACAATATACATGTTAAAATTACATCACCTAGTTGAAGATAAGATACATGCTCGTTCAACAGGACCTTATAGTTTAGTTACACAGCAACCACTTGGAGGTAAAGCTCAGTTAGGCGGTCAAAGATTTGGAGAAATGGAAGTGTGGGCATTAGAAGCATATGGAGCGTCCTACACATTGCAAGAAATCTTAACAGTAAAATCAGATGATGTTGCTGGAAGAGTAAAAGTTTACGAAACAATTGTAAAGGGTGAGGAGAATTTTGAGTCTGGTATACCAGAATCGTTCAATGTCTTAGTTAAAGAAATTAAATCTTTAGCATTAAATGTGGAGTTAAATTAATATGAGTAAAGAATTAACAGATCTTTTTAAAGGTTCTGAAATTTCAGAAGCACAAAATTTCAATAGTATTAAAATAACTTTAGCTAGTCCTGAAAAAATCAAGTCATGGACTTATGGAGAGATTAAAAAACCAGAAACAATAAATTACAGAACTTTCAGACCTGAAAAAGATGGACTGTTCTGTGCAAGAATTTTTGGTCCAATAAAAGACTATGAATGTCTATGTGGTAAATACAAACGAATGAAATTTAGAGGAATTATATGTGAGAAATGTGGTGTTGAAGTTACAAAATCAAATGTAAGACGTGAAAGAATGGGACACATAAATTTAGCAACACCAGTTGCACATATTTGGTTCCTGAAATCTTTACCTAGTAGAATTTCACTTGCGGTAGATATGAAATTAAAAGAAGTAGAAAGAGTATTATATTTTGAAAACTTTATAGTAATCGAACCTGGTCTAACAGGATTAAAGAAAAACCAACTTCTTGGTGAGGAAGAATTAATTAAGTATCAAGACGAGTATGGAGAAGAGTCTTTTACCGCAGGTATTGGTGCTGAAGCTATTTTAGAAATTTTAAAATCTATTAATCTTGAAGAAGAGAAAAACAATTTAATTAAAGCAATTAAAGAAACAAAATCAAAAGTATCCGAAGAAAGATCAATAAAAAGATTAAAATTGATAGAGTCTTTTATTGAAACAGGTAACAAACCTGAATGGATGATATTGACAACAATTCCTGTAATTCCACCTGAATTAAGACCATTGGTCCCTCTTGATGGAGGAAGATTTGCAACCTCTGATCTTAATGATCTGTATAGAAGAGTTATAAATAGAAATAATAGATTAAAAAGACTAATGGACCTTAAGGCTCCTGACATCATTGTAAGAAATGAAAAAAGAATGCTTCAAGAATCTGTTGATGCATTGTTTGACAATGGAAGACGAGGAAGAGTAATTACAGGAACTGGTAAAAGACCACTAAAATCTTTAGCAGAAATGCTTAAAGGTAAACAAGGAAGATTTAGACAAAATTTATTAGGGAAAAGAGTAGATTATTCAGGAAGATCAGTAATAGTTGTGGGTCCTGATCTAAAATTACATGAATGTGGATTGCCAAAAAAAATGGCATTAGAATTATTTAAACCGTTTTTATACGCAAGATTAAATAAACTAGGTTTAGCATCAACAATTAAACAGGCAAAAAAATTAGTTGAAAGAGAGAGAAATGAAGTATGGGATGCACTAGAGTTAATTGTCAGAGAACATCCGGTAATTCTAAATAGAGCACCAACACTCCACAGACTAGGTGTGCAAGCTTTTGAGCCAAAATTAATCGAAGGTAATGCAATCGAACTTCATCCATTAACATGTGCCGCATTTAATGCAGATTTTGATGGAGACCAAATGGCTGTTCACGTTCCATTAAGTTTAGAGGCTCAATTAGAAGCTCGTGTATTAATGATGTCTACGAACAATATTTTGAGTCCATCTAATGGGAAACCAATAATTGTTCCAAGTCAGGACATGATTTTAGGAATTTACTATTTATCTCAACCTCCATATCAAAATGATAGAGTGGAAGGTTATTTCGTAAATACATCCGAAATAGAACATGCTTTAGAAATAGGACAAATAAAAGTTCATTCTAGAATTGTTTCAAGATTTGAAACTATTGATGAAAAAGGAAACCCTAAATTTGAAAAACACATAAGTACAGCAGGAAGATTTCTTTTATCCAACCTAATTCCTAAAAATTTTAGTAATAAATTTTCACTTGTAGATAGATTATTACCAAAAAAAATTGTTTCTGAAGTTATAGATCATGTATTTAGATTTTCTGGTCAAAAAGCTACCGTTATATTCTGTGATAAATTAAAAGATCTAGGTTTTAAACACGCGTTTAAAGCAGGTATATCATTTGGAAAAGATGATTTGGTTATACCAGATAATAAACAACAATTAATTGATGAAACTAAAAAATTAATATCGGATTATGAAAACCAATACACTGAAGGGTTGATCACAAGAGGTGAAAAATACAATAAAGTAATCGATGCTTGGTCTAAATGTACTGATCGTGTTGCATCTGAAATGATGAAAAGAATCTCAGCAACAGAAGTTACAAAAGAAGGTTTAAAAATCAATTCTGTATTTATGATGGCTGATAGTGGTGCCAGAGGTTCAGCAGCACAAATGAAACAATTAGCAGGAATGAGAGGTTTGATAGCTAAACCATCTGGTGAAATTATTGAGTCTCCAATTACTTCAAACTTTAAGGAGGGTTTAACAGCTCTAGAATACTTTAATTCAACACACGGCGCTAGAAAAGGTCTTGCTGATACTGCATTAAAAACTGCAAGCTCAGGTTATTTAACAAGAAGACTATGTGATGTTGCGCAAGATTTAACTATAACCAAACAAAAATGTGAAAAACCGGGTTCTATTAAACTTTCAGAGGTATTAGAGGGTGGAAATATAATGGTAAGCTTATCAGAGAGATCTCTTGGTAGGGTAACTGCCAAAGATGTGAAAAACCCACTAACAGGCGAAGTGATAATCAAAAAAGGCGCAATGATTGATGAAGCCGCTTGTGAAAAAATAGATTCTGCTGGTGTAAAGACATTGTTTGTTTATTCGGTAATGACTTGTAGTTCCAAAGAAGGTGTATGTGCAACATGTTATGGAAGGGATCTTTCAAGAGGTAAAATGGTGCATGTTGGAGAGGCGATTGGAATGATTTCTGCACAATCAATAGGTGAGCCTGGAACACAGTTAACTATGAGAACTTTCCACGTTGGAGGAACAGCCTCAGTTAAACAAGAATCTCAGATAGTATCAAGTTCAGATGGAATTTTAAAAATTATAAATACAAATTTATTAGAAGACTCTAAAAAAAATCAAATTGTAATGGGACGGAATACCGAGCTATCAATTAAA
>NYXO01000075.1 GCA_002685415.1 Methanobacteriota archaeon
GCATGCAGGTGCTCATGAATATTTAGGTGAACTATACTTGATGCGAGATCAAAAAAATCAAGCTATGAGAATGTTAAGTAAATTGGAAAACCTAGTTGGAAAAAATGCTGATGAGTATAAAGACCTTCTTCAAGCTATTGAAAATTATCAATCATAATAAATAATTTTCTCAATTTTCTGCGCTTTATCGACTTTAATTAACATGTCTGCATTAGCAGGCATGCTTTTAATCATCCACTTAGTTAATTTTTCGTAATATAAGATAAAAGTTTTGGTTGCATTTTTGTTCATAAAATTTTTAGTTTTTGTTTTTTTTGCATTATTTTTTTCTTGTGCGTATCTCCATTTTAGAACAAAGTGGAATGATGGAGGTTGAAGATAAATTGTTCTGTCAAAAGTCTTAAATATTTGTTGATATTCATTTTTTAATTTCGAATTATAATATTTTCTCCATTTAAAATCTTTGTCTAAATCTCTCTCAATTTTATTTAAATTTTTATAAAGAAACTTATTTTCAATAGGTTTTGCCCCACAGCACCAGCCTTCTAAAATTAAAATATCAGCTTTATTAAAAACTTTAGTTTTTTTTGAAATATCATCTTTTAGTTTATTAAAAGTTGGAGTTATAATTGGAAACTGTTTTTTTTTAAATTGTCCTAAATGCTCTTTTAGTTTTTTTATATTGTGAGTACCTGGAACACCTCTAGTTATAAGAAGAGGATGGATTTGCTGTGAAAGATTATATCTATCTATTTTAGATAAGTAGTAATCATCAATACTAAGAAGCATTACTTTTTTTGATGAAGTTTTTTCAATAATAATTTTAATTAACTTTGATAAAGTTGATTTACCAGAACCTTGGGAGCCAGAAATTATAAATTTCTTATCATGAGTTTTATCAATATACTGAATAATTGGTAATATATATTTACAAATATAACTTTTAGAAAATTTTTTTCCTATTAAATTATTTAATTCTTTTTGAATAATTAATTCAATTTTTTTTTTCATAAATATAATGAAATTTGATAGTAATTAAATTATACAACAAAATAGATTTTATGAAATTTCTTTTTGATTTAGGTGGTGTATTTTTTGATTGGGATCCTGATCACTTTTATAAGAATGTATTTGAAAATATTGAAGAGAGAGAATTCTTCTTAGCAGAAGTTTGCAATGATCAATGGAACGTTCAACAAGATGCAGGAAGATCTATTGCTGAAGCTGAGTTAGAGCTTATTCCTAAATTTCCTCATTATGAAAAAGAAATTAAGATGTATTACAAAAATCATCGTAAAATGATCAGAGGAGTTTTTGAGGAGTCAGTAGATATCTTAAAAAAACTTAAAGATAAAAATTACGACTGCTACGTATTATCTAATTGGTCAGCAGAAACTTTTGCTGGGATGATTGATGATTATCCTTTTTTAAAATTATTTGACGGACTTCTTATTTCTGGTGAGGATAAACTTATTAAACCTGATCATGCTATTTATCAATTAGCAAGAGATCGTTTTAATTTAAATCCGGAAGAGACCGTGTTTATTGATGATAAGTTAGAAAATATTCAGGCAGCTCAAGAAATGAATTTTAAAACTATTCATTTAACAGATCCAAATATTATTAAGACAGAAATTAAAAAATTTTTAGTTTAATCTTTTTTTTGTCTCTTGATCAAACAAGTGATAATTTTCATCTTCAATTTCTAATGAAATTTCTTCATTCACTTTTATTTTAGTATTACCATTTTCTCTATAACATAAATAATTGTTTGATTTATCATAACCATAGATAATACTGTCAGCGCCAAGCTTTTCTATGAGATCTACTTTAATCTTTATACTGCCATTTGCGCTCACTTTTAGGTTTTCTGGTCTAATACCAAAAATTACTTCTTGATCCTTTACATCTTTATTTATTGAACATTCAAATTCATCTGAAATAAATTTATTTGCATGAATTTTACCATTAATAAAATTCATTTGTGGTGTTCCTATAAATTCTGCTACAAAATATGTTGCTGGCTTTTCATAAACCTCAATGGGTGAGCCTACTTGCTCAATAACCCCTTCATTTATTACAGCTAATCGATCTCCTAATGTCATAGCTTCTACTTGATCATGTGTAACAAATACACTTGTAACACCCATTTGCTTTTGCAATTTTTTAATTTCAATTCTAACTTGTCCTCTTAATTTTGCATCTAGGTTAGATAAAGGCTCATCAAATAAAAAGGCTTTTGGATTTCTGACTATAGCTCTGCCCATCGCAACACGTTGTCTTTGTCCACCTGAAAGTTGACCCGGTTTTCTTAATAGAAATTCTTTGATTTCTAAAAGTTCAGCTACTTCATTTACTTTTTTTTCTATCTCTTCCTTTGATTCTCCTTTATTTTTTAATCCATATGCTAAATTCTTGTAAACATTCATGTGCGGGTAAAGAGCATAATTTTGAAAAACCATTGCAACATCTCTTTCAGAAGGATCAACTTTATTAATTACTCTATTATCTAATTTAATTTCTCCACCAGTAATATCTTCTAAACCAGCTATCATTCTTAATAAAGTTGATTTGCCACATCCACTTGGTCCAACAAATACCATTAGTTCTCCCTCACTAATACTTAGAGAAGTTTCATTTACAGCTTTTGTTCCATTTGGATAAATTTTAGTTACATTGTCTAACTCTAAATAACTCATTTATTTCTCCGTTTGTATTAGGCCCTTAATAAACCATCGTTGTAAAAAGATTACCACCAACACTGGAGGTATCATTGATAAAATTATATATGAAAATCTCTCCGCAACTCTTGGGAGGTTTCCACCTTCGTATGACTCTTGAAATATAATCTTCATTCCCATTACGACTGTCCAATATTTCTCATCTGTAGTCATAATTAATGGCCATAAATATTGGCTATAACCATAAACGAACATGAAAATAAACATAGCTGCTATCATTGTTTTGGACAAAGGTAGAAGAAAATCAATAAAGAATTTCCAACTATTTGCCCCATCTAATTTTGCAGCTTCCAAAAGTTCATCTGGAACAGATTTATAAAATTGCCTAAAGAAAAATGTTGCTGTAGCAGAAGCTACAAGAGGTAGTACTAACCCTGTATATGAATTTGTTAAATTTAAATCTGACACTATTTGATAGCTTGGCAATATTCTTACCTCAAGAGGCACAAGAAGAGTGATAAAGATTAACCAAAAAATTGGTGTAGCTAGTCTAAATCTAAAGTAAACAATAGCATAAGCAGACATAGCTGATATTATTACTTTTACAGTAGCAATACCAAAAGCCATAATGAAGCTATTTATAAACATACTCGTAGCTGTTATTTCTTGTGAGAAACCGCCTTTTCGATTTAGTACTTCATTGTAGTTATCAAAAAACTTATCACCTAATCCCCATTTCATCCCCTCAGTAATTATGTCAACATTTTCGTGAGTTGAGCTTGCAAAAGCAATCCAAATTGGTACGACCATAACCAAGACACCAAGCCATAAAATAAAATGTGCAGTAAATTGAAGGGTTCTAGAGCTCATTTTGACTGAAATAATCCTTGAATAAAAAGTCTTTGCAAAAATACAATTATTATCACTGGTGGTATCAATGATAATATTACATAGGTATATCTATCAACACTGTTACCGCCGTAAATCATTTTTAGCCCCATAACTACTGTCCAGTACTTCTCAGAAGTTGTCATTATCAGTGGCCAAAGATATTGATTGTACCCGTACACAAACATAAAGATAAACATTGCAGCTATCATCGTTTTAGAAAGTGGAACTAAAAAATCGATAAAGAATTTCCAACTATTTGCCCCATCTAATTTTGCAGCTTCCAAAAGTTCTTCAGGAATAGATCGGTAATATTGACGAAAGAAAAATGTAGCAATAGCTGATGCAGATAAAGGCAGTATTAAACCTGCATAAGAATTTAATAAATTTAAATCAGAAACAATTTGATAGCTAGGCAAAATACGAAGTTCTAAAGGAACAAGTAGTGTTACAAATATTAACCAAAAAAATAATGTTGAAAAACGTGTTTTAAAATACACAAGAGAGTAAGCAGCCATCATAGAAACAAATACAGATAGGCTTGCGATACCAAAAGCCATGATAAAACTATTATAAAAAATTCCACTTGCGGTAATTTCTTTTGTAAAACCGCCTTTTCTATTTAGTACTCTATCGTAATTATCAAAAAACTCTCCTCCAATCTTCCATTGCATGCCTTCATTATAAATAAAACTATTACTGTGTGTTGAACTTGCAAATACCAACCAAAGAGGAACAATCATAAGAAGCACACCGCAAATTAAGATTGAGTGAGATACAGTTATTCTAAATATTCTGCTCATATTAATTGTAATGAATTTTTCCTTCAATAAATCTAAATTGAAATACAGTAATGACTAACACAATTAGCATCATTATTATGGATTGTGCGCCAGCACTTCCAAGGTCTAAACCTTTAAATCCATCAATATAAGCTTTATAAACAAGTGTTTTTGTTTCTCCACTTGGAGCACCAATAGTAGTTGTGTCTATAATCCCTAAAGTATCAAAAAATGAATAAGTTATATTTATAATTATGAGAAAGAATGTTGTTGGCATGAGAAGAGGGAAGGTTATTGTCCAAAATCTTCTAAAACTACTTTTACAATCAATAATCGATGCTTCAATTATTGATTTTTGAATATTTTGTAGGCCTGCCAAAAAGAAAATAAAATTTGCACTGATTTGTTTCCACGAGGCTGCAATGAACACATAAATATAAGCATCGTATACATTGTCATACCAATCAAATCCCCAAAGTCCGTTAAAAAAATTATAGAGTATTCCAAGTCTTTCACTAAAAAAGTAATTAGCAGTTACTCCAACAACAGCCGGTGCAATTGCATAAGGCCAAATTAAGAGTGTTTTATATGCGCTTTTACCATGAATGACATTGTTTGCTTGAACAGCCAATAGTAATCCAATTGAGCAAGAGAAGAATGTGATAACAACAATAAAAATCAAAGTAAATTTTAATGCAGTAATATAATTAGGATCAGATAAGACAAAAGTAAAATTATCAAGACCAGAAAAATATCGTCCAAAGCCAAATGCATCTTGTATTGTAAATGCATCTCTAAATGTTTGAACAATAGGCAAATATAAAAAAATTAATATTATTGCAAGTTGAGGAGCAATAAAAAAATATTGTGTAAAATAAGAACTAAATTGGACTCTTTTCATAATTTAATTTAATAGGAGGGCCTTAAAGCCCTCCATATATTGTGTTGATGTTATAAAGTTTTAGCGAACTGAGCAAGCAATTTAGAAGCTCCTTCATCCATTCTTTTCATGCCTTCCTCTATACTTATTTCCCCATTCAACATTTTAGGGTAATTCTCATATAGGACTTCACGAATTTGCGGCCAGTTTCCAGCTCTATATCCACCAGGAATAGTTGAACCAGTTAAACTTAGCTGTTCACCAACAGCTTTATGATAAGGAGAAGCTTCGTAGAAGCCAATCTCATTAGCTAGATCTGTTGCTGAGTACGTAACAGCAGCATAACCTGACATGTTATGATAGAACAATTGTTGTTCAGGAGATGTCATGAATTCAGCTAATTTCATTAGTGCAGCGTATTCTTCATCAGATTTACCTGATAAAATCCAGTTTGCAGCACCACCAATAAATGTTGGATATTCCTTACCTCCAGTAATTGAATCCCAATAAGGGATGTGATTAACAGTGAAGTTTGGAACAACACCTTTCATACCACTAAATGAGGCAGCAGATCCAAGCCAGAAAGCAGCTTCACCAGCAATAAATGGTGCTTGGTTATCTCCCCATGCACGGCCTTTATAATCGTACCATCCTTTATCTTTCCACTCTTTTACTTTAGTCCAGTGAGTAATAAATTCTGGAGTATCAGCAAATAAAGTAGTCGTTGGTACATCATCATAACCATTGTTACCATCAGTCATAAGTAGATTATGTCTTGAAAAGAAATTTTCAGTCCAAATCCAAGGGCTGTGACTTTGTAATAATGGCGTATAACCAGCTTCTAGAATTTTAGGTGCAATTTGTTCAAATTCCTCATAAGTTTTTGGAACTTCAACTCCAGCAGCTTCTAGGATATCCATGTTTGCATACATCAAACAAGTTGAACTATTAAAAGGTATACCAATCATTTTTCCATCTGAGTCAGCATAGAAATTTCTAATACCAGGAATGTAGTCATCCTTATTAAAGTCTACACCATATTCAGCTGCCATGTCTTCAAATGGGTATACAACACCATTTTTAACTTGAGCTACCATTATTGCAGCACCTGCATCATATACTTGAACCATGTGTGGATGTTCACCAGCTCTGTAAGCAGCAATAAATGCAGCTAGGATGTCCTCATAACTACCTTTACTGGTTGGAATTAAAACTGACTCATCTTGACTCGCATTCCATCTGTCTGCAATTTCATTAATAATAGCTTCAAGTTTTCCTGTATGACCATGCCAATAATGAAGCTCTATAGGCTTTGCAATTGTTGGTAATGATAAAAAGGAAGCAGTTACTAAAGCTATAAAAAATTTAAATAAATTTTTCATTTATCCTCCTAAAAAAAAGATTTATAATTCTAAAAACATAATTTTTTTAAAATAAAAATATTACATTTTTATAATAAAATACTTAAACAAATATGATATCAAGTAAAGCGTTTTACCTAAATTTTTTAATTAAATTTTTTATAATTATTATAAAATTAATAAATATAAAAATTATAAAAAAAATAAAAAATATATGATGGAAACACAAAATATTAAATATGATATTTTTATAATAGGTGGTGGGATAAATGGTGCTGGAATCGCAAGAGATGCCAGTGGCAGAGGTTTAAAAGTTTATTTGGCAGAAAAGGGAAAGGTAGGTTCTGCAACATCTTCTTGGTCATCTAAGCTAATACATGGCGGTTTAAGATATTTAGAAAATTATGAGTTCAAACTTGTTGCTGAGTCTCTTAGAGAAAGAGAAGTAATTACTAAAATTGCTCCATCAATTACTAAGCCTTTGCCATTTGTCATTCCGCATACTAAAAAATTAAGATCAAAATTTTTAATTAGACTCGGATTATTTTTATATGATAATCTTGGTGGTAAATCAAAAATACCTAAATCATCTAAAATTAATTTTAATAAAAAGTATCAAAATATATTACAATCAAAGTTTTCAGATGGTTTCCAGTATTATGATGTCCAAGTTGATGACAAGAAATTAGTTGAAATGAATATAGATGATGCAAAAAAAATGGGCGCCATTATTGCAGAAGATACAAAAGTAATAAATGCAAATGTAATAGACGATTATTGGGAAATAACTCTTAATAATAATAAAAAAATAAAATCAAAAATTTTAATAAATGCTGCAGGTCCGTGGATTAATGAAACTGTAAATAATGTTCTCAAAATTAATGCAA
>NYXO01000051.1 GCA_002685415.1 Methanobacteriota archaeon
AAATATATCTTCATCTTTTTTTATCCACTCTCCTACGGGAGCTCTAAAACCTTGTTTTTTTCTATGTATAATTTCAGAAGGTAAGTAGTTTTTAGCAACTTGTTTAAGTATTGGTTTTCCAGAGTTATTTGGTAATAAAAGATCTTCAGGTATTGATAAAATAAATTCTACTAATTTATGATCTAGAAAAGGGACTCTAGTTTCGACTCCCGACTGCATAACAAGCTTATCCATTCTCATTAAGAGCAACTCTGGCAGTCTTATCTTTAAATCTACTAGAGTCATCCATTTAGATAATTTTGCATCTGTTTTATTGAAATATTCTCTCCATTTATTATCAACAAGCCTTACAAGCCCATTTTCAAGTAATTTTTTATCAGAAATTAAACTATTAATTTCGCCCAGATTAAAACCTAAAGCACCGCCTGCAAATGTAGTTTTTCCAAAAATCATATTTGATAAAAGATTCATTCTGTGATTTCTATACTTAGAAAAGTTATTATTTGAGGATGAATAAGGTTTTATAAATTCTGACAATTTTAATAACCTATTCCAATGATCGTACCCATAAAATAGCTCATCTGAACCCTCACCAACCTGTACAACTTTTATTCCGGAAGATGTAGCAGCCCTTCCAAGGAAATAAAGTGGTATGCCAACCTCATCACCTATTAAATCATCTTGGTAATAAGAGTAATTATCAAGTATTTGTTTGAAATTCTCAAAATTTAATTTTTCTCCTGAAAGATCTATTCCGATCTCGGTTGATGCAAATCTAGCCTCTTTTAATTCTCCGCTATATCCTTCAAAGCTTTCTTCGTAGTCAACGTTGAAAGCCTTGAGAGTAGCATTTGCATTTTGATTCATTAATTTGCCTAAGAGTGAGGAATCCAATCCTCCAGAAAGAAAAAGGCCAACCTCTACGTCACTAACCTTTCTATACTCTACTGACTCATTAAGCAACCTATCCAATTCATTAAAAACTATCTCTTTGTTTAAATTATTATTTACTGTAATTTTAAATGGATCCCAATAAGTTATTTTTTCATGTTTTCCGCTTTTACTGAACCTAATATATTGACCCGGCTCTAATTTCTTTATATTTTTGTTTCCAGTTCTATCAGCAGGGACACAAAGATGCCTTAAGTAAGCAATGTATGATTCAATATCAGGTTCAAATTCTACTATATTGGATAATTCGATTGCTTTTATCTCTGAACCAAAAATGATCCAATTCTTAAATATTGAATAATATAAAGGCTTTATTCCGATTCTATCCCTAGCTAAAAAAAGGCTCTTGGCTTCGTTGTCATAAACTGCAAAAGCAAACTGACCTCGTAATTTATCTAATACTTTTTCACCATATTCTATAAAGCCTTGGAGAAGAACTTCAGTATCACCATTTGTTTTAAATGTACAACCTCTAGATTCTAGGTTTTTTCTAATTTCTTTATAGTTGTAGATTTCACCATTAAAAACTATTGAGTACCTTTGGTCAGGAGATTCAAAAGGTTGATTTGAACGATCATTTAAATCAATTATTGACAACCGAGTATGTATTAAACATGTTGATTCGTTGATAAATTTTGAGGAAGAGTGGTCAGGACCTCTATGTTCAAGAGATCGCTTTACATTATCAACAATTGTTGAATCAATTTTGGAATTATCTAAGCTTATAATCCCAGCTATTCCACACATTTATCTAACTTTAATGTAATATTTTTTATTTAAAGAACATTAATTATTTTTGTTTAAAGTAAGTATTATGAAGTATTTTGTAGATTATTTTCTTATGGTTATCGTTTTTCCATTTTTTATAATTATATTTCCATTGATTTCTCTAATAATTTTAATTTTTGATTCAAGTCCAGTTATATATTCACAAAAAAGAGTAGGCCTGAATGGAAAAGAGTTCTTATTATATAAATTTAGAACTATGTCGGTATCTTCAGATGAATCTGTTCACGAGGAACACTACAAAGATCTTTCAGGTAATAAAAAAATAGAGCCTTCCTTAACCCCTGATGATCCAATCAGAATAGAGAATGATGACAGAATCACAAAAATTGGATCAATTTTAAGAAAAACTTCATTAGATGAGTTGCCTAATTTGTTAAATGTATTGCGGGGACAAATGTCTTTTGTTGGACCAAGACCACTTGTAAAATATGAATCAGATTTATATGGTGAGTTTAGTAAAAAAAGGAATTCAATTAAACCTGGTATTACTGGATTAGCCCAAATTCAAGGAAGGCTCGATTTGAGCTTGCAGGAAAGACTTTATTGGGATATTGAATATCTTGAAAAAAAATCTTTTTACTATGATTTGATAATTATCTTAAAAACAGTTGTTTCGGTTCTTTCAAGAAGAGGGGCTAATTAATTCTAAATAGCTTTTAATTGCAATTTCTTTGTTTGAAACGTTTTTTTGAAAATATTTTATATTTTTTTTTATTTTACTAATTTCATCATGACATTTCATATCCTTGAGTTTTCTTTCAAGGCTTTCAGGTTTATTTAAATCTATATTGAATCCTAAGCCATAATCATCAATCAATTTTGATACTACAGAATTTGGATTTGAAAAATTTATAAGAACTTTATTCATATTTAAGTAATCGAATGTTTTACCAGGAAAAGCTTCAAAAGTAATTTCATAATCTAAGCTAATTAACGCGAATGGAATGTCTTTGGTTATGTTTTCTAACTCTTTTCTATCTAAATAATTATTTACTCGAATATTGTGATTTGAGAATTCTGACAAATTATCAAATTCTTGACCGGCACCAAATATATCTAATTGCCAATCATTTGGAAAATTTTTTTTAAAATAATTTAAAAATACAGATAAATTTTGAGGTCTGCCAGTATTTCCGGCATAAAATATATTATTTAATTCAAAATTTGGTTTGTAATCACTTTCAATAAATGGTGAGAAATGATTAACTACATGAATTTTTCTTGCAATAATATTTCGTTTGCTTATCAAGTATTTTTTTAAGTCATTTGAGTTAACTACAACTTTATTTACATTTTTTAAAGCATAATTATCTAAAAGTTTAAAAAATAATTTTAAAATTCTATTTGGTTCCTCATTTAATTTTTCGGCTACTTCCGGATAAAGTTCCCATAATGAATAAACCGTATTAATTTTTAAAACTTTAGATGTAAAAATACAAACTAAATTCATAGTAGGTGGATAGCTGAATATAAAAATATTGTCATATTGGGATCTGTTTTTATAAATAAATAATATAGATTTAATATTGAATTCTATCCATTGAAAGAATCTAGATATATTAGAAAATTTTCTTGGTTTAGATTTTATATAGTTTACTTTAATATTTTTATAACTACCTTCAATAAGATTTTCTTCACTAATATCAAGTGAATCTGCTGTTGCCATATTATATTGAGGAGAACTTGCCAATACTTCAACATTATTAAGTTTTTTATTAATTCCGTCAGCTATTTCTGAAACAATCATGCCCGTGGATATCGTGTCGGGTGGAAAAGTTAAAGAGTGAAATAAAGTTTTTTTCATTGTAAAAATGATCTTGAAATATCAAAATCATAATCTTCTTTATTATGCATATGAAATATATTTTTTTTACTTAAATCTATCAAGTCTTCAACTATCAATTTTGATGATTTACCGTCTCCAAATGGATGAGTCCATTTTCTACTGTTCAAGCTATCTGCCCTTAAATGTATATCTTCAAATTTTTGACCTTCTAATGTTGGATCAAATTTAATCGATGCTCCAACTTCGTAGACTTCTGGCCTTTCGGTGCTGTACCTCATCTGTATAGATGGAATATTTAAAATACATGCCTCTTCTACAACTGTTCCGGAATCAGAAATACAATATTGAGAATTTTTAAGTAAATAAATAAATTCTAAATACCCAATAGGATCTATAACCATGACATTTTTATTCAATATTAATCCAAACTCTTTTATTTGCCTTTGGGTAGCATATCCCATTGGAAACAGTATTTTTTTGTTTGAAGAATTAATTAAATCTACTATATTTTTAAGGCTATTCTTATTTAAAATATTTTCTCTTCTATGAGAAGTTACCAATACAAATGGATTGTCATTTATAAACTTTTTAACATTTCTGTCAAGATATTCTTCACCAGAGCTAAATAATTCACTAAATTCTTCAAGAATATCAACTATGGGATTGCCTGTTACTTTTATTATATTTTCAGATATGCCTTCATTAAGACCCTGTTTTTTATATGAATCGAGGTAAGCGTATATTCTGTCAGATAAATGATCTATAGTTTTTCTATATTTTTCTTCTGGCATTCTCCAATCATAAGATCTCATACAACCTTCAATATGAATTATTGGAATATTGTGCTGAGCTACACCAATTGAGCCCATTACTGTATTGGTGTCTCCCAAAAACATAATTGCTTTGTATTTATGATTTTCTAAATGAGAATATGTTTCTTTAATTATAGAAGAGACGGTTGTTGCGTCATTTGTTGTATCAATATCAAATTCATAATCAGGAGTTGGTACATTCAATTGTTTAAAAAAGACATCTTTCATATTTTCTGAATAGTGTTGACCTGACCAAATAAAATCAAAATCTATATCACTACTTTCACTGAGAAGTTTTATTACTTTACTTGCTCTAATGACATCAGGTCTTATTCCAAGAATTAATCCAATATCTTTCATGTGCTATTAAGAATACCTTTAGTTATAGAGCTTTCAGACAATTCCTTAATATTTTCCTCTATTGTTGGTACCGACTTGTAACCAGCATCTTTCCACAATTTAATGTTTTTATCATGATTTAAAGTTTTTAATGTTCTGTTTACCGAGTTTGATGAATTAGATTCTTCAACAGCTACGTCAGCATTGAAATATTTATTGAAATAAAGCAACAGCTCATATTTTGAAACCTCATCTTGTGGAAGTACGTGTTGTGAATAATTGCTAAAGTTGTTATTTTTTATCATTCCATCAACTATTTTTGCAAAATTTAAAGTAGTTATACCATTCCACATATGATCTGAGAAGCCGTTTACTTTATTTGAATTTTGAGATAAAAACCAATTTAACAGTGATTTACCATCACCTTTTTCTGGACCAACAATACTACCTCTTAATAAATATTTTTCAGAATGCTCAGTTTCTCCACCAATTTTGGTTTTACCATAAATATCGCTGGCATCTTGAATTGAGTCTTCCAAATAGCCTCCGACTTTACCCGAAAAAACACAATCTGTTCCAATCTGTATATATTTAAAGTTTTTAATTTCAGTCAACTGGGAAATTTGCAGAGGAAAGTAAGAATTTATTTCTATAGCCCTCTCTACAGATTCTTTGTTATCTTCATCTATTTCAGGTTTTATAATTCCAATACAATTTATCAAGAAGTCTGGATTTATATTCTTAATTAAGCTTTCAAGGCTGTCACTTGATGCATCAAATTTATGAATATTTTTATCGAAATCTATATATTCATCTCTTCTAGTCGTTGAATGCACTTTGTATTCTTTAAGAGAGGTAAAATAATTGGAAACCATTGTTCCCAACATGCCATCTTTACCAAGTATTAATATTCTACTCATAAAGATTTGGATTTAACTCGGCCCAAGGGTTCCAAAAATCAGATTCAAATCGATAGTCATCATTAATAGATTCCTCTAAAGGAAGTGATGAATAATACCTAACTGTGTTATTTTCAGTCAAATTCATAGCTCCGTTTGCATATTTTTTTGGTATATATAATATTCCACTGTCTGGTGTCATGTTGAACTTATAGATTTCTTGATTCTTGTTAGGGTTGTCAAAATCCTCAATATATACAGCACAAACCAAAAACTCTCCATCTTCTACACTTATCCATTTTTCTTCTATTTTATGACCGTGCCAAGCCCTAACAGTCTTGACTTGTTTATTCTTTACTTTATAGGTTCTGACAACTTTACTTAGATTTAAGTTGTTTGTAAACGAAACTGTTCCTCTGTGATCTGAGTTTGATTTACTATCAAATAGTATGGGTTCCATTTTTAAGATACTCCATAAGTCTGTAAAAATAATTGATTAGAATATCTTGGATCATTAACATCTTTTATTCTATTCGATGCAATTAGGTTGTAAACTTCATTTATTCCCTGATCTAGGTCTATTAAGGCTTCAAATCCAGTTTCAACCTTTAACTTTTCACTAGAAACTTGATAATTCCTAGCATCTTGAAAAGGAAGTGGAGTTGTTTCAATGACAACATCGGGTATTTTTTCTTTAATTTTTTCAGCTAATTCAATAATTTTATAATTTTTATGATGTAAATTAAATATACCCTTTACATCCGTTTGAATAGTTTTTTCAATAGCATTGGCAACATCTTTGACATGAAGCAGCGGTCTCCACTGGTCTCCTCCAAATACACTCATTTTTTTATCTTGAAGAGCTTTTGTAGTTAAAATATTTACAACAAGATCCAGCCTTATTCTTGAAAATTGATCACCTATACCGAATAATGTTCCCAATCTAAAGATTATTGCATCAGAGTCTTCGAGGTACTTTTCAGCAATAAGTTTAGAGGATGCATATTCTGAAAGAGGGCTTACCGAAGAATCTTCATTTAGCATTCCTTCTTGGGCACCGTAGACAGAGCAGGTTGATAAAAAGACTATCTTTCCTTGGAAGTTTTTAACTAGGTTATTTACTGTCTCTGCATTAATTTCATGTGTTAAATTTGGATTAATAGCACAAGCTCCATCACCAACTAAAGCTGCCAACCATATTACTGCATCATAATTTTTTAAAATTAGATTTAATTTTTTATAGTCTCTAATATCACCAAATATAAAATCTACATCTTTTCTAAAAGAATTTTCATATATTAAAGAATCGTAAACTGTAACATTATGTTTTTTAGAAAGTAAATCAACAATGCCACCACCTACGTAGCCAGCACCGCCTACTACTAATATATCCATAACTTTTAATAGTATATGACTATAAAAAGTAATTTATTATTTTTTATTTTTCAGCTTTAAGGTAAGAAAAATAGACAAAATATAAAAACCAAGATATAGAGTGATTGTGTAATAGATCAGTAGACAATGAGAGAATAAAAAATACAGTAAGAGTAATTAAATTAAAATCGAATACTAATTTTCTTTTAAACAATGTCATAAAAATTAGAATATATAAAGTAACTCCAACTATTCCATAGTTTATGAGGTAGAAAATGAAAGAGTTGTGTGGGCCGTAACTATATGGATTTTTTTTAAACTCATCATAAAGGTAAATATTGTTAGATTCGAAAATTAGTTGATTTGAACCATTACCAATTAATTTTGATTCTAAAGAGCTGGAAATAAAATAGTCTGTAGATGCTTCTAACATTAACAATCTATCACTTATACCATTATTATCATCATTCATAAATCTCTCGTAAACTCCTAATTGAATTACAGCAATTAACAATACCAATACTGAAACAATTAGTTGAGCATACAATCTATCTTTTATGAACTTTATAAAAGTAAATAGTATAAGAACAATTAATGAAAATCTTGAGTAAGTAACTATTACTGCA
>NYXO01000082.1 GCA_002685415.1 Methanobacteriota archaeon
CCTTTAAGTTCGAATTCAAAATTAATTCTACTTTTGCTTTCAATTCTAATTATATCATCCCAAGCATCACCTAAATATTGATACGCTTCAGGTCGGTAGCCGTCTAGATACTTCGATAAGTTTTTATCTGAAGCTAAAATCCTAAAAGAAAAACAACAATTCTCAAATCCAATCCCAACAGAGGATTCGATATTAGAACTATTTTCATCATCTCTCTTAACTTCTGCAACAAAACTCATATT
The DNA here is from genome assembly GCA_002685415.1 of Methanobacteriota archaeon. Taxonomy (GTDB): domain Archaea; phylum Thermoplasmatota; class Poseidoniia; order Poseidoniales; family Thalassarchaeaceae; genus MGIIb-O1. The sequence continues at coordinate 243 of NYXO01000082.1, forward strand.
GTCCTTTATTTTAAGATCAGCAAAAAATTCAGAGTAGTCTAAAGTTTGATTAAAGTCTCCTGTCATCCTGGTATATCTTTTTGCATACCCAACTTTTCCTTTGTCAAACATATGATTTATTGTTAGTCCTGCCATTGGAAACTTCTTCAACTCTTCAGAATAGCTTCCTGAGGCCATAAACATTGTTTTCATATTGGGCATCCATTTAGCCATAATCATTATTGGATCTTTGTCACCATTCATCATAGACATCATTCCCATATCCATTGAATCAGACATTGTGTTCATATTCATTGAATTCGACATCATTCCCATATTCATAGTATTCGACATCATGTCAGAGTGCATTGAATTCATACTCATATTATTGATAAACACTTTTCTGTCTTTTAGATAGAATTTTTGACTTATCTTTAAGGAGATATTATTCATATTCATTTGACGCCTTTTGTATTCCATACTCAATGTATAAAAATTTTGGTCACCAATTCTATCCATGCCAGTGAAGCGATTAAGATTAAATACCTGATTCATCATGCCCAACTTATAAGTATCGAAGACAGGATTATCATCTTGTTCTTCATGTCCGACATACCCGTAAAATATTCTCGGTTTTAATATATGGCTCTGCATACCACTTTTCATGATTAATAACGTACTTAAATCAAATTTAAAAGTTGGAACCATTACTGAATTGGAATTTGTTTTATTATCAACAATGTCAAAATCAATACCCCTTACGCCAATAGATGTATTTAATTGATAGCCACTTATATTCATAGAATTTGAAATTTCTAGCATATAAAAAATTCTCTCTCCTTCAACAGGATTTGGTATAGATGATCTAAATTTATTATTTTTATCTATACCAAAGAATCCGTGAATAGTATCTGCAACAAAATTTGTATAGTTTAAGTACTCATGAAGAGAAACATTTTTGAAGTTTTTGAAATAATTTATGTTTATTGAAGGTGATTTTTTATAACCATTTGTAAGAATTGGATTTAAGGTTTGGTACCCTTCTTGAGAAACACTAACATGAAAATTATTAAATACACCATTAATTTTTACATTTTGTTTTAAGCTTTGTTCTCTTTGACTTCCAATTGATGTGATGTCTCCTGGAATATCTCTCAAAAGCAAACTATCTGATGACTTTGACCAATCTACATCTACCCAAAAATTTTTTTTATCACCAAATGAATCATTTATGCTAAATGCCCACCTTGAATCAGAATCTGATGGATAGATATTTTCATACTCTTTATCATTATTAAAATAAATAAAATCAATACTTCTTAAGTTATTATTTCCGTGGAGATTTCTAGAATTTGCTTCAAAGCCTAAGCCTCTATCGGATATATTTCTGAGCGCAATTGTAAAATCAGATGTCTCTGATAAAACTCTATAGTATGGAATCATGAAATCTAATCCATCAGATGAATATGATATCTTAGGTTCTAAAAAACCAGACATTCTCTCTTGTGAAGTGGCAAACGGAAGATAAGGTATCCTTAAGACAGTTCTATCAAATGCTTTTACCCTAACTTTTTTAGCATAGCCCCTCATAGTATTATCGTCTAGCGTTATGCTTTCAGCATTTAATTGCCAGCCATCTTTTGGATCTTTGCAGGAAGTCATTGATATGTCTTCTAAAGTTATTTGATTATCTAGATTGCCAGTTAATTTTTTGAAGCTAATTACAAAACCTCTATTGTTGATGTAAGTTTCCCCGTCAGTGAAATCTACAAATAACTTATTCTTATCGAAAATTCCTTCCTCTGAATTAAAAAGATAGTCTTTTAATATAAGCTCGCCACCTTTTTTAAAATTAATAAAACCATTTTCTTGATCAATTCTTGCTTTACCGGCATTGAGAATGCCTTCAGGGAAGTCAATTCGCACATTATCATTCAATATCAACACTTTCTCGTCTGTTATTTCAAATTTATCAGACTTTATGTCTAAGCTTTCTGCATTCTTTACGACACCTAAATATGGCTGATATATCATGCATGAACTATTAGTATTGTTTTCTACAAAAACATCAGATTCTAAAATATTACTAAATAAGAAATTTTGATTAAAAATCAAAACTAAAAGATACAATATTTTTGTTATTTTTTTCATTTAATTGATATTTTAATAGTTTGAAAGATTTTTGTTTAAAAAGTTCTACTATTTATTTGAATTGATATATTGTTCAAGTTGATGAAGATGATCTTTACCAAAAAATATTTGATTGTCGTAAAAAAATGTTGGGACCCCAAAACATCCTTTATTTACCGCGTCGTCAGTGTTTTTAATTAGTTTATCTTTACAATCTTGAGAAAGAACAATCTCCATAATTGATTCAACATCTAAATTGCCTTCTTTAAGAACTTCTTTAAGAACTTCAACATCAGATATATTTTTATCCTGCTCCCACATTGCACTAATTACACATTCAAAATAATCTTCAAAGATACCAAGCTCTTTTGCTGCAATTGCACCTCTTTGTATTTGAATGGTCGAAGGAGGAAAATGAGAGTTAAATTTATAATTTGTAAGACTATGCTGTTTTACAAATCTATCTATTTCTATCATTTGATAATCACTCTTATTTTTGCAATCTGCATACGCGATAAAGGGTGGTTGATTGTTAGATAATTTATGAATTCCACCTAATAGACATGGGATATATTCAAATTTTGCGCCTGTTCTTTCTTCTATTTGAGGAATAATTTTATGAGCAAGATATGTATTTGGACTCGCTACATCAAAAATAAAGTCTACTATCATTTCTATTCACAATTTTGTAAAGTAAAACAATTAAACACTGTTATGAAAGATTTTTCAAAATTTTCGGCTATTATCATTGGTGCTGGTGATGCTACAGGGGCAGCGTTGACAAAGAAATTTGCAAGTCACGGCTATAAAGTTTGTCCAGCTAGACGTCCTAGAAGCATTGAGAGAGTAAATAAATTGGCAGATGAAATTAATAATTCTGGTGGATGGGCAAAGGGATATGGAGTTGATGCTAGAGACGAGGACGAAATCGCAAAGTTTTTTAAAGAAGTTGAGGAAGAGGTTGCACCTATAGATGTTGTTATTTTTAACCCAGGTGCAAATGTTTTTTTCCCTATAGTTGATACTACATCAAGAGTCTTCAAGAAAGTATGGGAAATGGCAGCTTTTGCAGGATTCTTAACTGGAAGAGAGGCTGCAAAATATATGACGGCAAGGAATGAGGGGTCTATCTTTTTTACTGGAGCGACTGCTTCAATGAGGGGTGGATCGGGTTTTTCTGCATTTGCTAGTGCAAAATTTGCTTTAAGGGCAGTTTCACAAAGTATGGCTAGAGAACTTGGACCTCAAGGCATACATGTCGCTCATTTTATAATCGATGGAGCAATAGATACTGCATTTATAAAAGAAAATTTCCCTGACAGATATGCTTTAAAAGAAAAAGACGGTATTCTACAACCTGATGCAATTGCTGATGCGTATTGGTTTGTTCATACGCAGCATAGAAGCGCATGGACGCATGAACTAGATTTACGTCCTTATATGGAAAAGTTTTAAAAATTAGAGGAAAAAAATATGAGTTTGAAAGATAAAGTAATTTTTATATCTGGTGGAAGCAGAGGTATAGGCCTTGCTATGGTAAAAAAGGCGGCTGAAGATGGAGCGAAAATAGCTATAGCTGCAAAAACAGCAGAACCACATCCTAAGCTACCAGGAACAATATATACAGCAGCTGATGAAATAGTTGAAGCAGGTGGTGAAGCATTGCCAGTGATTTGTGATATAAGAAATGAAGATAATGTCAGAGACGCCATTAATCAAACTGTTGATCATTTTGGTGGAATTGATATTTGTATTAATAATGCTTCAGCAATTCAATTGACGAATGTCACTGATACTGAAATGAAAAGATATGATTTAATGCATCAAATTAATGGAAGAGGCACTTACATGGTAAGTAAATATTGCCTACCTCATTTAAAAAAATCTAATAATCCACATATTTTAAATCTTGCGCCACCTCTAGACATGGAGTCTAAATGGTTTTCAGGAACAGTTGCGTACACAATGGCCAAGTACACAATGAGTATGTGTGTTCTTGGAATGGCAGAAGAATTTAAGGAATTCGGTATAGCTGTGAATGCACTTTGGCCAAGAACTGCAATAGCAACAGCAGCTGTACAAAATCATCTAGGTGGCGATGAAATTATGAAACTCTCAAGAAATGTAGACATAATGGCTGACTCAGCATACGAGATTCTTACAAAAGACTCTAAAGAATTCACTGGAAATTTTTGCATAGATGATATTGTTTTATATGAATCTGGGGTAAAAGACTTTTCAAAATATGCTTCGGTTCCTTTTGGAGAATTAATGCCAGATTTCTTTGTTCCTGAAGATACTCCTTTGCCTGATGAAATTAAGAATAGTTAGTTGAAAGAAGAAGAAGTAATAAATTTAAGTAAAAAATTTAACTTTAATCCTCTAGAGGTAATACCATTAAAAAGAGAAGCTAGTGGAAGAGAGTATTGGCGAATAATTAATGATGCCAAAGAAACAATAATTTTGTGCTACTTAGACCCGAACGAAGGCGATCACGAAAATTTTATTAATATATCTAACGAGCTTAAAAGAAATCATATTTCAGGTGTAGATATTATTCATCATGATAAACAAGCTGGAGTCACTATTCAGGAGGATTTGGGAGACAAAGACTTGATATCAATATTTAATGACGATAATAAGAAAGAGCTATTAGAAAGTTCATTAAATCTTTTGATTGAATTACAAGAATCTGAAATTAAGAATCTGGAAGAATTTTCAAAAGAAGACTTAATCAATCAGATGAGCTTATTTGATAAAGTTTTTTGTCAAAAATTTTTAAATCTTGCATCAGATAAATCTATTAATGACTTAATATCAATAACCATTGATAAGCTTTATCAACATCCATGGGTTAATTGTCATTTTGATTTTGAAAGACGTAACTTAGTTCTTGATAAGAATAATCATTTAACAGTTATCGATTATCAAGATATGAAAAAGGGACCAATTGGTATTGATATGGCAGGAATCTTAGTAGATCACTATTTTGAAGCAGATATTTCCAACATTAAAAGTTTTTTAAATTTTTTCTCAACAAATGTTAAATCAGAATATTCAAGTGATGCATGTTTTGAATTTACTAGATGGGGCTGCATACAAAGAAATCTTAGAATCCTTGGAACTCTATCAGATTTATATTTAACAAAAGACAGGAGTTTTAGATTAAAAGATATGCCCTTAATTTTAAAGAATCTTATAAAGATGATTCCTGAAGAACATTCTTCTAAACTTTTTTTAGAACAAGAAGTTCAACCACTTTTATCGAAAACTGTTGAGCAATTATGAAAGTAATGATTTTAGCTGCTGGGTACGGCAAAAGGTTATTACCCTTAACCAAAGAAACCCCCAAACCGCTCTTAAAAATAGGCGATAAAACTTTAATCCAACACAACATTGAACATTTAATTAAAAATGACTTTACAGAATTCGTTATTAATATTTCTCATCTTGGTCACATGATTGAAAATCATGTAAAAGAAAAATTTTCCAATATTAATATTGAGTTTTCAAAAGAAGATAAGCCTTTAGGAACTGGTGGAGGTATTTTGAATGCTATAGATTTATTGGGTGATGAAAATTTCTTAGTTATGAATTCTGATATTTTTCATAAAATTGATATTAAAAATTTGCCAAAAGAAATTGATGCTGCTCACTTAATTGGAGTTCCAAATCCATCTCATAATCAGGAAGGGGACTTTTGCATCAAAGATAATAATAAAGTTGCTTTAGACGAGTTTAATGATTTAACTTGGAGTGGTATCTCCATTATAAATCCAATCATATTTAAAGAAAAAAACTTTAGATCGGGTTCTTTTAATATTTGGGATACAGTACTTCCAAATTATCTTAATAATGGAAATGTATCGGCTCACAAATCTAATGATTTATGGATAGATGTTGGAACGCATGAACGTTTAAAACTTGCTAATAGCCTATATAATGATCAAAATTAAGTTATGAGTGACCAGAAAAATATAATTGCACCGTCTATCCTAGCATCTGATTTTGCAAGACTTGGAGAAGAGGTACGTAATGTCCTTGATGCAGGAGCTGATTGGGTTCATTTTGATGTAATGGATAATCACTATGTTCCAAATCTCACTATTGGACCAATGGTTTGCAAAGCTTTAAGAGAATACGGCATAAAAGAATTTATTGATGTTCATTTAATGATAGATCCAGTAGATGAATTGGCCCAAAGCTTTATAGATGCTGGAGCAGACTTAATTAGTTTTCATCCCGAAGCAACCAAACATATCCATAGATCAATTCACGCAATCAAAGACAAAGGTTGTAAAGCAGGACTTGTTTACAATCCTGCAACTCCACTTCACACGTTAGAAAGTGTTCTTGAGGATCTAGATTTAGTATTAATTATGAGCGTAAATCCTGGTTTTGGCGGCCAATCGTTTATTCATAGCTCTCTTGAAAAGATTGCTCAAGTTAGAAAAATGATAGATGAGTCAGGAAAAGATGTCCGCTTGGAGGTAGATGGTGGAATAAACAAAGATACCATTGGTCTAGCATCTGAGGCAGGTGCTGATACATTTGTAGCAGGCTCAGCTATATTCAATACTGAAAATTATGAGCAAACAATATCTGAACTCCGTTCAAAAATTGTTTAAGTACTTTATATTTTTACTTTTTGTAAGCAATCTTCATGCATCAAAGATTATAGATATTAAAGAATATCTATCTGATATAGAGATTGTTTCAAAATACGAAGATAGAAAGAAAGGACTAATGAACAGAAGATCTATTCCAAATGATTATGGAATGTTATTCATATGGCCATATGAGAGAAAACAATGCATGTGGATGAAAAATACTTATGTTCCATTAAGCGTTGCATACATTGATATTAGAGGAAAAATAATAGAAATATATGATATGGTTCCGTTTTCAAAAGATTCTGTTTGTTCAACTAAGGCAGCTAAATATGCTCTTGAAGTAAATTCTGGATGGTTTGAAGAAAAGAATATAAATATTGGAGACTCAATAGAGATTAAAAAAATACTTTCTAATGATAAGTAAAGAAGAATATATAGAATTTGCAGAAAATGGATTTAACATTGTTCCATTGATTAAAACTATTGAGAAAGACTTGGATTCACCCATAAAAGTTTTTTCAAGAATTAAGAATAAAAAAAATACTTTCTTGCTTGAATCCATTGAAGGTGGAGAAAAATGGGCTCAGTATTCAATAATCGGATTGGATTGCCAAGACTCAATAAAAGTATCAGATAATAAAATTGAAATTAAAACAGCTCTGGGAACTAATCCAATTGAATGCAAAGAGCCCTTAAATGAACTAAATAAATTAATCGCTAAATACAAGTCCCCAATCTTGGATGGTATGCCAAGATTTTATGGAGGATATGTCGGTTTTTTTGCATACGAAAGTGCTAAGTATGCTGAAAATAAAATTAATGCTCTTCAAAGAAAAGACTCAAAATTTGATGTTCATATGCCTGATATCTATTTGGTAAAGTCTGAAAAAATAATTGTTTACGACAATTTTAACAATAGTATTCAAGCTGTTTATAATGCAAACCCTCAAAAGACATCATATGAAGATGCTTTGGAAATCATTGAGGAGATTCAAAACAGCATTGATCATTCTGGAGAACTTGAAGAAACTTCTTATTCAAATACTACCGGGCAATTAGAATTTAAATCAAATTTTACAAAAAATGAGTACATGTCATCTGTTAATAAAATTAAAGAATATATAAAAGAAGGTGATGTAATGCAGGTTGTACTTGCACAAGATTTTTATCAATCCTTCGACGGCGATTCATTTGAATTATATTCAGCCCTAAGACAGATAAACCCATCACCATATATGTATTACCTCAACCTTGATGAGTGTGAGGTAGTCGGATCTTCACCTGAAATATTGGTTAGATTAGAAGATACCAATATTACTCTCAGACCAATTGCAGGCACGAGAAAAAGAGGTGCAAACGAAGAAGAGGATAAAAATAATGAGAAAGATTTATTAAATGATCCAAAAGAGTTAGCTGAGCATCTTATGCTTATAGATCTTGGAAGAAATGATGTTGGAAGAGTTTCTGAAATTGGTAGCGTGAAACTGACTGAAAAAATGGTGATCGAAAGATATTCCCATGTCATGCATATAGTATCAAACGTAGTAGGCAAATTATCTAAGGGACTAAATTTTACTGATGCTCTTAAAGCTACTTTGCCAGCTGGGACTCTTTCAGGCGCTCCAAAAATAAGAGCTATGGAAATAATTAATGAGCTTGAGCCAAGTTCAAGAGGTATATATGGCGGCGCAATAGGTTATATATCTTGGAATGGTAATATTGATACTGCGATTGCCATAAGAACTGCCGTAATAAGGGATAATAAAATTCATGTTGGAGCCGGAGCAGGAATAGTTGCCGATTCAGATCCAGAAAAGGAATGGGAGGAGTGTGTCCAAAAATCTAAAGTATTTTTAGACGCAATGGAGATGATTTCATGATCATTGTTATAGATAATTATGATAGTTTCACATATAACCTAGTTCATTATATTGGTGAGTTTGAACAAGACATCAAAGTCATAAGGAATGATGAAATGTCCGTTACTGAAATTATGGACAATAATCCAAGCAAGATTGTAATATCACCCGGCCCATGTACCCCAAAAGAAGCAGGTATATCAGTTGAACTTATAAAGACTGCAGAAGTTCCAATTCTTGGAGTGTGCTTAGGACATCAAGCAATTGGTGCAGCTTTTGGTGGAAATATTATTAAGGCACCAGAAGTATTTCATGGAAAAACTTCAAGCATCGATCATGATGGAAGCCTACTTTTTAGTGAAATTGAAAAATCTTATGATGTTGTCAGATACCATAGCCTAATAATTGATATGAAAACTTTACCTAGCGAACTTAATGTGACTGCAACTTTAAGTGATGATAATGAGATAATCATGGCGGTTGAGCATATTAATAGACCAATTTATGGTGTTCAGTTTCATCCTGAATCAATTGATACAAATAATGGTACAAAGCTTATAGAAAACTTTATTAAGAAAATATGAAAGACTTTATTAACAAAATAAACAATAAAGAAGATCTAACTCTTAACGAGATGCAAGAAGCCATTAATTTAATAATGTCTGGTATGTCTGATGATGACGATATTGAATCTTTTCTTATTGGATTAAATGAAAAGGGTGTATCAGAGACTGAAGTTACTGCTGCTGCAATCGTCATGAAAGAAAAATCTTTAAAATTTGACATAGGTGATGGTTCACATATTGATACTTGTGGAACAGGTGGAACAGGTTTACATACTTTTAATTGCTCAACAGCCTCATCTTTTGTTGCTGCAGCTGCAGGAGCTAAAATCACCAAGCACGGTAATAAAGCAATTTCTAGTAAATCTGGTAGTGCAGACTTTCTTACACAGTCAGGTGCAAACATTAATCATGAAAGAGAAAAATTAATATCAATTTTTGATAAAGTTGGATTCGTATTTTTATTTGCTCCACTTCATCATGAGGCAATGAAGTTCGTGATGCCAGTTAGACAAAAAATTGCTGAAAAAACTATTTTTAATTTGTTAGGACCGCATA
>NYXO01000049.1 GCA_002685415.1 Methanobacteriota archaeon
TAGTACTGTGATAGCACCTACAATTTGCATGGCAAGTATATTTTCCATGGATTTCTCTAGATTTGGCGGCTATTGATGGTATTCATTCAAAGGCGTAATTTTCTCCCATCCATTCAAACAGAGTACCCAATATCAACCCCAGCTCATATCCCTTATCAGAAAGTGAATATTCAACTCTAATTGGAACCTCAGGATATGCCTCTCTCTTCAACAATCCAACTTTGACCAGCTCTTCCAATCTCCTACTCAAAGTTGTAGAAGTAATCGATATTTTTCTTTTCAATTCGTTAAACCGAATTGAAGAATGTGATTTTTTCAGTAAATACAGAATTTCCAAAACATGTGATTTACCCAATAATACAACGATGTCCTTTGCGATAGATTGCAAACAAATTGGTTGATGACTCTCCTGAATGGTAGGTTGCATAATGCAACCAACTCAGTGTTCTATATCAACTTGCAAGTATCGATTAAGGTACTAGGATTTCGAATAGATACTCGCCACTTCAAGTAAGGATGCTCGATGCGAACATCATGACAAAGTGTGGATGTGGAAGATCACCGACGGGAATGTGCAAAGGTTGGCATGGTCTTTCAAAAGAAGAGTATGAAGCTAAATTGAAACAATACAAAGAAGATAATCCGGAGGTTTGAGCATGGCTAGAAATTGGAATACAATTCTCAGGTGGGTGCACCTTATTTTTGGATTCGGGATTTCAATTTATTTTGGAGCAATAACCTTCAGTGGAGACACAGGCTATTGGAATGATCAACCAGGAGTAACTAATTTTGTAGCAACGGCAGTGTTAGGAATCGTATTTTGGACTGGAATAATCAAATGGCAACTCCCTCGGATAAAGAAATGGAACCGAACTCGAAACAAGAATCTGGAATGAAAATCTTACTCAGAGTTTCCATTCCATGTCATAATGAGGGCCTATACCCTCGATATCGTAAACATCTGATATGACAATAAAGCCGCATCTCTCATACATCGGTACAGCCCTAACTCTAGCATTACACCAAATTCCTGAGCCCTGGCTTTTTGCGTATTCTTGCAATCCTTTGACTATGTCTGAACCAATTCCTTTGTTCCTGTGGTCGGGTAATACCGCCATCCCTCTTATTCGAAATTTACAGCCATCTCTTTCATCCACTTGTAGCGTAGAACACCCCACTAGAACATCTTCTTCGAAAGCGCATAGGAAGGTAGTTCGGGGGTCTTCATCAATTCCAGGATAGTGTTCAGTCCCTCTCGGTAATCCTTCACGAAGGACATCGAACCTCAAATCAAGATGGGCTTGGTCGACGGATTTTTCCCAAACCAAACCATTCTTCATAATTCTGCCAAAAGGAACCGATGAATGACTTTTCTGCTTAGTCGATTTGAAGGACAGATACCTATTGGAAGTGTCGTGGCAAACGAGACGGAGGTTAGTGGATCCGTTCCAGCAATCATCGGCTCTCTTCTAATTCTCAACACCATGATTCTAGGTTTTTCATTCCCTGGACCATGGGACTCAGAATCCTTTACCTTAGGAATAATTGGAATGACAGGCCTAGGGTTTTGGTACGTTGCTTGGTATCGATTTACATTCAATCGGAAAGGCCTGATTCCTTGGTTAGACAATTGGCAAGATCCTGAAAAATCCTCAAAACAGGTTCTTGCAGTCGGTGTTTTCACAATAATTCTCTCATGGGCAGCAGGAAATCCTCTACAGGAATATCTTCCAGAACCAACCGGATTGGTTTTGCTACTAATCGGCCTCTTGATTTCTCTATCGGGTGTGTACTCAATGTTAGCCTTAGGGCCTCTGGCAGACAAAAGTCCGGAAGAATAAGCAGATTATCTCTGACCCGGCTTCCAAAATTGCAACGGCAATGGCTCTTGGCCACTCATCGCTCTGAATGCTAAATGATCGGCGCGCTCATTCCAACGATGTCCACGATGTGCTCGAACATGTTCTCCAGATAATTCTCGCAAACTTGAGACTTCGTCCCAAAGTGTTCTCACATGTGCGGCCAGGTCACGATTTTTCTTCGCTCTCCATTGTCCATTGGCAATATTGAGTGCATATTGTGAATCGGCGCGAATGACTACCGAACTCCCTCCTCCTTGCTTCAGTAGCCAACTGAGAGCAGCGGCGATGGCACTCAATTCAGCAGTATTGTTTGAGCCAACTTCAGCCCCGATGAAAGCATTCGAAGACTCGTCTGTAATTACAGAACCCGAACCTTCGGTGACAATTTCACCTCGACCTCTTCCTAGGCCAGTATCGCCTTCAACGACACAGAATCCCCAGCCAGCAGGGGTCTCTGCAGTGACATTTCGATTTTCTTCACATGAGCCATCCACGTAAATGTGGAGGGCTGCAACCACGATACTCACTCACCAATCAGTTCGCTATACGCTGCTGCGTCGAGAAGGCTATCTAGCTCTCCAGCATCACTGATTGTCATCTTCCAGATCCATCCATCACCGTATGGGTTTTGGTTGATTTGTTCCGGGGCATCCTCGAGACTTTCGTTGGCTTCAGTAACTTCACCTGCAATTGGTGCGTAGATTTCGCTAACCGATTTTACAGACTCGACACTTCCACAGGACTCCATAGCTCCAACTGACATTCCGACTTCTGGTAATTCTACCCAGACAACATCCGTTAGTGCGTCTTGAGCGTAATCGGTTACCCCAATAGTGGCCATGTCGCCTTCTATTCGAATCCATTCATGCTCGGGTGTATATCTCAATTCAGCGGGCACTTCGCTCATGTTATCGAGTGTGCGAGTCTAGAACGATGGGTCAAGGTTTCGATTCGTGAACTAGACTCAATCGAGTAAAGAATTCACTCTTCTTCACCGTATTGCTCCTCGAGATTCTTCTTCTCAAGTTCGGCCCAGCGGGAACCAAGACCCTCATCGCTAGCTTCGAATCTCTCTTCCTCGAGCCGTTCTCTCATGACCGATTCGGGCTCTCTGCTGAACCATCTATCTAGCATACCGCTACCGTAATCTTTGTCTGCTGAAAATCGTAAAATCGCGAGACTAATCAAGCATAATAGCACGATTGCTGGTAGTACCAGGGCGATCTGACTAGTACTGTTGCACGTATCTCCTTCGCAGCCGATTAATTCGATTCTCCCCTCAGCAAGCGCAAGTGCAGTAAGGAATGCTGTAGGTATCATGATACCAATCAACACTCGTTGAAGTCGGCCCGCGGGTGAATCCATCTGAGTCTCTGAGCAACCCAAATGGCATGAATGCCTCGCTTAATCAGTAGGTTTCTCTGACCAATTTGTGAATCTTGTAAGGAAGCAGAGCACGATTTACAGGTGTTACTTCGAGGATACGTGCATCGTCTCGCCTTCGAATATCTTGTAGAAGCGGATGTCGACTCTTCTTGTGCAGGGTTAGAATTGTTGGCATATCTGCCTTCAGTGCTTCTCTGACTATTTCGACAAATTCTTCACTCTCGACTGAGAACTTGCCTATTTCATCAACGACTAACAGCTCACACTCATCCATCGTTCGCTGAATTGCGGCGACACCGATCTCATCGAGTGCTTCAGGATTAATTCCATACCCTAGAATTCTTGTTCGTGAGTCAATTTCTCGGTGTGCCATGACCGCAGAATCACCGGTTACTATGTCCACACATTCGAATCCAACACGTTGACCATCTTCCATTATTGTTCGAGTTTTCATCCCTCCAACAATTGGCTTTAGATTGGGGTCTTCGTTACGTGCCCTCTTCTCCTGTTTGCGCTCTTCGGTGATCATACTGACAACTTTTTCCAATACGGCGGACTTACCGGAACGCGGAAGTCCAGTTATGCCGATTTTTGGATGAATTCCCATATTATCACCTCTGACCCTTATGTTGAACGCGACGGAACGGCCCTGCGTACGCAATGTAGCCGTAATAACTAGTTTGGTCAATTCGACTCTATTACTCCGTGTAACGGAAATTAATTTCCGGACTCAAGCCGAACACTTTCCGCTAAACTGACACAAATCGAAAATCAGACAACATCAGTACAAGGCAGAAGGGAGAATCAATCTTTCTAATTCATCACAGGGAATAGAAAGTCGTAAAGTAGCATCATACGTCTTTGTTTTCTATGGGCACGCAGCACACTTTCCTCGGGAAGTCTCTACATTGGGGCTTTGTGCTGCTTTATGCCTACGGGATTTTCAAGCAAATTGACGATCTTTCACAATTGGAGGAAGCAGCCTTATTGAGATTTGAAATCATCTTTGCTAGCGTCTTTTTGTTACTTGTTGTAATCCGCTATGGCTACATGCGGCGCTTCGAAACCTTCCAAGGTTCGGTTGTACCAATCCATCGTTATCACAAGCGCTTCGCTCGTCTGATGCATGTCGCAATGTATCTCTGTCTCATCCTTCTTCCGGTTACTGGACTAGCCATAGCATGGCTCTATACTCAAGGTATAGGAGAAGATCAATTGGCCATGGATGTAGCAATCGGTTTGCACGAATTCTCCGCGGACTTGAGTTATGTCCTAATTGCAATTCATCTTGTAGCTGCACTATATTCCCGAATCAAAGGTGAAGGGGTATGGACATCCATGGTTCCGGTCTTCACGGAAAGGGGCCCAAGTAACAACGAGTATGTGGTTAAGGTGGAAGCAATGGAGCATGAAGTCCTTCGGAAGGCTGAGGAGCTCATTGTTTCAAGGAAGAAATAGCAATTACTCTTCAGACAAAAATCTGTGAATCAGCCGATTCAACGAAGTTCAACTTGAGTTACGCTAACCGGTGGTGGGAATGGTAAGTTCTCAATTTCGTAGTTGTTGACGTTGTTATTGGCTGCCCAAGCTCTTGACCATAGGTCTAGAGTATCAGAATTGAGATGTTCGGCCAACCACAACAAACCTTGCTCTAGAGTTCCATACTCTTCAGCTAGACTATCTTGTACAGCCTCCGGCAGTTCTAGGAAGTTCACTGAGTTACCAAGAACACAGTCTGGTGGAACAACGACCCAGCGTAGCCTCCTATCTTGTTGAGCATTTACAATTGCCTGGCAGGCGATGCGACTGATGCCTCTTGCATCTATTGGGCCTTTCCACATTGCCTGAGAACGCTCCAATGCGTCTCTAGGAATAGATGATGTGTATCCAGGGTGGTTAATCGATACCTTACCCTTCTCTAGACTGAAGTGAATTCCTCGAATAAACGGAGTTCCGCGCGATCTTGGTTTCCAATCACGAATGTCTTCGGACCAAGTGGTCTGGTCTATTTCACCTACACGCACACGGATAGGGTCGCCACTTGGGTTCAGCCAATTATGGTCCTCAGATAGTCGAGGTAAATCAGCCAATTGTGAAATTGCATTTAGCACCTTACGCCGCTCGTGTTCTTTTCGAGGCATTCTAGGGACAGCCCAATTTGTATCAGTCCAAGTAGCCCATGTGGAGCGCTCCAATTCCAATTTAGGTGACTTAGGGTCGAGTCCGGCTGATGGAAGTACATCGGTTGACTCAAGTGGGCCCCAACTGGTTAGTTTTGTAGTCTCGCCGCCAACTGAAATTGCGATGACTAAAACGCCTTGCGATACACCGGGGAAAACCCTCTGACTCTCAGGGAACGACCAAGCGGAATCCCAATTATTTCTCTCAACCATCAGTCGGCGAAGTGGTATACTGCTCTTCTCTCGTAGCAATGAATCCGGAACAATCATTCGAACCCGCCCGCCTTCTTCAACGAGTTGCAGGGAACGTTCCAAGAACAAACGATACAGGTTTACATTTCCAAGAAGTGTACTAAATCTGAGTCTACCATCCGGTTCTGTAATACTGCGCAATTCACGAGATAATTCCTTGCGCAGGTGGCTTCCATCAGGGTGACCTCGGAATCGATCCTTGATTCGAAGCCATGGAGGGTTGCAAATCAGTAGTCGAGGATTTTCATCCCAAGGCCAGGATCCTCGTAGTGCGTCTCCTTCTTGCACGCTAGTCTCAAGCAATTCTTCGGCCTGTTTTCTTCCAATTCGAGACTCGTCACCTTCGCCGTCCAACTCAACAAGCTCTGATTTTGCAAGAACCAATAGTAGTCTTCTGCGGGTACAGCGAACCGCAATATCTGAAATATCCAAGAGTTGCAATTTCGAAAGCAGACGAATTGTATCCTCCTTCTTGGTAGCGGCAGGCATACCATCAATTCTTTCTGAGTGAACTTTCAGCAGACGCTCAGGGAATAATCCAGCTCCAACTGCAGGATCAGCAAATGGAAGTGGGATTCCAGAGGCGGTCTTCTTTCCGGCGGTTACCGCCTCATCAACCTCGTCTCCATCATCTTTCGAATTGGCTTCATTCATCTGTGCTGCGAACGCACGGAAGCCAGGCGGCAAAGCTGCCAGTGAAATTCCAGTAGGCACTGGTTGTTCGCCATCTGCACCCCGTTCTCCTAACTCATCAGCTAACATAGCATCCGCAAATCGAGCAGGAGTCGCGTAAGCCCCGCGTGGAGACCTACCATCGATTTCGGCATCGTAGCGAGCCAGCATATGGTCGAGAACAGCGCCAGGATTGGATAGAAGCCCTGCGGGTAAAGTAGGCCAGTCATTGGGCATTGTAGCGGCAATTGGAATATTATGCCGAATCGATTCTTCCCAAGCATCTAGCCAACGTTCAAGCTGTTCAATCCTATTCTCACACGACCTATCCAGTCGCGCATACCATCCAGAAGCGTCGCTAACCATGGCACCGACGCGCCATCCCACATGGGTCTCTACTTTGAATGGAACGGTTGCAATCAACCTCACTCGAGGTGGTTTTTTAGGGGGTAAATCCAAAAAAATCTTGCTCAATTTCGATAATTTGCCGATGTTGTAGCAAATATGCGATTGCCTCATCGACTTCATCAACCGAAATCCCCATCGGTTGCAGAGCATCAATAAAATCATCAAAATGCACAGGGCTGTCGTCTTCCAAGGAAGCAACCTCAATCGTTCCTAGAATGTGTTCTGCAACAATTGCTAGCAACGGATCGTCGTCAACTCCCATAATTCCGCCAGAAACCAAGGGCTCGTCGTTCTCTTCAGACGTCCCCTCTGACTTTTGAGACGTGATCGATTTGTCGAATATGTCGAAGAGATTTTTCTGATGAGGGTCTCTTAACAATTCAGGCCCAGCAACTTCTCTTTGTCGCTTCAGCTTCTTTACCAGAGTCTCTATTCTGTGAAGTCGCTGTTCAAGTCTCAGACGCTCACGACCAAGATGAGCTTCGACCAACTCTAACTCATCATCCGCACGTTCTTGTAACCATGCCGCTAAATCCCAAGTCGGGTCGATTCTCAACATAGTATCCCATAGACGAACTAATGAATCTGGCAATGTGTTGACGTCAATCCGTGAAGATTCACTACCCTCCTCGCCGCTGCGGTCCATGTCACCATGTTCGCGGTGACCGTCTATCAAATATCGCCTTAGAATTCCTCGTTGAAGGGTTTCTTTGCACGAAGGAATGAATGGGTTGTATTGATGAATGATGAGCAAGTGCCAAGGTTTCATGACAGGCTACCGTCTTACTGTATTGGCCGGCGACGGGACAGGCCCAGAGGTCATTGCTGAGGCACTGAAGGTAATCGAGACCTTTCAGCAACATAGCCCAATTTCATTTGAAATAACTGAAATTCCATGTGGAGGTCAGTATTATCTTGAAACTGGTGAGGAGTGGCCGGAAGGTTCGTTCGAACACTGTAGGGACAATTCGGACGCGATTCTTCTTGGTGCCATCGGCTGGCCAGATGCTAGACTACCAAATGGTGACATGGCAGGCGGCCAAGTCATACTTGGACTTAGGAGCGGACTCAAACTCTACGCTAATGTCCGTCCAATCAAACTCTACCCGGGTGTAAAACACAAGGTACACGGAGTGCATCAACAAGTTTGGCAACCAGATATGGTTGACATGGTAATGATTCGAGAGAATACCGAAGGCCTCTACCACTCTCTTCTACGTAGAATGGAACAGAAGGCCAAGGGAGAAAGGGACGAGCCGATTGTAATCGAAGAATTCCCTGGGCTTGAAGGAGAAGTTGAATGGGATCCAAGACCAATTTCCCGTAAAGGAAGTGAGAGAGTCATCAACTTCGCATTCGATTTAGCTCGCCATCGCCATAGAAAAATGGGAGTCCCCCAATCAGTAACTTGCGTTGACAAGTCAAACGTAACACGTGGGTGTAGATTATTCAGAGGGATTTTCAATGAGATTTCAGAAGAAAATCCGGATATCGAAACTCATGCAGCATACATTGATGCATTCACAATGTGGCTAATGAGGGATCCAGAGGATTTGGACGTCGTAGTCCTTCCAAACATGTTTGGTGATATCGCCACAGACCTAGCAAGTGTCTTGCAAGGAGGGCTCGGTATGGCTGCTAGTGCAAATTTAGGCCCTAATCACATGATGTTTGAGCCAGTTCATGGCTCAGCACCAAAATATACTGGAAAGAATGTAGTAAATCCGATTGCTACTCTACAATCTGTACAGATGATGTTTGAGGCTTTAGCATACAGAAAGAAAGACGCTCACTTGGATAAGTGTGCTGACATACTGCAACAAGCAATTCAGGAACATTTCGAAGAAGGCGGAGTAGTAACCTACGATCTTGGTGGCGATGCTAGTACTTCCGAAGTCGGTCAAACCATCGCGGACAGATGTAAAACAATGCTAGAGAAAGAATTTCAGTAGACTAACTGAACTTCTGAGTCAGCGCTCAACTTGATTACGCCAGGCGGACCACTCCACTCGATTTGGTCATCGGCCACGATCAGAGCATCGTCCCCCTCACTGTAACCAAGTGTTGATTTAACTGATGCAAATGAGCAGTAAAGGACTGCGTTTGCAATGATATTCTCCATCAATTGAGTAATGAAATTTGAATCAGGTCCCATCTCTTGATTTAGTTCTTCGATAAATTCCTCATCCAACAATCTTGTTCCCGCTCCGGCAAAGAAAACACTGACTTCATGGCCGTCAGAGATGGCCTGACCGACGCATGCTAAGCCTACGATTGACCTAAGCGGGTCGTTTTTTGGTTCGGATACAAATTTGAAGAAATATTTCTTGCCCATGAAATTCCGAACTTAACTTGGTATTTGATTTGATGCTTGAGCCATTATTCCAAGCGCATCTCGTAGGGCTTGGCCATTATCCCACTGCGAGATTTCAGGCTCCTCAACTAAGGCAGAACATAGTTCTGTCATTGCTCTGCTTACTTCATCGACAATGGTAACATGTGCCATTCTCGCAGTCCTTGAGAGTGGATTTAGGTCGATGACCAATACTTGTTTTCCTAGTGCTACCAAAGCCTCGCAGCGATCTCCATCCTCCAAAGGCACAAGCACAGCATCAGCTGCCTCGATGCCACGAGAACTGCATATTGAGCGAGGCCCTTCGAGCCCCTCAATTATTCCATCAGCATCTCCTCCAAGGATATCGACAGAGTTTACAATATCGGGCCACTGCGAATCATCCCAACCAAGAGGAGGGTCTTGGTTAGCAACATTGAGGCGCAAATTTTCAAGTGTTGAAATCAAAATCTCCATCCTTTCAGGCGTTCGATAGTAAATGTTGACTTCAACTGGACATCCGATTATTGCGGCTGCGCGAATCGCCTGCTCTCCCGCTAATACGGTGGTGTTGCCATTGAGGGAAATGACTGCTCTCTCGGCTTTGAGTAGCCGTGCTGCCGTTTCACGAATTGCTAGTGAGGCGGAATCACTAGTTTTCTCTCCCAGAAGGTAATCAAAAGCCTCTCCTCTGCCATGAGCAATCAATGCAGATTCGGCAAGTAAGCCTTGGGAAGCCGCCTCGGTCAATTTAGCTCTAGCAAGTAAAGAGGCTTTCCTTGGGTGGGAGTCGGGTATCTCTCCCATTCAATCACCACCAACAATTTTCATCGATAGATCGAGTGGAGAAACACCTCGATTTAGAGCACTAGTTGAGACCAAATCAACACCCGATTCAATCCATTGTCCAAGATCTTCGTGCACAACCCCGCCAGAGCCTTCCAATATACACCATGCACGTAGGTTTTCTTGCATCAGAATATTGTGAACTTCAGCACAACCTTTCGGACCCATATTGTCTAGCAGTAAGACTATTTTTTCACAGCCGCTACGTTCTATCTGTAGTGAATCCCATGCTTTTACTGCGGCCAATGCTTGGCTTGAATCTCTAACTTCAATGACTGTAAATTCTGCGTCAGAATCCATGTCAATTAACGATACAGCAGTGGCTACTGCAGCATCTTCTTCATCGATTCCGGGAGCCAAGGCTGGCAAGTCGTTTTCTTTGATCATCAATGCATCAGCACGGGACAATCTGTGAGTCAATCCACCGCCGACATGTACTGACCATTTATCGAGTAGACCCCAATCCGTCTTTCTAGTACAGGCAACTCCAATATCTCCCGCCTGAGAAACCCAAGCAGCGGTATTTGTTGCAATACCAGACATCCGACCTAGTATGTTGAGCATGATTCTCTCACATCGTAGAATTTGAACAGCGGGTCCGGAAATTTTGAGCACCTGTTCGCCAGATTGTACACTTTCCCCTTCTATAACATTCCAAGTCACAGTACAATCTGGAAAATGCTGTATTACGAGCCTATCAACTACACTTGTACCCGCAATAATTCCGTTTGCCTTGGCTCTAATTTCGCCCACTATATTCTCCTCAGAACTTTCACCTCCGCCATGCTCGTCAGCAATCATGGCGTTTATCCATCTATCCATCGAATCGTGGAATAGCGCCGTCGGCTCGGCATTAGCAAGAAGCCACGAGCGGTCGTGAGGGAGGCTGTTCACGGTAGGATGGGGTAGTTGCTCCACCTTCAATTGTTGGAATCGTATTCTGCCTCAGCAGAAGCGAGTAAAGCCAACAAAGAATCCACCTGTTCTCTAACTTCTCTTAGGTCATCACCTTTGACAAAAATGCGAAGTCCAGCTTGTCCCCCTTCACATTCTGTGACCAGTTCAATATCGGCGAAATCCTGACCTTCGATGGCGGAAAGCAGGGCTTCAGCCTTGACCATGTCTCCTGTCCAGACCATCTCCGTCTCGACTTCGACCATGGTAACCGCAGAACCCATTCATCTATCGCTGCTGCGGTCAGGAAAATTCAGACTCCAGATACTAATTGCATTCGATTATACCAACCGAAGGCTTCGGGATGAGCCTCTAGAATATCGAAACCTTCCAAGCCCTGCATTGAGCGAAGGATTCCATAATTTGCGAAATCTGCACCATTCGGATTTTCTCCTCCGAAGAAATCGCCTTTGAAACCACTACTCATTGTATCTAATTGGGTTTTGAGATTCTCTCTAGGCGGCTGATCAAACATTTTTGCGCGAGAACGACCAACCATTTTCATTACAAATCCGCCAAGATACTTGTTCACAAGTTTGTCTTTTCTTGAGAAGTTCTCGATACCATTGACGTATTCTAATGCACGGAATGAACTTCCAAAAGTCCGGTAGATTACAGCAACAATGGATTTGCCGAGTACCTTGTTGCTGAATTCCATCCAACGATCTTGTTCAGGATCATGCCCCGCACGTGGGAATAGATTTCCATTATTGGAATCGATATAGTGAAGGATATCGTTTGACTCATCCATTGCATTCCCATCAATATCAACGTAGACAGGAACTTGATTCCAATCTCCCCACTTTAGTTCAGCCTTCTTCATTGGCTCAACTTCGACGTCAGCATAAGCGATGCCGCGGCTACCCAATAGTGCACGAATCTTGAAGCAAAATGGACAAGACTGGAATGAGTATATTGTCGGCAATCCATCGACTACCTGCTCGGGGTATAGCCTGGTGCCATTTTCATCGGCCTCTACAACCGCCTCGATGTCGGCCTCGGTGGGTGTCATCGACGCTGCGAAAAAGACCCCTTTCTCAATGCTGCGGTGATAATGACCTCAAATTTCATACTGAATACACACCTTTTTGTTAGATATTCAGTTCGCCGAAAACCCATATATGGAAGGATGGCCGGATAGACATGGTTGCATTGTTCACCTCCGAATCTGTTTCGGCAGGACATCCCGACAAATTGTGTGATGCGATCTCTGATTCGATAGTTGATGCCTGCCTCAGGATTGATTCCAGTGCTCGAGTCGCAGTGGAGACGTTGGTCAAAGGAATGCCCGAACACGCACTGATAGTATTAGCAGGCGAAGTGACCCTTAATGGAAAGGCCCCGGACTATGAGGCCATAGCACGTGAAACCGCTGTACGTATCGGTTATGATAACCACGCAATTGGCATGGATGCAAGCAGTGAAGGACTATGTTTGGTCGATGTCAATATCACAACTCAATCGGCAAATATCGCTCAAGGAGTTGATGGAGAATCATTGGATGATGTTGGTGCGGGCGATCAAGGAATGATGTTTGGTTATGCCTGCACAGAGACTGAGGCTGAAGAGGAACTCAGAGGCCGATACTTCCCACTACCTTCTGCACTTTCTCAGCGTATTTGCCGCCGCCTAGACATGATTGTTGCCAGCGGCGAAATCGATTGGATTCGTCCAGACGGCAAGAGTCAGGTAACAGTGGAGTATGACGACGATGGAAATCCACTGAGAGTACACACAGTAGTAGTCGCAGTTCAGCATGATGATGCTCTGAAAGACCGCTTTGACGGTGATATCGAAGCCGAGCAAGCCTACATTCGAGAAGTAATCAAGAGCGAAGTTGTTGAGCACGCAATACCCAATTATTGGCTGAAAGAAGGCTATATTCTCCACGTCAATGGCACAGGTCGATTTGCAGATCCTGGAGGCCCATATGCAGATGCAGGAATCACAGGCCGGAAAATCGTCGTAGATACTTACGGGGGAATGGCGCGCCACGGTGGAGGGGCTTTTTCTGGCAAGGACCCTACAAAGGTAGATCGTTCAGCAACCTACTACTGCAGATGGGCTGCAAAGCATGTTGTTGCAGCAGGTTTAGCTACTCGCTGCGAAATCCAAGTTGCCTATGTTATCGGAGTAGCGGCTCCAGTAAGCCTGCGAGTTGAGACATTCGGAACAGGTAGAATCAGTGAAGAGGAACTTACAGATAGAGTATCACAAGTTTTTGATTTCAGACCCGCAGCAATTTCTCGAGATTTGAAGCTGCATCGCCCGTTATACTCAGCGACTTCAGCTGGTGGACACTTCGGTCGCCCACCCACTATCGAAGGGCACTTCGAGTGGGAAAGATTGGATCAATCTCGCCTAGATGCACTCAACTCTTGACCGATGCACACATCAAGGCAGTGCAAGCCGCCAAAGCATGGCGCGTGAGCTAATCCGCATCGAAGATGTACATCGCGCCTTCGGACCAGTCAAAGTACTAGATAGTGTAAATCTGAGAATTGACGAAGGCGATAGAATAGGTGTGGTCGGCCATAACGGGGCAGGAAAAACCACCTTACTGAGAACAATTTCGAACCAAGATCAGGATATTGGAGACATCTTATTTTCGCCGGGCCTCCGTCTTGCCTTTCTGACTCAAATTAGAGACATAGACGAAGGGGCTACTCTTGAAGAAGAACTCAATCGAAAAGGTCGTCAATTTCAGGAATTGGAAGAAGAAATTGCAGCCCTTGAGGCAAAAATGGCCGATCCCTCCTTCTATGAGGGTAATTGGCAACCAGACATAGATCGCTATCAGGAACTTCAGTCAATGATGGCTCGAAGCGGTGGAACTAACGTTGCTAGTCACGCGCAAGAAATACTTCGAGCACTAGACCTAGCCCACCATCCTCTGGAGACACCCTTGGCAAATTTGTCAGGAGGGGAGCGTGCCAAGGTAGCCCTGGCAAGGCAGTTGGTTGGCTTATCAGAAATCGATGTCTTCTTCCTAGACGAGCCAACAAACCATCTTGATCTAGGAACTCTTGATTGGCTCGAAGAATTCCTAATTACATTCCAAGGAGCACTATTGATAGTTAGTCACGATCGATATTTCCTCGACCGAGTCTGTAACGCCATAGTTGAGATACAGGATACTCGAGCAAAAGGTTACCACGGCAATTACACCTCATTTTTACAACAAAAAGAACTGTTTCTTCAGACATTGGCAGACCGAATCAAAAAAACCGAAGCAGAGGTCAAGCGGCTAACAGGCGCATTACAGTCGATGAAGCGTGCCAATAAGTATGACAAATCAATCTCTCAAAAGAGATTTTTATTGGCCAGAGCACAAGGCGAATTACGTTGGTTAAAGTCGCTAAAACCCCGCCAACGTAGAGGTCTAAATTTCCGACTTGAATCGACTGAAAAGAGTAGTCTTGAAGTTCTTGACTTCCGTGATGCCACATTAACCTTTGAAGGACTAAATAGACCGATAATTAAGGGTCTAGAAGTGGGTGTATCTAGAGGTCAAAAAATAGGTATTGTAGGGCCTAATGGAGCAGGTAAAACCACTATACTGCGCCTCATTCAAGGTGAACTTAAACTAGACTCAGGTAGCGTCGATGTAAAGCCTGGTGTTCAGATAGGTTACTTCCATCAAGATCATCGATCACTAAATTTTGATTTAACTCCTGTAGAACAGGTCAGAGCCCTCAAACCAAGGATGGATTATGGAGACATTCGGGCTCTGCTTGGGCGTTTCCAATTTACCAGCGAAATGGTAGAAACTAAACTGGAAAAATTGAGTGGAGGAGAGAGGGCCCGTATTGCCCTACTGAAATTACTGCTCGAAGAGAATAACCTACTCCTTCTCGATGAGCCTACGAACCATTTGGATACCGATGCAAAAGAGGCTCTTGAGGAGGCTTTGGTGGAATATGATGGAAGTATAATCACGGTCAGCCACGATCGATTTTTCTTAGACAAAATCTGTGATACGATTTGGGAATTACCGGCAGATGGAAGTTTGTGGATTTGGCCTGGAAATTATTCGGATTTCATACGACGGAAGCGCGCGTCACAGGCTCAATGATTTCAGCCATAATTCCTGCGAAATACCTGTTATTCGGACATGTCCGGCCCCCACTCTATGTGCTTACAAGACTCTCGAACCTTATGGTCGGAAGCCTAACCCCCACTCTGAGCGCCGAAAACAACAGAATAGAAATCAAGCAAACTCAACTCGCTGCTGTGCTTACTTTGCTAATGCTAAGTGCCCTGCTTGCACCTTCGCTGTTAGCCGCATCTGGTGAGCCGGAAGAGCTGGTAAATGAACCGACTCGATTTCCTACGGCGAACGGAACTATCGGTGATAGTGACGCTCAGACTCTACTTACAAACCTGAATGCAAACAATCCAATCGACGTCATGGGGGTAATGGATGACTCGAATAGGATACACCTTGTTTGGATTGAGAACACTAGCACACCATTGCTAAGATATGCACTAATTCAGATTTCAACCGGTGTTGACACGGTTCTAATTTCAACAACTCAGGTTGGGGGCTCCAATGCATCGTCTCTGTCTGGCCCTTCGATGGTAATCGACTCACAAGGTAGAGCACACATCGTTTGGGAAGTCACTGATACGGATATTCTCTACACATTATTGGACCCTTCAGAAGATGATCGAGATGGTTCCTCTGGCGATATACAGAACATGACAATAGCATCTCATACTATTGCCGATGGCAGCGGAACTCGCAACTCCCCAGATATTGCTGTAGATTCTTACGATGCAGTGCATATTGTATGGGTGGATACACACGACCCACTAGGATTGTACTTCGGAAGCCCGCTAATTTACTACTGCATGCTTTCCCATGATACAAACAATGGCTTCCAAGTTCTAATCAATTCAACGATGGTTACGCCGGCATTAGGACACAGAGGCAATCCAGCAATCAGCATCGGTGCAAACAACACTGCGGTTATCGTTTGGGAAGATACTAGAGGTTCCATAGTTGAGTACGTTGGACTTCTAGATTCATCGGGTTCAATGACAACAGAGTGGGCCGATATGTGTGCAGTATTCTACGGTGGAGTTCTGACAACAGGTGAGAACTTCGCTGGAATCAAGCCAATGCTTGAAGCTGCAAATATCACTGTTTTAGAAACATTATACACACTAAGTGGAAATATGCACCACGCAAATCAACATGCTAATTGCGCTAATGCAATTACAATAGGCGACGATGGTTCAAACGGCCCACGTTCGACATATCTTGGCCAGAATGCCACCGATACAAGCGGTGGAATCAGACCTCTGACAGAAGTCATGTTCAATGGTTCAGCACTATCAATCCCATCCGATTGGGGCTACAACTCTGAGATGTGGGGGCCAGGTTCTACATGGGCGTGTGAATCCTGGAGAGATTCTTCAGGTTCCATGCCAGGCAACCCTGCAACCACTATCGATCATTCTTGGAATCCAAACGCTACAAAACTGATCCTTCCAGTATCGGACGAGGGTCCATTTGGAGGCTCACCAGCGCTCAATGCCGATGATTACCAAAGTATCGACGAGGCACACGATGCTTGTTTGCAAGCAGGCATAACTCCAGTTCCTGTTGCAGGTACTACTTCCTATGGTCCAAATACCAATACAAACGAAGATACAAGCGTGCGTTACCACATGATGAATCTCGCTCATTGTCCCGATATGAATAATATCGGTATACACACACGTACATGCGATGGTACATCTGTACGAAATACCAGTGCCGGTGGAGAACTATTCTACTATCCTACAGAAGAACTAACTGAATTCCACGGAGACTTCGAAGTCGGGTATATCGCTAATGGATGGACTCAAGTCGGTTCGAGCAACTACTGGTGGTTTGCCCAAAGTGATCGAATCATTGATGGAAATTACACCGCTCAATCAGGTAACCTAACTCACAATCAACACTCAACTCTAGAATACGCTGGAGCAATGGCATCCGGAACTCTATCTTTCAATTATTCAGTGTCCAGCGAGGCAAACTACGACTATCTCTTATTCTGTATTGATAATCCAAATTGCTCCAGAAGCTCCTTCACATCGGCTTGGTCTGGAGAGAGCAACGGCACCTATACGGCAACGGTTTCACCAGGATATCACACATACACCTGGAAGTATGTCAAGGACGGTTCAGTATCTCATGGAAATGACTCCGCATGGATTGATAACGTACAGCTTCCAATTGCTTCATACACTGAAGAAATGAACAACATGGTTAGTGCAATAATCAATATCACAACAGGAAGTGGAGCGACCAACACCTTCCTCACTGTGTTGAACCCTTACTCGATTCTCTCAAACCCAAGGTCAACTTGGTCCGTGGGA